>DHQK01000049.1:1926-16956 GCA_002411085.1 Marinilabilia sp. UBA5340 | reverse complement strand
AATTCAGGATTATCGGGCCGGGCATGCATCCCGAGAATAATAGCATCCAACTCAGGTGTAATTTTACCAGGAAACCAACCTTCAGCATCGGGCAACAGCCCCAATTGCTTCAATCTGGATTTACTGGGTTCAAAAACCTCATCATCTGATCCGGTAACCTGAAAACCTTTTTTATGCAGAGCTATGGCCAGGTTGTGCATAGCACTTCCGCCAATGGCTATAAAGTGAACTTTCATCCGTATAAACTTAATTTTTTATGGTCTGAAAAAAGAAGCTGTCCAAAAAGTCCAATTTTGATGTCATTCTGAGTCTGGCGAAGAATCTGTTCGTTTGAAATTCGGAGGCTTAAACTGCGCTCAACATGACATTTTTTTTTAGAAACTGTTTAATTTTCCACAGAGAATAAAACAATAGTGCTTATCAGTTGTCTTTCTATCAAATAGCACTATACGAATTGTAAGCAAACCACAAATAGCACGGAGCCCAAAATCGCTTTGCAATTTTAAGCTCTGTGACCTCTGTGTTAGAAAACTTATTATTCTATTTTTAAACAGTTACTTCGTTCTTTTTGGACACCGCCTTTCATCTTAAACGTATTTTGTTTGTCCCGAAAATTAAGCATTTTTTCGGGCACGATCAGATAAAAGTCCGTCGAAAAACCAGAAAATCCTACATTTCCATAGGAAGGATATTAGCGCCCCTTGTCTTCAGGCCCCATTGCCATGACGAATACAAATCCAGATCAAGGGATCGGGAGTTCCCTTCGGTTTGTACCAATCGGCTGCGGCGGGCAACCACAAAAGCGTTTTCAGGAGCCTCTTCCCATCCGCCAACAAGATAATCCACTGCACCATTGGTACGGTCGTTGATGCTTTCCACCATTGCAGTACAGTAAAGAATAAGATCAATCCCCTTTATATCCAAAACCGGGCGCAGGTGATTGATATATTTTTCGATCTCAGAATCTTTATTATCCACCACCAAAACAAGGTGAGAAACATTATTCTGAGAGGAAAGAAAAGTCTCAATTAAAGGCAACTCATTCACCGGAGTGTCAAACTCAATGAAAGGAATATCCAATTGACCGGCAATGCCAGCCACTTCCTCAAGATGCTTTTGACCGGCAACAACAATTTCCTTATCAACCGGAATGGCTGATGAAAGGACACAACTCAGGGCAAAATTTCTGTTATGATTGAAAAAGATGGTTTCAAATCCGGTACGATAGAACTGTTCGGGTTGGATAGCAGCATGCGTCCACATATTGATCATGCTCAAATTGAGATGTTCCGGCACAATCCCCACTTTCAAAAATCCAGCATAGCTCATAAAAAAAGATTTAGCATTAAAGTTCAATTCCGGAAGTCAAAGAAAAACATCCATCATTAACTAAAATTTAAAAGCACATTACCAAACCCTTAACCCTTGTAGTACTGAGACAATCAAATCGGCGCTCACACGTACAAGGTAAGTGAAAATAATATAGTATGGCAACAAAAACTCTTTTCATAACTTTACCCCGATAAAAAGAGGAAAAAGATGACACAACCCGATACTTTTGTTGATGTAATATTGCCCATCCCGATTCCAAGATTGTTCACCTACCAGGTTCCCGAGGATCTAACAGGTAACCTTGAATCCGGCATAAGAGTGGTAGTCCCGTTCGGAAAAAAGAAACAGTATTCGGGCATTGTTTTTTCCATTCATCACAACAAACCCGCTGATTACGAAACCAAACCCATTCTTTCGGTTTTGGAATCCAACCCCATCGTCAATTCCGCCCAACTCGACTTTTGGCAATGGATGGCTGAATATTACCAATGTACCCTTGGCGAAGTGTACAAAGCAGCATTGCCCTCCGGACTTAAGCTGGAGAGTGAAACCCGTGTATATTACAATCCGGATTATATCCAACTGGATGATCTTCCGGAGAAGGCAACCAAACTACTGTCATTTCTCTCAGAAAAAAGAGTATGCTCCGTTCAGGAAATCAACAATTTTCTGGAGCAGAAAAGCAGTATGGCGCTTTTGCAGAAACTAATGGAAGAGGGAGCCGTATTTGTAAGTGAACGTCTCAGAGAGAGCTACAAAGCAAAAACGGAGAATCACCTGCGCATTGGGGATAATTACCGCTCTGAAGAGGGATTGCATGAAGCCTTTAACATCCTGGAGAAAGCTCCACGCCAGCTCAACCTGCTGATGACACTGATTCAAAAAACCGGAGGAGCAGGTAATGCTTTGAAAGGTCAGGGATTATCTCGAAAGCATCTGCTCAATGAAAACAACAGTGCTGCCGGTGCATTGGGCGAACTGGTGAAAAAAGGAATTTTTGAGCAATATGCGCATGAAACAGGACGCCTGGATCGTACCGAAAAAGCGGTAAAGCAAAAAAACATATTCTCTCCCGCTCAGCAAAAAGCTTTCGATGAAATTGAAAAGGCTTTCGAAGAGCAGACCGTTGTATTGTTTCATGGTGTTACATCCAGCGGGAAGACAGAAGTCTATATCCACCTGATCGAAAAATACATCAACCAGGGACAGCAGGTTCTCTATTTATTGCCCGAAATTGCCCTCACCACACAAATCACCACTCGCCTCAAACGTCATTTTGGAAACAAACTGGGAATTTACCATTCAAAATTCAGCAGCGAAGAGCGGGTAGAAGTATACCGTGACCTTCTGGAAAACCAGAACTACAAGGTAATTCTAGGGGTACGCTCCTCTATATTTTTGCCATTCAAAAATCTGGGCCTTATCATTGTGGACGAAGAACACGAACACTCCTTCAAGCAGTTCGATCCGGCTCCCCGATATCACGCACGCGATGCAGGCATCATGCTGGGGCATAAACACGGTGCCAAAGTCCTTTTGGGAACTGCCACCCCTTCGATCGAGAGTTATTACAATGCCAAAAAAGGGAAATACGCTCTGGTGGAATTACACTCACGATTTGAAGACATTCAGTTGCCAAAAATACTGATTGCTGATACCCGTGAAGCCAGACGCAAAAAACAAATGAAGTCACACTTCACGCCCCTCCTGCTGGAGCACCTGGAGGAAGCCCTTCAAAACAAGCAACAAGCCATTCTATTCCAGAACCGACGTGGATTCTCACCTTTTCTGGAGTGCAACGTTTGCTCTTGGGTTCCCAAATGCGATTTTTGCGATGTGAGCCTGACCTACCACAAAAAAATGAACCAACTGGTTTGTCATTATTGTGGTCACACCGTCACCACCCCTTCTACCTGCAAGGCATGTGGAAGTCCGGCGTTGTCCACCCAGGGTTTTGGAACAGAGAAAATCGAAGAAGAAATAAAAATAATATTCCCAGATGCGGAAGTGTCCAGGATGGATTTGGACACCACACGATCGAAAAAATCCTATCAGAAAATTATCGCTGATTTTGAAGAAGGAAATGTTGACATCCTCATTGGCACCCAGATGATCACCAAAGGCTTGGACTTCGACAATGTAAGCGTGGTGGGTATTTTGAATGCCGATAACATGCTCAACATTCCGGATTTCAGAGCTTTTGAACGAGGATTTCAGATGATGGCCCAGGTGAGTGGCAGAGCAGGCAGAAAAAACAAACAGGGAACAGTGGTTTTACAAACCGCTTCACCCGACCATCCCATCATCGGGTATGTGGTTGAAAACGATTACAAAACCATGTACAACACCCAGATAGAAGAAAGACAACTATTCAAATATCCGCCCTACTACCGACTGATCAATCTAACCCTTAAACACAAGCATAAAGGAGTGGTAGATAAAGCTGCCACCGAACTGGCTGCACGGTTAAAGTCCATATTCGGAGAACGTGTATTGGGCCCGCAGGAACCACCGGTTGCCAAGGTACAAAATCAATACCTGACACGCATTATTATCAAATTTGAAAAAGGCCACTCGCCAGCCTATGTCAAAAAACTAATGAATGATGCCACAGATGCGATTCTCAGCCGGCAGGCGTGGCGGTATGTGACCATACAAACCGATGTTGATCCGCTTTAAGATACAAGATCTGAAGATTTTTATAACTTTGTGCCAGCTTGCAACCCACTTGCAATAAGCTTAATACCTGTTTATTAAACAAATATATCTCCAATTGGGCGGTATTTTTTTAATAAAACTATAACTTTGGCTGTTGCCAAAAAATGGGTATATTCCCACTTTCTGTACATAGATAAATTTTGTTTTTATGGCTAAAATAATTGCATTAGCAAACCAAAAAGGTGGTGTTGGAAAAACCACAACAGCCATTAATCTGGCTGCAAGTCTTGCAGTACTCGAATACAATGTACTGGTCATCGATGCCGACCCACAGGCCAATGCCACATCCGGACTCGGCTATGATCTTCGTGAGGTGGAGACAAGCATTTATGAATGTATCGTGGACGGAGCAGATCCGAAAACAGCCATTCAGGCGGGAGAAATTGAACATTTATATCTACTGCCCTCACACATCGACCTGGTAGGAGCCGAAATTGAAATGCTCAATATGCCAGATCGTGAGAAGGTACTAAAAAGCGTTATCAACAGCGTCAAAGACCAGTTCGATTTTATACTCATTGACTGCTCCCCGTCACTGGGACTCATTACCGTAAATGCGCTGACCGCTGCTGACTCGGTGATCATTCCCGTTCAGTGTGAATATTTTGCACTCGAAGGACTAGGAAAACTATTGAATACCATTAAAATAATCCAAAACCGCCTGAACCCGGAACTGGAAATTGAAGGATTTTTGCTGACGATGTACGACTCCCGTCTGCGATTGTCAAACCAGGTTGTAGAAGAAGTTCAAAAACATTTTCAGGATATGGTTTTTGAAACCCTCATTACACGTAACATCAAACTGAGTGAGGCCCCCAGTTACGGCAAAGCAGTGGTTATGTATGACGCATCCTCCAAAGGAGCTATGAATTATTTAAATCTGGCCCGGGAATTGCTGCAAAAGAACAACATGACCAAAATCGACAATAAAGACAAAGTAGCCAAATAAATAAGCATAGATAAGAAATAAGATGGCAAGAAAAAACGCACTTGGACGAGGACTTGGAGCATTGATTGACAACTCAGAAGATTTCGGGCAACAACAAAATGCCCCAAAGCCGGAAGCTGCAATCAATGAAATTCCTGTTGAAAAAATTGAAGGAAACCCCTGGCAACCCCGTTCACGTTTCGATGAAGAAAAACTCAATGAACTAGCGGCTTCCATCAAGGAAATCGGTATAATACAGCCGCTTACCCTACGCAAGGCAGGTGATAAATTTCAGCTGATTGCCGGTGAACGTCGTTTCAGGGCGGCTAAGTTATCAGGACTCAAAACAGTTCCTGCTTACGTACGTCTGGCCGAAGATGATACCATGCTCGAGATGGCCCTCGTTGAGAATATCCAGCGAGAGGATCTTGACCCCATCGAAGTTGCCATCAGTTACCAACGATTGATCGATGAATGCAGCCTGACTCAGGAAAGCATGTCGGAGCGCGTAGGTAAAAAACGATCTACCATTGCCAATTATTTGCGGCTGCTAAAACTCCCGGCAGAGATTCAGCTGGGACTGCGCGAAAAGCAGATAACCATGGGACATGCGCGGGCACTCATCAACCTCGACGACCAAAAAGGGCGTATCAAAATTTTCAATCAGATTGTCAAGAACGATCTGAGCGTTCGGAAAGTAGAAGAACTTGTAAGGGAAATTTCCAGGGGCGAAGACACCAAGAAGACAGAAAAGAAAAAAGAAGAGCTGCCAGCTGAATATGAACAGCTTCGTCAACAATTGTCCAACTTCTTCAAGACCAACATTCAGTTTTCGCGCGGAAATAACGGAAAAGGCAAAATTGTTATTCCTTTTCGCTCTGATGAGGAACTGGAAAAAATCATTAATGAGCTGGATAAAGCAAAAACCAAATAACGCACAAGAACGTGAGGATGGATTTTAAGTTGCTGCGTGAAGCCATAACCCCGATGACAATCGTCATTATGCTTTTTTTTCTTCCGGGAATACCTGAAGCCACGGCACAATTCAGGCAAAGCCCTGATTCGGTTAAGACAGAGGGGAGCCGCACAGATACAGTTGATTTCAGGCAAGGTGAAACCATCAGGGACATCATTCCACAAGAAAAGGAGGAAAAAATCCATTCTCCACACAAAGCCACCTTCTATTCGGCCATTTTTCCGGGATTGGGCCAGATTTACAATAAGAAATACTGGAAATTACCCATCATCTACGGAGCCATTGGAGGGCTGGGGTATGCGATCCACTTCAACTCCACCAATTACCAGAAATACAAAAATGCATACCGCGACTTTCTGATTCAGGATCCGGGAAACAAATCATACATCAAAGTAATTCCAATAAACCTTACTGTAGAGGATGTGGAAGGACAATATGCGGATTGGTTTGAGAGTGCTCTGGAAAACAAACGGGATTATTACAAACGATACCGCGATCTGAGTTATATTGGAATGGCAGCCATATACGTATTAAATATGATTGATGCCACTGTGGATGCACATTTCTATAATTTTGATGTGAGTGATGATCTCTCCATGAAGCTACAACCCGTAATTCTGGATCACGACCCGGTAACCGGGAGCAGTTTTGGAATTCAGCTGGCATTAAGATTTTGAAACCTATTCAGCCCATTGGCGTAGGAACAGTTACTCGCGGACAGGACCGGCCATTTCTGATGCCGCAAAACACTACTTAAAGGAAAAAAGGATGAAGATCAAACTGCTAAATAACTTCCGGGTTATTGCTGTCACCATTGGATTATTCATAACTGCTACATCCGTATCAGGAAATACGCTGACAGCAGATAAGGATACTACACTTACCATCGCTTCCGATGACAATCTGGATCGTTTTGCCGAATCGCTCGACAGCCTCGTGAGCATGTGGTATATGAACTCAAATCCCGGACTGGTGATGGATACCATTTACAACAGCGACCTGGTACACGAAAGTAATGTCTCCGATTCGATCTATATTCAGCGACTCAAAAGTATTGTTTCGCCATTTAAACTCAATTACAACAGCCATGTAAAAGCATACATCAATCTTTACACCAACAAGCGACGTGATCAGGTGGAGACAATGTTGGGGTTGTCAGATTACTACTTTCCTGTTTTTGAAGCTGCGCTGGATGCCAAAGGTCTTCCTTTAGAACTGAAATATCTCCCGGTAATTGAATCGGCTTTGAACCCGCGCGCTTTTTCGCGTGCCGGAGCCTCGGGACTTTGGCAGTTCATGTACTACACCGGAAAACAATATGGACTGGAAGTAAACTCTTATGTGGACGAACGCAGAGATCCATACAAATCCACACAGGCTGCGGTCGATTTCCTCAGTGATCTGTACGATATATATGGCGACTGGCAACTGGTGATTGCCGCTTACAACTGCGGCCCGGGTAATGTAAATAAGGCCATACGCCGAAGCGGAGGCAAGAGAAATTTCTGGGAGATTTTTTATCTCCTGCCACGAGAGACCAGAGGATATGTACCGGCCTTTATCGCAGCCACTTATGTCTTCACCTATCACCGGGAACACAATCTAAAACCGGTGGCTTCGACACTTCCGGTGGCCTCCGATACCATTATGATATCCAAACCATTGCATTTCTCGCAGATTTCCGATATAATGGATGTCCCGATGGATGTCATCAGACACCTTAACCCTCAGTATCGTCGTGATATTATTCCCGCACAAAAATCCCAATATCCGTTACGACTGGCCTTCAATTTGTCTACCCAGTTTGCATCCCTCGAAGATTCTGTAATCAACTATAACAGAGAAAAATATTTTCCCGAGAACCAACTGGTCATCAAACCCGGAAATACTTCTACCAGCTCATTTTCTCCCCCGCCGGGAAAAGCAAAAGTATACTACACCGTCAAATCAGGCGATGTGGTAGGATTGATTGCCGACTGGTTTGATGTCTACACCTCTAATCTCAGGTATTGGAACAACATCCGGAGAAACATCATCCGGGTCGGACAAAAACTGGTTATCTATGTTGACAAAGATAAAGTAGAATATTACCAAAGAGTCGCCCGTGAAAAAGGAGGCTATAATGCATCGGCAAGTCCTCAACTGGCCGACACCGGCCATGACGGTGACTACATCTACCATACAGTTGGGCGGGGTGACAGTGTATGGTCTATCGCCCGGAAATATCCTGGTGTCAGTGACTCAGATATCCTTCGCTTAAACAACATAACCAACGCACAAAAAATTAAGCCCGGGCAACGACTTAAAATCAAGCCTAAGTCATAACCTAAAAGGCTGCGGATGATACGTCCGATAAAGATATTTTTATATTTTCTGCTAATTTCGTTGCTGGTCATGCTGCTTGACCAGTGGCTCGAACGTGCAGGCGTTTCGGTTCCCCAATATATCAGTGAACTTCAAAAGTCCGGGGCAATCGACAGCACCGCAGGACTGATGGTAACCGAAGCAGAAGAGCTAACGCTCGACAGTCTGCTGTGGACAGAAGCAGATACATTGGAAGAATCGGACTCATTGCCCCGAAAAAAAACCAGGCTCTTCGTATCCGACTCTGTGCTCACGGCACCGCCTCTTTTTCAGGAATTGTTTGCCACATTCTGCAGAAAGGCCCAGGATGCCGACAGTACCAGAAACCTCATCAGGGTCATGCACCTGGGCGATTCACAAATTGAAGCAGATCGTATTACCTCCATATTACGTAGTCATTTTCAGAAATTATATGGAGGTTCCGGGCCAGGATTCATCATGCCCGTTGATCCGCTACGTATCAATGCCAATGTTATGCTGAGCAATTCGGGTAACTGGAAACTCTCCTATAGTTATCGCAAAGAATCTTATCCTCTTCCGGTACATTATGGATTTTCAGGCAAGGCCGCCTGGTTCAATGATTCGATTGGCAGTTTAACAATCACCCCTATTGCCTGGAAGTCAAATCAAATAAGAAAACATCCCCAATTACAACTGCTGGTTACACCCCCTCCAGATACCAGCTCTCTAAAAACCTTTATTGATGGTGAGGAGTGGCATGACACAATCAAGGGAAGCCCTGGACAGCTGAAACTGCTGCGATATCAAGCGGCTCTTTATCCTAAAAAAATTTCCTTTCATTTTGAAGGTGATGTGAGTCCAATAATCCACGGCATCACCCTCGATAATCCCCACGGCGTAGCAGTTGACAACATCCCCATGCGGGGCCGACCATGGCCGGGTTTCAGAATTGCCAGTAACAACATGTTACAACAAATGGCCCGGGAGCTCAATGTGGGGTTCCTGATACTTCAATTTGGAACCAACGTTTTACCCACCAAAACAGATAATTACAACTTTTACCGCATCCATTTTCTTCGGGAGTTGCGATTAATCAGAAAACTACTGCCGGAAGTTCCTGTTTTGGTAATAGGAGTTCAGGCTGCAGCTGAATCAGAAAATGGAGAGATGGTAGCGATGGAACATGCCCAACTCATATCAGAAGCTCAAAAAGCCGCCACGCTCGCATGCGACATGGCCTTTTTTGACCTCCACAAAACGATGGGGGGAACAAAGGGAGCCATTGAGTGGTCCAACCAATCACCATCACTAATGTTGTCCGATCGCATGCACTTTAGCAAAAGCGGGGCACGAATTGTGGGAGATCGTATCTGGGCAGCATTGGATTCATTGCGTTCAAACCTATTACCGCCGAGCCCATGAAAGGATTTCAGGAAATATGGCAATATCAGCCCGGAGAACCTTTCATGTTCACCTCCGCAATGTTCTGGGTTTTCTTCGGAGTCATCCTCATGGTCAATGCGTTAGTCTACAAGCACCGTATCACACGAACAGGATTTCTATTTCTGGCAAGTCTGTTTTTCTATTACAAAGCAGGAGGATATTTCTTTTTCCTGTTAGTCATTTCTACTCTCGTCGATTTCTTTATCGGGCGTGGGCTGGAACACTTCACCATCCACTGGAAACGAAGACTTCTGCTGATACTCAGCCTGACCGTTAACCTGGGCATGCTGGCATATTTCAAGTATGCCTGGTTTCTGGCTGATATCTGGACCGACCTCACGCAACAAAGTGTAGAATTTAAAGACTGGCTGGCTATCTTTTCCAATGCCGTATTTGGTAGTTCTTTTGAAGTCGACGATATCATATTACCGGTAGGAATTTCGTTTTTCACCTTCCAAACTATCAGCTATACGATGGATGTGTATCGTCGTCAGCTGGCTCCGGTGCAAAATATTGTGGATTTTGCCTTTTATGTCTCCTTCTTCCCGCAACTCGTTGCCGGCCCTATTGTCCGGGCCAGGGAATTTGTCCCCCAGCTATACCGACAATTTTCGCTCACCGAAAAACAAGCCTGGCATGCGACCTTCCTCATAATCTCAGGCCTTTTGAAAAAAATGGTCTTTTCGGATTACATTGCGGTGAACCTGGTAGACCGCGTTTTTGAAAGTCCGTATTTATACTCCGGATTCGAAATATTGAGTGCAATTTACGGATACACACTTCAAATTTACTGCGATTTCAGCGGTTACACCGATGTAGCCATCGGCCTGGCCCTGCTCTTGGGCTTCAGGCTTCCACTCAATTTCAACAGCCCTTACAAAGCATTATCCATTTCCGAATTCTGGCATCGTTGGCACATCTCGCTCTCCAGCTGGCTGCGCGATTACCTCTACATCCCGTTGGGTGGCAACAGAAAAGGGAAGTTTCGCACCCATCTCAACCTGATGATTACCATGACCCTCGGTGGGCTTTGGCACGGAGCTTCCTGGCGTTTTGTACTTTGGGGCATCTGGCATGGGCTGGGACTCATCATTGATAAACTTTTTAATCCACTGACAAGGTGCTTGCCTCGCTGGATAGCTCGCACCACAGGCTTTCTGATAACCTTTCACTTTGTGGTAGCCGGATGGATATTATTCAGAGCCAGCGACCTGCAAAATGCATCAGCAATGTTGTCAAGGATTTTTTCCGCTTTTCATGCCGATATGATTTGGCCAGCCATTCAATCTAATATTTTGTCATATCTGCTAATTACTTCTGGTTTTATGCTACACTGGCTCCCGGCCAGTATTAAAGAAACGCTCCGTGGTTGGTTCATCACCTTGCACTGGACTGCCAAAGTGGCACTGGTTGCCCTGGCAGTTGTATTTCTCCTGCAGTTCAGAACTACTGAGCTGGTACCATTTATTTACTTCCGGTTTTAGGGAAAGATAGTAGAAGTTTGAGGTTAGAGATCAGGTTAGCTCGTCGCTCATCGGAAAAAAGCTAAAGCGTACTAAACCTTATTCAAAACTTATCAATTCTTTTGCTCTATACTGAGCACTACCTGCCATCACTCTGAAGTTTAACCCAAAACACGGAACATTAACCTCGTAGGCTTTCTCCTAACACCCTCAAAAAGGAACCACCAACCCGCACACCTCAACTCAAAACCCTGAACACAAAACCTCCCCCCCATAGCATGGCACCCTTTTTGATAAGAATCTCTTATCTTTAACAACTTAAAATCTGTTACAACTATGCTAATATTCATATTCCTGTTCTTCCTGATTGCCAGCTGGATCGTCAGCGCACAATTAAAGAGCCGTTTTAAAAAATATTCGAAGACCCCACTGGATAGTAATTTATCGGGACGTGAGGTGGCCGAAAAGATGCTGCATGACAATGGCATTTATGATGTAAAAATTCTACCATCACGAGGCCAGTTATCTGATCATTACAACCCGGCCAATAAGACGGTTAACCTCAGCGAAAGTGTTTATCATGGGCGTAACGTAGCAGCTGCGTCAGTAGCCGCCCACGAATGCGGACACGCCGTTCAGCATGCACGCAGCTATGCCCCTCTGAAGTTGCGCTCGGCATTGGTTCCCATTCAAAATGTGAGTTCCAAAATTTTGAATGCGGTTTTCATCATGATGTTTGCCGGAGCTTTTCTACTGCCTTCGTTGGTTCCTTTCGATCTGGCTTTGCAAATCATCATTGCCTGTTACGCTGTTTTCACTGCATTTGCATTTATCACCCTGCCGGTGGAGATTAACGCCACCCAACGGGCACTTGCATGGCTACATTCGGCCAACATCACCAGCGGACGGAATCACAATCAGGCACGAGATGCCCTGAAATGGGCCGCTTACACCTATGTGGTAGCTGCACTTTCCGCACTGGCCACGTTGGCATATTATGTAATGATTTTTATGGGAAACAGAGACTAAGAAATAATTCATACCTACTAAACCTGTTTTATACATAAAACGGGTGAGGAAAAACAGGCTGAAAATAAGAGGCTATCCCAAAAGCCCAATTTTAATGTCATTCTGAGCTTATCTAAAAATCTGTTCATCTGACAGACAGATGTTTCGACAAGCTCATTATGACATTTTTTTAGTGTTTTGTGCTTTTCGGACAACTCCTTTATTGTTATCCTCCCACATCTGCTCTTATTATTAGTCACCGGGCGTCGATGCTCCCGACCTTCGCATTCGCCTACATATTCAAATTAAAGAAATTTAAGACGTCTGTTTTTGGGGGTTAATACTTAAAAAATACCTTTGCGGCCGATTTAAGTTCCGAACATCCATTGATTTTACATCAGATTTAATCTCTGATTTACACCAATGCAAACCTTAAAATCCCGTTACAAACATTCAATTGTCAGATAACCGATCATATTATTACTGGCTTCTGTGACAAAACATTGTATAAAAGCCCGGTTCTACTTTATCTAAAAAAAATCACCCGAAAACATTAATACCTTAAATATTCATTACTTGTTATGACTAAAAAAAATTTTTGGAACACAATCATTGTATTTTTTGTAATTGCATCACTGGGACTTTCAGGCTGTAAAAAAAAGAAAGATGAGGTAGTGATTTATTACGCCAACTGGATTGAAGGCGTTGCCATGACCAAAATCACTGAATTGGCGCTTGAAGATGTAGGCATTCCCGTCAAGACCATGCTTTTGTCTCCCGGCCCTGTATTTACAGCATTGGCCAAAGGAGATGGAGACTTCTTTCTGGAAGCCTGGTTACCGCAAACACACCGCCATTACTGGGAGCGATTTGGGAACAAAATTGAAAAAGCCGGAATGAACTTTGACTATGCCTCTACAGGATTGGTCGTTCCAAGCTATGTTGAAATTGATTCTATTACCCAACTTAATGCGCATAAGGATAAATTTAATGGCAAAATAATAGGTATTGGCAGCGGTTCTGGTGTATACAGGGATACCGAAAAAGCCATCAAAGATTACGGGCTGGAATTTGATCAGGTCACCTCCAGTGGACCAGCAATGGTCTCAAGTATAAAAAATGCTGCGGCAAAAGAAGAATGGATCGTAGTAACCGGCTGGAAACCTCATTATAAGTGGGCGAAGTATGATTTAAAATATCTGAAAGACCCAAAGGGGATTTATCCATCTGAAAAAAGCTATATTGTTACCCGCAAGGGCTTTACCGAAGAGCGCCCAGGATTCAAAGAGTTTTTAGGAAACTTCTATTTTACCGAGGAGCAAATGTCTGATCTGATGCTTCTCCTGGAAAAAGAAGATGACGTTGATGCAGCAGCAAAAATCTGGTACGAAGAAAACAAAGAACTGATTCAATCATGGATGCCCGAAGAGTGGCTGAAATAATTGTTTCATTAATTTAGCTGTTTTTCATTTACAGTACTCAAAAATACCCGTTGTCGAAAAAAATCGACAGCGGGCATTTTATTTTATAAACATTTTTATACTTTTACTTCATAAACTTTATACCCCACTGTTTATGAAACACCTTTACCTGACCTTTTTTCTACTGATCAGCCCGCTTGCTCACGGTCAGACAGCGGCCTATCTCCATCAATTCAAAGAAACCCAACGTAGCGATTTTCAAAAAGAACAATCATTGTTATCGGAGGATAAGAACTTTCTGGAAGATATTGCAGTTTTCACAAACGACACTGCAATTCAAGTGCGCCAAAAAGCTTACTACCTAATCTTTCTAAAGGGAATGATGGTCGGGCCAACCCAAAAAGCGACTTATATCAACCTATTATTGGAGGGATGTAACGATGAGGATGGAAGTATTACCGGACAAAGCCTGTTGTGGCTGCAATCATTTCCCAAAAGCAGTTTTGATGCTGCCGCATTAAAGAAAATCGACCGGCTTTTACAAAACAGCAGACTCCCCCATCATGACAAAACTATTTTACTGGCAGGTTTTGTCAGTACCGGACAAGACATCCTCCAACAAAAACTCCTCCAGCCGGATTTACCGGGAAAAGCGCAATGGAAAACTCATCTGGCGCTGGCCAGAATGGGCGAAAAAACAAGCATTGACTGGTGCCTCGATCAGGTTAAGAATATTGAGTTAAACAACAACACGGTTGAATATCTGGTTCCTGACTTAGTCTATACCAGGCAGCCCCGGATGATCAACTTATGCATCAATTATCTCAACAGCGACGAAAAAAAATGCTATTCTGCCGATCCTGACAATGACCAAAACATGCTTTGTGGCTACCGCATCATGGAACTGCTCGCCCCTGTGATCAAAGATTTTCCATACGAAACCGATGCCACCGGCTCCATTTTGACTGATGACTATACCAAAGCACTTAGTATTGTCAGAACCTGGTTTGAGAAGCATCCAGACTATACGACCAAAAATGAATATTTTTAATAACCTTAACCCCGGCTTATTTATCAACCTAAACCCTTTTTTATTGTGTCCCTGCCCAACATCAAATATGTTTATTTAACCACACTTTTACTTCTGTTTTGTTTCTTTACAGGAATTCCCAATTCCAATGCCCAGACAATAGAAGAGAAAAAGATTGCTGCTGCATTTGAAGCGGCCGAGGCAGTTGAAAAGGCCGGGGCTTATGTGAAGTCCATCAGTGCGCTTTTCGAAGATGGCCTCACCCCTCTACCCATTGGAATCAAAAAAGGGGATTACTGCCTGGTTATTGAAAAAATCAGCTACAACCAAAACACCGGGAAGAACCGAATTCATGCTTCCTGCGCATTTAAATTCAAAGACACCGG
>DHQK01000049.1:1252-1674 GCA_002411085.1 Marinilabilia sp. UBA5340 | reverse complement strand
AAAGAAGGTACCCGGGCCAACTTTGGATGCAGTGGCATTGAATCATTTCTGGCCAATATCGATGTAGCCGTTACTTCCGAAAAAATCGTACCTGTAGATGCCAACGGAAATCCCACACAGGGGCAATTGAAAACATCTTTCGAAACCTTCTTTGATGATTTTGATAACTTTTCTGCCTCATTTGACTTTGAGCAGTCATTTAGTTTTTCCGGGCTGAACGGCTTCATATTCTCCTTGCACGGAGCTACCATCGACCAGAGCGACATCTATACACCGGCCACAGCTCAATTCCCTCCCAACTATTTCCAATCAGGAGATGCCGACATTAAAAACTTATGGAAGGGCATCTCAGTGACAAAAGCCTCGCTCACACTACCCGCATTTTTCAAAGCACCAGACCTAAACGACAGCACGACTACAAA
>DHQK01000049.1:0-961 GCA_002411085.1 Marinilabilia sp. UBA5340 | reverse complement strand
GAAAATGGCTTTTCAGGTTCAATAGAAGCCTTTGATGTGGTGAACAGTAAAATCCTTGATCCCTCAGAATGGGCACTATCCCTTAATGACTTGAAGCTGGACATACTGAAAAACAGAATAGACGGTCTAGGAATTGGAGGTGACATAAACCTCCCTCCATTGGGAAGAAATTCATTATTAGCTTATAGTGCCTCTTTCAACCATAGCTCAAACACGGTAGAGTTTGGTGCGGAGATTCCCAAGGATTTTGATTTCCCTGTATTGGGAAGCACCGTGGAAATCAACAAAAATTCAACCATACATATTGCCATAAAAAATGGAGATATATATCCTTCCCTTAACCTCTGCGGAAAACTTAGCATCAATACACCAATCAATGATGCCCCGGTCAATGTAAAAGATTCCACAAAAAACTTTAAAATTCCTGACATCCCGTTTGAGAATCTGGAAATTACCAGGAAAGCACCATATCTGAAAATTGGTTCCATCGGATTAACGGGCGATTTCTCATCACCTAAAATTGCAGGGTTTGAATTAGAAATTTCAGAAATATCTCCATTTGATGATGCATCCGGAAATGGGCTGGCATTTAATGCCGGAGTCAAACTCAGCAGCATCTTCGGTGGAAATGCCAAAATAAAACTTATCGGAGATTATGCTAACTGGAAATTTAAGAAAGTAGAAGTTGAACGCATAGATGTAAAATATGAATCCGGAGCCTTTAGCATGGATGGATATGTATGGATGAAAAACGGCGATGAGATCTACGGAAGTGGCTTCAGAGGAGATGTGGAATTTTCTGTAGTAGACAAATTTACTTTCGATGCTGTGGCTGTTTTTGGCAAAAAGGATGATTACCGCTACTTCCTGACCGATGTCTTTTACGAGACCAATCCGGCGTCAGGCCTCATTCTTGCCCCCACACCAATCTCGTTCTATGGTTTTGGGGGTGGTCTTTACC
>DHQK01000246.1:1213-5558 GCA_002411085.1 Marinilabilia sp. UBA5340 | reverse complement strand
AGCAGACGCTCACGCGGGCTGGCTGATGACAAGAATGGCACCACCATTAAAAGCAGTAAAAGGAGTTTCTTTGTTGTGTGTGTTTTCATATTACAGATAGTTTATTTTAAATAAAGGAGCTGTCTAACCTGCTTAAAAAGTTTGTAAGACTAATATTTACTTCTTCATAATTGTTCTTTTTGGCATTGCCCCAAAAAGGAACCAAAAAAGTCTAGTCCGCTTAACCCTATCTCCCCGCGAAAGCCAAAATTTCCGGCCATTGCGCAAGGCCTTGAAACGAGGCTTGAGCTGAAAATTTTCCAAATCATAAAAGAACTCTTCTAACATGACATCCGAGTTCATTACGACCTTGAAAAGAAAAATACATGCGTAATAAAGTCGCCCATTTTGACTTTCCTCCATCCGCCGGCCCGGAAAGCGGACAGGCCAACGCGCCTTTCAAATAGCTAAAGGTGTTCATTCATATAACATTCATATAAAGATGTAATATATTGACACTTTCCCTTTACAGTTGAAGAATTTCTAAATATTTGCATAAAAAATTTGAATCAGAAATGAAATTTCACTATAAATCATCCAATTTTCAACTATTATGCATTGCTCCGGAAACCCCTGTTAATAAGTTACTCTTATTGTAATTGGGGCCCTTTCCTTCAGCCTCACTTCCATCATGCCCTCTCTAAGTTTTTTGCTTTTAATGGAGGAGGTATTAGCTTCGGTTTCCACGCTGGAAACATCTCCGGGAAGCTCAATCATCACATCCTGATCTTTGCCCGATGTCAGAGTTACTTCAAGACCTTTTTCAGTCCACGACAAACGATCAATCGTAATTTGCCCACGCAGGGCCATTCCTTCAATACTTCCGGTTTTCCAGTCATCGGGTAATGCAGGTAACAACTTTACCAACCCCGGTTCGGAATATGCCAGTGTACGCATAATCACAGCAGGGAAACCACCACTCACATCCATATTGAAAAGGTTGCCAGAGTTATGATAGGTTCCCATAGAAGGCGTAAAATAATAGCGTGAAATCCAGTTGATAATTTCTCCGGCAATTTCACTGTTACCCAGGTTGGCTGCAATCATTCCCTGTTGTGCCAGTCCGAAAGCCATTTCGCCACCATTTTCATGACGGCGGTGCACCATTCTTCTTTCTACAGCTTCCCTGGCAGCTGCCATTAGTTCAGGATCTTCCTTAAATTCAGGAGCAATCATTTCATAAAGAGCATACAAATGCGAAACATGCCGGTGTTTGTAATTGTCTTCTAAATCTTTGGGCAACCATTCAGCCAGAGCTCCGTCTTCATTAATGCGGTATTCAGGCATAAGCTTCAGCATTTTTTCCCACTTTTTCAACTGAGTTTTCTCTTCCCCCAGTAATTCACCGGCTTCGATACAATTGCGCAGCAATTCTTTGGCAATCATCACATCCATGGTGGCATCTACCACCGCTTGGGCATTCGTGTTTGAAGGAGTATTCTCGGGCGAATAAGAGGGAGTAAAAACATATTTTCCATCATCTCCCATTATCAGAAAGTCCTCATAAAACCAGGCACTTTCCTTCATAAAAGGGTAAATGTGCTCTTTCAGGTAATCTTTATTGCCGGTATAGAGATAATAATCGTACAAAATACCGGATGCCCAACCAGCTCCGCCTGTCCATAATGAAAGGCACCACTCATCGTCGAAGTGGATGGCCCAGCCATGCGAACTGGAGTGCGCAGGTAACACAATACCCCTGGTTCCGAACAATCGCCGTGCATTGTCCCGATAATAAGGCATCATCCGTTCATGATAACTCATATAAGCATGCATTAACTCAGGAGTGTTGGATGGAAGATACGAAGAAACGGCCACTTCCACATTGCCATCATGGGTGAAGCCGGATGACCAGGGAGGAGTCCATGTTCCGCTCCAGATACCCTGAAGGTTGGGAGGATTGGTGCCGGTTGAAGAGATAATATTGTAGCGGGTTGCATCAAACTGTCTTTCTATAAGAGCCGGAGACGTATGTTCCCGGGCCTGAAGCACCAGGGCTTCTGACTGCAATACGGCCCCCTGATCCTCAGACAAATCAAGCTTAACACTATTAAATAACTCCCCATGCACTTCTGCATGCCGGCCTTCCAATGTCTGATAGTCAGTAGTCACCTTTTCCAATTCCTCTTTTAAGGTTGGAACCATTGATTCTGAAAAGTCATAATTGGGATCGACCTTCATCATCACCAGTATTTCATCAGCGTTTTCAACCACCATTTCATTGTTGCGATAGAACACTTTTCCGCCTTTAGGAACAACTCTTGCAACTCCTTCGAATCCCTGAGGATTCCCCTCCCATTGGTTTTTGAATTCGGTGCGATATACCAGATAACCATCTTCGGCCGAAACATCCACACTTTTAATCGTGCTGTTTATGTAATCCCATTGATCCCAGCTAACCGAATGACGGTCAAGCGACAAAGTAGCACTTACCTTGTCACTCCCGGCAATCTTCAGAACAATAACACTGTCGGGACGAGATACAAAAAGGGTGCGTTGATATAATTTACCGTCCTGTTCCCACTCCACCTTAGCTTCCCCGGTTTCAAAGTCAACCATACGGGAATAATTGGAAACATTACCTGCAGGCATAGCGACATTAATGTTGCAAAAAGGCACAAACGGATCAATCCACTTCTTCTCTCCATATCCCTCTTTCATGCTCTGATCAAAAGGAACCTCAGCCGCTTTTCGGTATTTCCCTTCTGCCAGAAGGCTGCGAATTTCAGCCAGACGGGAAGCCTGATCTATTGGTTGCAAGGGCACCCAGACAGGCAAATAGCAAAGCGCATGGTTAACGACCACCTTTTCACGGTGAGGATCACCAAAAACCATTGTCCCCATAGTTCCATTGCCACTCAAAAGAGCATCTTCCCAGGTAGGAGCAGGTTTCCAACTAACAAATCCTTTTTCAGGCTTTTGAAACGATTGACCGGAAACATCGAACACGGTAAACGTTAGTATTATTGCCAGCAAATAAATTTTATAATGATTTAAAATCATAGTGTATATCAGTAAAAACCCATTAAAACAGGGTCTGCTCAAAAAGTCAGCAGACCTAATTATTAATTCCATATTTTAGTGTTCTTTTTGGCATTCCGCGTGTCGCCGTAGCTTCAGCGGAGGCACTGCCCCCCCAAAAAAAACGAAATCCTGAATTAAGGTTTTGGTTTCAAAACCAAAATACAGACAATCAATTTCCAAAAAGCCAAGTGCCTGGTTAATGGCCAGAACCAGATTCTGAGCTCAATTTAATATGTGCAACAGCTTCAGGCAATCCCTCTGCATTTGCTTTTATGGTAACAGATCCGGCTTTGTCTCCTGCTTGAATAATCGCCAGACATTTTCCATTAAATGCCTTTCGTTGGGCACTTTGGAAAGAGGCATGACTGGTTTGATCTCCGTTATCAGTTGCAATTACCGAAGCCTCCCCGTCCAAATTGAATTTTATGAGGTTATCTGCATTGGGCACCAGGTTCCCATCTTTGTCAGTCACATAAGCCGACACAAAGGCCAGATCATTGCCATCTGCTTCAATGGTTTCCCGATCAACTTTCAGTTTAATCAGAGCAGGTTCACCGGCTGTATGAATAGTTTTTTCAGCTACAACTTCTCCTTCACGTATGGATACGGCACGCAATGTCCCTGGCTCAAATGGCACACGCCACATGACATTAAAGCGACCTTCAGGCTTGCTTTTGGAACCAAGTGACTCGTCATTCAGAAATAACTCAACCTCATCGGCATGATTGAAATAGGCCCATACATCAACTGTTTGTCCTTCTTCCCAATTCCAGTGAGGGAAAACATGCAAAACGGTATCTTTTGACCATTCACTTTTATAGAAATAATAGGGATCTTTTGGAAAACCAGCCAAATCAACCATACCAAAATAGGAACTTCTGGACGGCCACTGATAGGGAGTAGGTTCTCCCAAATAATCAAACCCTGTCCAGATAAACATTCCTGACATATAATCATTGTTTTTTATGAGGTTCCATGTTTCTGTATGCGTGGATCCCCAGGGAGCCCGGCAATTGTCGTAAGCCGGGCAGGTATTTCCGGGATTCCCGTCATAGAAAGGAATATCCCAGCGTTTGGGCCAGATTCGAACACTGTCGGAGGGCATATCGTAATGTCCACGGGAATGAAGAGATGAATTTGTTTCCGTGGCAATGAAAGGCTCACCGGGAAAAGTTTCGGGAAAATCCAGCCAGTCTTCATGATGATAATTGAAGCCCACAAGGTCAAGGGCTCCTGATTTATTGAGGAAATTGTCAGACGAAGGGCCGTTATTCCCGGTGGT
>DHQK01000246.1:0-929 GCA_002411085.1 Marinilabilia sp. UBA5340 | reverse complement strand
CCCGTAGTGTCCCACTGTTCCAGTATTTCGTTGCCGATACTCCAGATCATCACACTGGGATGATTTCGATCGCGCCGGATATGGTCACGTAAATCCCGCTCATGCCACTCATCCCAATATAGCGAATAGTCGTACTCCACCTTGCTTTTTGCCCACATATCGAAAGTTTCATCCATGACAATAAAGCCCATTTCATCACAAAGTTCCAACAATTCGGGAGAGGGTGGATTGTGAGAAGTACGTATGGCATTGGCTCCCATATCCTTCATGATTTCGAGCTTACGCTCAATGGCCCTTCGGTTTACAGCAGCTCCCAAAGCCCCTAAATCATGATGCAGACATACACCCAGGATTTTCGTGGGTTCATTGTTGAGAAAAAAGCCATTTTCAGCATCAAAACGGAAAGTACGAATTCCGAAAGAAGTGGCATACTTATCTATTACCTGATTATCGATGATCACCTTGGTAACCGCTGTGTAAAGGGAAGGATCTTCAATACTCCACAGAAGGGGATTTACAACTTCGGAGGAAGATGCCACTATCTTAACCTCACCGGCGGAAATAGTGATATCCGAAACTTCGGCAGAAGCTACCACCCGGTTATCAGGAGAAACAATCTCCACCAAAAGTTGGAAGGTAGTATCGTTTTCCCAACTGTTTTTTATTGAATGTTGAATATTTACAGTGGCCTGTTCTTCGGTCACATCGGAGGTGGTTATATGCGTTCCCCACAAATCTACATGCAACGGGTTGACCGAAGTAAGCCACACATTCCGGTAAATTCCGGAACCTGAATACCATCGGGAGTTGGGTTGCACACTATTGTCCACTTTCACGGCAATCACATTGTCCTTTTCACCAAAATGCAAATAAGGCGTAAGGTCATATCGGAAAGAGATGTATCCGTTGGGACGCTTTCCGAGGAAATG
>DHQK01000268.1 GCA_002411085.1 Marinilabilia sp. UBA5340 | reverse complement strand
TGATTTTATTTGTTCCGGTTTTGATTATTTAGCGTCTGTCCATAAAGCACCATTTACTGCGTTACGCTTGTCCGAAAAGTACTCATTTACGAAAAAAACTTTCCGGACTTTATAGACGAACTCTATTTAAACTGACTTGCAGCTAATGCATAAAGCCAAAAAGCGAGTGCAAAGATAACAAATCGCAAAGAATGATGAAAGGAGCATGAAACAGGAATCACAATAAAATATACAATAAGTTATTGCATGCGAATTAGTCGGAACTATACAGGATGCAAAAAAGAAAAACAAACAAATCTTTAGTTCTCCGGTGAATGCACAATCAACTCTTCAAGTTTTTCATTCAACCTCTGCACCTGTATCAATAATGGCTCAACTATTTCAGCATCAAACTCAATAAAATCAGCATAATCAGTTTCCTGTCGCCAATCAAACAAGTGAGAAAAAAGCTTTGCTAAACTTTTCTCTAACAAGCCACCTTTCACAAAATGAAGAAAAAGTCTTGTTTTAACACCATTATGAGTCTCTGCTTTTATCCCATTTTTGTATAACAAAGCACTGGCAAGATAGAAAGAAGAATAATAAAGTCTGTTAACACAAGAATTCCACCTTTGATTATCAGCCAACAATTGTGCATCTGAAAAAATCTCTTTTGATTTTGCTATCCGATAGTTAATGTAGTCTTCTTTGGTTCCGGTCATGTCAGCAACACACCCTCCTTTTTAACATTATCGTAGAGAGGAGTCATCGAAAATTTTGACTCCCATTCATTCTTCGAATAAACAAAAGTTGAAATTGGTTCTCCAATTTCTAACTCCAACTCAAACAATTCCTCTCTGTACTCTTTCTCTGTTTCCCGACCTATCTTCAACCCATTCAACAAAATCAAAATATCCCAGTCTGAATCTGCAGTTGCCTGCCCTCTGGCATGAGAACCAAACAACACCACCTGAGCATCAGGGTTTTTTGTCAAAATCCGTTGCTTTATCAGATTTACAATATGTTGATCTTTGGCATTCATATTCTAAAGATACAAAAATAATTTTTAACCAAACCCCGTTATACTTAATTTAATAAGGAGTTTACTTTTGATAAATGACTGATTCAAAAATTCAGGGTGTGTAATAGTTTTGCCCCTAAAGCCAAAGGTTTTTAACAATAAATATTACACACTCTAAATAACGCAGTAGTTGGTGTTTTATAGCAAATACTATCTCTTACTCCAAATAAGTATAACCATACAAACCTGACCGGTAATTGGACAAGAATTCTTTCCCTTCTTCGGCTGATATCACGCCTTTCTTAACAGAAGACATCACCCAGGTTTCCACTGCACGAACCATTTTCTTAGGACTGTACTGCACGTATTCCAGCACCTCCGCTACGGTTTCTCCATCAATAATCTGGTCAATGTTGTAACCATTTTCATTGACGGAAACATGCACAGCATTGGTGTCTCCAAAAAGGTTGTGCATATCTCCCAGGATTTCCTGATAGGCTCCAACCAGAAACACACCGATGTAGTACGATTCACCCCGCTTCAATTTATGTACCGGCAGGTAATAGGAGAAATTCCGGGTAGAAATAAAGTTATCAATTTTGCCATCGGAGTCGCAGGTTGCATCCTGTAATGTAGCTACACGCTCAGGTTTCTCGTTCAGACGGTGGATGGGCATCACCGGGAAAATCTGATCGATGGCCCAACTGTCGGGCAACGACTGAAACAACGAAAAATTACAGAAATATTTGTCAGCCAGCAGCTTCCGAAGATTCGAAAGTTCATCAGGGACATGCTTTAATTTCGAAGCCATACTCTGCACCTCACGGGCAACCGACCAAAAAAGTCGTTCTACCTGGGCACGTGTGCGCAAATCAATCAATCCAAAACTAAACCGGTCCAATGCTTCTTCCCTAATTTGCTGGGCATCATGCCAGGTCTCAAGCATGCGCGGCTGATTCAGGGTATCCCAGAGGGCATACATCTCCTTCACCAGTTCATGATCATCTTCCTGAACCTCTTCCTCTTCATCCCACTGAGGCACGGAGGTGGATTCCAACGCCTCAAAGATCAGCACTGAGTGGTGTGCTGTAAGTGAGCGTCCGGACTCCGTAATAATATTGGGATGTGGTATTTCGTGCCGGTTACTGGCTTCCACCATGGTATAGACGGCATCGTTCACATATTCCTGGATGCTGTAATTGATGCTGCTTTCGCTGTTAGCGGAGCGTGTACCATCATAATCAACTCCAAGTCCACCTCCGATATCCACAAACTCCACACTGAATCCCAGTTTATAGAGCTCCACATAAAACTGGGCAGCCTCTTTGAGGGCACTTTTAATACGGCGGATTTTATTGACCTGACTACCAATATGAAAATGAACCAGGCGCAGGCAATCTTTCATCCCCTGAGCCTCCAGATAATCCAAAGCCTCAATTAACTCACTGGATGTCAAACCAAACTTACTCACATCGCCACCTGAGTCTTCCCATTTACCGCTTCCGGTACTGGCCAGTTTAATGCGGATTCCAATATTGGGTTTCACTTTGAGCTGACGCCCTATACGAATAATCATTTTCAGTTCATGAAGCTTCTCCACCACCAAAAAAATACGGCGCCCCATCTTTTGTGCAAGAAGCGCTAACTCGATGTAAGCCTCATCTTTGTACCCATTGCAGACAATGAGAGAATCGCTGTCGGTGTTGGTAGCAATCACAGCATGCAACTCTGGTTTGGAACCAGCCTCCAGCCCGATATTGACTTTTTTGCCGTGACCCACTATTTCTTCTACCACCGGACGCATCTGATTTACCTTGATGGGGTATATAATAAAATTCTGTCCTTTGTATTCGTATTCATCACGAGCGCGGGTAAAACAGGACTGCATGGTCTCAATACGACTGTCCAGAATATCCGGAAAACGAATAAGCATTGGAGCTTCCACATCTCTCAGGGTCAACTCGTCAACCAATTCCCTGAGATCTACTTCCACACCATTTCCACGGGGAGTCGCCACCACGTTTCCTTTTTCGTTGACAGAAAAATAGTTGATTCCCCAGCCACTGATATTATACAGCTCAACAGAATCTTCGGTACGCCATTTTCTCATTTCGACAGCGATAATAGATTTTTATTGTTAATAATACTTTCAGAGATTGGATGTTAGCCGTTAGAGATTAGAAAATCTAAACGGTTAAACTTACCCCCTAAAAAAACTATTTAAAATGAATAGCCCGCTCCAATTCTGAAGTTAACACCCTGCATAGGGTAACCGGACCACTGATAATATTTGGCTGCAAATATATTCTGAATTCTGGCAAAAAAATGCATTCTTTTATTTAATTGATAATTTCCACCCAAATTAAAATCAGCCACCGATTTAAGCATCTTCATTTCATTGAGTGAATTCAGATCGCGGGCTTTCCGTTCACCAAGCAAATTGAAGGCTGCATCTAACCTGAGTTCCTCACTGAACTGATAACCTGCCCGCAGGCCTATTTCCATTTCAGGTTTGTGCCAGGCATGCTCCAGGACGTCTAGCTCCCAACCATAGTAAGCTCCTTTGAGCACAATGTCAAGTTCCGGAACAGGTCGTACCAGCAGCTCACCACTAAGGGTCAGCAAAGTTGCATCATCGTAGGCAACTGTAAAAAGGTTGCTCATTCCGTAATAGTTAGTAACATTCTCTTCAAAGAAGATATTTTCGTAGAAATGTTCATTCTCAATAAATTCGTAATCCAGACGTGCAGTGAAGGACGTAGCACTGCTAAAGTTCCCCTTCACCCCAGCAAACCCCCGAATATTGGAATGGGCAGTCTCCACCAGGACATCCGGAGATAAAAAAGGATTTTCTGCCATCATGTCACGGTAAAAACCCGGACGAACTTCTCCGGTCATTCCCATAAAGGTGGAAACAATACCTTCGGCAATCACCAAATCTCCCTGCACATGAGGAGAAAGATAAAAATCCTCAGTTCCCGCAAATTCTCCTGTTACCTTTACCCCTATTTCAACACTCAACTTGTCCCCGGGAATAACCATACGGGGATTCATCGTAAGAAAGATCTGTTCCCGATCATCAAATGTCCATAGTGCAGGCATCTTATTATCCCCTTTTGGCGCATTCACTTTATTGTATCGAACACCTCCATCGATATGCAAACCGATTCCTCCAAAAGGCAATTTTGCATCTCCCGTTAGCCCAAAGGTATTCTCTCCAACTCCTGTGAAATTGTCGAATGCACCGTATGCGAAATCCAGGTGATATCGAACATCGTCCACATCGGCTTGTTGTCCCATCAATCCAATACGTAAATCAAAGGCTGTTTGCCGTTGTTTTCGATCAGGAATCAGATTATCACCCATTACAACTCCCTCCGAAATATAAAAGGTTTCCGGATCTATAGTCTGCAATCCGTAATATTCATAAGCCCTGCGATTAAAATCCATATCAAAGGCGAGAGTTTTGTCATCAAAAAAGTGACGCAGATACAAACCGCCATTGGTCAGGTGAAGCGGAGCATCCGAAGACCGGCCATCCTCCAGTTCAATATTACCCCAGGAAGATTCCTGCCCGAGCGACAGTGCAAAGGCAAATTTTTCATTTCGGGTGATATTGTAAAAGATATCTCCAAACAGGGTTTCGTAATTTCCAACACCTCCCCGAACATAGGAAGGATACAACTCTCCTTTTCGTTGGCGGGCAAGGCGTGCAGCGCTTAAAGGCTCCACATCGGGGATCCCTACCAATGGCTGCCCCACCACCCGGTAAGAGAACTGAGGATTGATTTCCAGTGTATCTTCCCGATCCGGCATTTGATTAATCTTCATGGCATCTGACACTGTGGGATCAAATTCCCGAACCACCCGGACATCCTTGCTCAAAGGATCCTGAGCATGCAGTGGAAGGGTGACAACGAGCAATATAAACAGTGAAAAAATATTAATGGTTTTCATAGGTCTTTTTGTAATATTCATCGATCTTTTAATCATTGATGCAATATCGTTACGACTGGGCTTTTTCCAATTCTTCTAACCGTCGGTTGGCCCGGTCACGAATATCATCGTCACGTTCACTGTAGTTTTCAAGCAAGCTTTCAATATACTGACGTGCCTGAAAATACTCACCACGTTTTTCGTAGATATCGGCCAGCAACAGAAAACCACGGGCAATCCAATATTGATGAGGTGTACCCACATTCACAAAATCAAAAATCTCCTCTTCAGCCTGATCAATTTTATTGCGGTCGAATAAAATGCGAGCCACCTGGTAACGGGCTTCTGCACCTTCGGGCGAACTGGGATTTTGCTTCAGTTGCTGAAACTCTTCCAATGCCAAATCGGTTTCCCCCAGCTCCAAATGAGCATTGGCTTTGAGATAACGGGCCTCACGGGCAACTTCAGGTGACGTTTTGGCATCGGCCAGCACCCGTTCCGACAAACGAGTGATATACCCGGGACGATCTCCCATTTTTCCCAGACAACGCATTTGTCCAATCAATGCTTCCCTGCGGCTTTCCTCCTTCTCAGCCTCCATTTCCAATCGTTCATAATACCCCAAAGCATCCTGATAACGTTCCTGATGATAACTAATCCGGGCCACTCCGATAAGTGCTTCCTCTATAAAAATATTACCTGGCCGGGAAGCCACAAACTCAAAGGACTGCCGTGCGTTGTCAAAGTCCTTGTTGCGATACTGGCAATCGGCCTTGTAAAAATGCGCATTCACGGAAAAGCGCCCATTGGGATATTTACGCAGATAAGACTCGAACTGATTGATTGCCTGCAGACATTTCCCCTGCATATAAAGTTTTTCGGCGGTAACGTAAGAAAGTGAATCCTCCTGACGCTCATCGATACTGGCGAATCCACCAACCTGACGTGAGTATTGAATAAAACCGTCAGCATCATTGCGATCCAGATAAATATTCC
>DHQK01000264.1:7204-12306 GCA_002411085.1 Marinilabilia sp. UBA5340 | reverse complement strand
TTGCTTTGTTGTATGAGTCCTGTGGTAACCATGTTTTCTAATATTTTCAAAAATCAAATTTTCGTTGTTCAAAGGGGATGGATCTGATTTGCTCAATATTTTCTAATATTTTCCTGCAGGTAGATTCCAGTTTTTTCCTTTCCGGCGGATTGCCCCAAAACAGATCATCTATTTCCCAATCGTCTGCTTTCATTATCTCTTTGGTCATTTTTTCGGCTTTTTTGAGGTATTCAGCCTCATTTTTGCAATCACCCGATAAAACACCATAATGTAACGTCAGATCATGGGTTAATCTTTCGGCTTCGATTAAAATGCCATCGTAGGCTTCTCGCGATAAGTCATCCGTATCCATTTGATGTGTCTTTTATTTTGTATTCACCTCTCACCGCTCACCTCTCAACTCTCAACCCCCAACCCTTAACTCCCAACCCTCAACCCTTTTCCTTCATCGTCCCTTCCGGCAATTGCATGGTAACGCAATGCAATGATCCATGCTGTTTGATCAAAGCCAGGCAATCAATTCCTATAACTTTTCTGTCAGGGAAAACATTTTCCAGAATTGCTTTTGCCTCCTGGTCTTTGGGGCTTTTGTAAAAAGGTAACAACACAGCCTCATTAATGATTAAAAAGTTGGCATAAGTAGCCGGTAACCTGTGTCCGTCTTCATATACTGCATCTGCCATAGGGAGGGGGACAAGATTATAGCTTTTACCATTTCCGGTTTGAAATTCCTGCAATTGTTGTTCCATCTTTTTTAGTGCGGAGTAGTGTTCGTCCTCCACATCCTCACACTTAACATAAGCAATCGTGTCAGAATTGCAAAACCGTGCAAGGGTGTCCACGTGGCTGTCGGTATCGTCTCCGGTAAGGAATCCATGATCGATCCAGAGTACCCTTTCGGCTCCCAGTGAGGTTTTTAACTTCTCTTCGATATGCTCTTGATGTAGCGCACCGTTACGGTTTGCAGACATTAAACATTCGGTAGTGGTAAGAATGGTTCCCTGCCCGTCAGATTCGATGCTTCCCCCTTCTAAAACAAAGTTGAGATGGTTTTCCCGCTTTACTAAAGGTGAATAAACATTCTTTTCAAAAAGTCTTGAGGTAATCAGGTTGTCTTCGTTGGCCGCGAACTTTAAACCCCAGCCATCGAATTTGTAATCCAATCCGACTATTTTGTTTCCTTCTTTGACAAATATAGGCCCAAAATCACGGGCCCATGTGTCATTGGTGAGGCAATTTACTGTTCTTATTCTCTCAGAATATGTGAATTGGTGTATAGGGAAGTTGTTTTCATCACTTACCAATACCACTACTTGTTCGAAGGTGGTGATAGCTTCAATAATGTTGACAAAGCATTCCCTGACTTCTTTCAGCATTTGGGCCCAGTCGGTGTCCGAGTGTGGCCATGCCAGTAAAACCCCATCCTGTGGTGCCCATTCTCCCGGCAATATTCGTTTTGTTTGCATCATATATTTAGCCAAAAAAGCCCGGCAAAAACAGGATTTACCGGACTTCAAATTTGGGAAAAAATATCAAATATTTTTACTGATGATGCAATACTCTTTTCTTGTATTAATTTGAGTTTTGCTCATTCTCATTTCCATGAGGCTTAAAAATTGTAATTAATGCCAAATCCAAAAAGCTGTTTGAATTGTACACGAGGCCCTTGCTCAACGCCATCA
This sequence comes from Marinilabilia sp. UBA5340, assembly GCA_002411085.1. Classification (GTDB taxonomy): domain Bacteria; phylum Bacteroidota; class Bacteroidia; order Bacteroidales; family Marinilabiliaceae; genus Marinilabilia. Next base: position 10,624 of record DHQK01000264.1, on the reverse strand, counting down.
GCATCTACATAATTGATATCATGATCATAAAGCAATGTTGTTCCCAAATTGGCCGAGAGGAAGCTGTTGACTTTAAAATTAAACTGGGTTTCCCATTCTACATCAATTCTTTCAGGATGGTCGGTGAGGTTTGAGAAAAGATCAAGTCTGGTCTTGAAGTTCACATTTTCAATGATGTTCTCCTTTTTTAATATACTTTTCAGGGAGGCACCAAACTCTGACCGCAGGTTGTCGCCTGGATCGACTCCATAAGCACCTTGGCTGGAAAGTTCCTCATCATTGACGATGGTCATCTTACTGGTTACCGGAGAGAGGTACAGGGAAAAATTGTCATTAGGCTTATAATCCATACCCAAAGAAAGCAGCAAGTAAGCCGGAGACATGAACTTTGAAGTCATGATGGTATTTTCCGGTGGATCTTTATACCCGAGATCCATTTGGGTTTTGAAATCGGCAAGGAGAGTATAAAACCAGCTTTTTGAGGCCTGATATCCGTATTTAGACACAATCTGGATACGGTCTTCCGTTTTTACCAGATTTTCTTCTCCCTGTTGTGTGAGTCCATAGCCCAGATCCAGGGTGTTTTCCCAGGCACTTTTGTTTTTCTTATAATTCAAGAACGCATTAAATAGAAAAGTTCCTGATACTGAGTTTTTACCTCCAGCGGCCCAGTTACTTAAGGATACCTGAGAAAAATTAAAAGCAGTGTTGCCGCCTGCTTTCCAGTGCTTTACAGTGTCTGGTTCCTGCTGTCCGAAGGCCAGTACCGGAGACACTATCAGTAAGATTAGAATTTTGGTTTTTTTTGTCATTGATAAATCGTTTTTTGGTAGTAGAGGCACATCATTATGTGCCTCTACAGATAAATATTTTTTATTGATTACAATAATTTATTTTGCCTGAAACAGGTGTACATCTCTTTGTGGGAAAGGTATGGAAACGCCTTGCCGGTCGAATTCTTTTTTGACAGTTTCCTGCATATCGAAGAAAATTCCCCAATAATCTGCAGCGTTGGCCCAAACACGGGTTACCAGATCCACAGAGCTATCGCCAAGGTTGATAACCCCGATAAATGGTTCAGGATCCTTCAGGATGCGTTCATCATTTTTGATGACATCCATAATCACTCCTTTTGCTTTGTCAATATCGTCGTTGTAACCAATTCCAAAAGTAAAATCAACCCTGCGAACAGGTTCGGTGGAATAATTGATCGTGCTTCCATTGGATACCGGACCGTTGGGCAAAATGATTGTTTTTTTATCGGGGGTATTCAGGATGGTGTGGAAAATCTGTATCTCTTTGACTGTCCCGGAATGTCCTTCAGCAGTAATGTAGTCACCCACTTTAAAAGGTCTGAAGATAAGTATCATGACTCCTCCTGCAAAGTTTTGCAGTGTGCCACTCAATGCCATACCTATGGCCAGACCGGCAGCAGCAAGTATTGCAATAAAAGAAGTCATTTCCACTCCAAGCATTGTCACAACACTGATAATAAGCATGATTTTTAGTACAATGCCGCTAAGGCTTAGGAGAAACGACTGAAGACTGGCATCAAAATCACGTGCCTCAAACATCTTCTTCATTCCTTTCACAATCTTACTGATTATCCATAACCCAATAATAAGGGTTAGAATGGCAAGCAAAAGTTGCCCACCATATTTTATGATCAGATCCATGATTTGTTCAGGATTACTGAACCATTCTTTTAGTTGTTCCATTTTCTTGAGTTTAGTGCAACTGAATTATTTAATAGCGAATGTACCTATTTTACTTTCAATAGTCAATATTGCATGTTAGAATCAAGGTTTACTTTTTTAGGACATAACATGGTTTTAGATAAATGGTTTGCCGCATTTCCGGGTTTTATAAGAAGTCGAAGTTAAGGTGGCTGTAATAGAGCGAAAATGTCAGTATTAAAAGTAATGCAAGCCAGATGGTTATGGCCAGTCTGGAGGTGTTTTTTGCTTTTCCTGCTTCTCCCCAGTTAGCGGGTTTAAATCCTTGTATTACAAACGTGATAACCCCGGAAAGGTTGATGCAGATGATGTTGATAAATAATAATAACATGGCACCCATGGCAGGTTCATAAAATCCTGCACCCAAAAGCATTCCAAATACAACCAGGGGAGGGAGGAGGGCTACAGCTACCATCACTCCCACAAGAGCAGAGGCCACTCCGGTGGTAAAAGCTAATGCACCTGCAATTCCGGAAGCAAGCGAAAGGCCTATATCTCCCAGGTTAGGCTGAGTGCGTGTGGCTATCTGGTGGGCTGAAGGATCAATGTCCAGGATGGCACCCAGCGAAATAGCGAAAATCAGAGATATAGCCATGCCCAACACTGAAACTCGGAGTGCGTTTTTGGCAAGTTGAAAATCTGCCAGGGTTGTGGCCAGCGAAAGCGCTACATTTGGGCCCAATAGTGGTGCAATAACCATGGATCCAATGATGATGGCTTCGCTGTTACGCAAGATGCCGGTGGCGGCAACTATTGTTGAGGCCAACATTAGAATAATGAAAACCCAGGACAAGCGGGTAGAGTCCACCAGATCATGATACAACTCTTCACGGCTTATGCGGCCTTTACCTTCCTTTACAGAATTTTCTTTGGCCGTGCCACGTTCCTTTTCTTCATCAGGATTGTCCGGTCGTGGAATGGTGGCCTCAACAGGATAGATTACAATTCGAAACGTTCCTGTATCCGAGAAATGATGTTCCAGTTTGGAAATTAAGTGTTCGCTGCTGTCAACCGGCAACAACAATGATAGTTTGTACCGTTTTTCATCAATGACCTGATCCCAACTCTCAATATGTGATTCACCTCTGATGAGATTGTATAGTTCTTTCTTGCGTTGATCCGGAACTATCACTTGGATTATTCTTAGTGCCATGTCTTTTTTTCAATACTAATAATTTTAAGTGTTTTATTCAATACCTGACGATAAATAGGGACAAAATTTCATTTTAGGAGGAAAAATATTTTAGAGTGGAATTAGGAAAATTTAAAGTTTACATTTAAAAACAAAATATTCAAAGTGAGTATGTTTTTGATTGTCGATGAAAACTTAGTGTGATATGTAAAAATCACAAAAACAATTAAATAAAAAAAATTGAGTGAGTTTTTGATGAGTTAAAAAATGTATACGAATGAGTTTTTTATGAGTTGAAAAATTAGGAATGATTAACACTTGGGCTTACGTTTGCATCATGTTTTACTAAAATTCACAAATCAGTTTTGTTATGAGAAAAACATTAGGAATTTTGTTTTTATTGATGTGGACAACGCTGTTGTTTGCACAGGAGGTTACCGTTACAGGTAAGGTGACTTCCGGAACAGACGGTGACCCGATACCGGGTGTAAGCGTCGTACAAAAGGGAACCACCAATGGTACGATTACCGATGTGGATGGAAACTATTCGTT
>DHQK01000264.1:0-7002 GCA_002411085.1 Marinilabilia sp. UBA5340 | reverse complement strand
GCTGACCAGACTACCATTAATGTTACCATGAACGAGGCTTTTACAGATCTCGATGAAGTGGTTGTAGTTGGTTACGGTGTTCAGAAAAAAAGTGTGGTTACCGCTGCTATTAGTAGTGTATCGGCAGAGGATTTAGAATCTTCCAAACCTTCTCGTATTGAGGATGTTTTGAAGGGAAAAGTCTCAGGCGTTCAAATTACACAAAGTTCCGGACAACCTGGTGCTGATTCAAAAGTTCGTATTCGGGGTGTAGGTACCATCAACAATAGCGATCCACTTTATATTGTGGACGGAATGGCTGTGGGTGGAGGTATCAATTATCTGAATCCTACTGATATTGAGTCCGTGGAAGTTCTGAAGGATGCTGCTTCAGCAGCTGTTTATGGAGCCCGTGCTGCCAATGGTGTAATCCTGGTAACAACCAAATCAGGTAAATCAGGTGATGCCAAAATTAATTATGATTTTTCCTATGGATGGCAAAATCCATGGAAAAAGAAATCTGTGTTGAATGCCAAGGAGTATATGGTTATTATGAATGAATCATTGCTGAATGATGGCAATGCTCCTCGTTATTCTCAGGAAGAGATTGCCAGTGCCGGTGAAGGCACCGATTGGCAGGATGAGACTTTCTACTATGATGCACCTGTACAGAATCACCAGGTAAGCATCAGTGGCGGAAATGATAAGAGCACTTATTTTGTTTCTTTTGGATATTTCAGCCAGGATGGTATTGTTGGAGGTAACTATGGTCGTTCCAATTATGATCGTTACAGTGTACGTGCCAATAATACTTACAACGTTTTTAGTGCAGACCGTTCTTTCCTGAACAATCTGAAGGTTGGTGTGAATGCTGGTTATTCACGAATTGTTTCTTCCGGCATTGAAACCAACTCAGAATATGGTTCAGTTTTGGGAAGTGCTATTACTTTTAATCCCTTAGTTCCTGTATATGCAACAGATCCGGATCAGGTACTTGCTGATCATCCTACAGCAGTAACTGATTCTGAAGGACGTGTCTATTCTGTTCCTCCTTCAGGATTTCAGGAAATTGCCAATCCTGTTGGTATGCTGGATGCACCGACTGGGAGCGAAGACAATTCAGACAAGATTGTTTCTTCATTCTGGGCCGAGTTGGATGTGGTTGAAGGTTTAAAGTTTAAGTCCAGCTATGGAGTGGATCTTGCATTCTGGGGCGGTGACGGATATGAGTTCGAACATTTTTTGGCTACTCAGGGAAAAGAATTGACTCGTAGTCATGTGTATTCTAATATGCACAGAGGTTTTACCTGGCAGGTGGAGAATACACTGACCTATTCAAAATCGATCAATGATCGTCATAATTTCACGGTTCTTCTTGGTCAATCTGCTCAGGAATATTCTATGCGTGAACTTTATGGTGATGATTACGACTTGTTGGAGAATAATCCCGACAAAGCTGTTATTAATTATGCAGTGGCTGACCGTGATGATGAGCGTGTCGCCGGCGGAACCGGAGGTTTCTCGGTAGAGTCTTTGGCTTCATATTTTGGGCGTATTGACTACAACTTCGACGAGAAATATATGATTCAGGGTACTGTACGTCGGGATGGTTCATCTCGTTTTGGCCCTGAAAATAAATGGGCCATTTTCCCCTCTGTTTCTTTGGGGTGGAATGTTACCAATGAAGGTTTCCTTGATGGACGTCCCGATTGGTTTGATTATTTGAAGATTCGTGCCAGCTGGGGACAGAATGGTAATGAGCGCATTGGGAACTTCGCGTATACCTCTTTGATGGACGGAAACCAAAACTACTATTTTGGTTCGGGCGACTTTGCAACAATGCAGTATGGTGCAAGTCCTGCACGCATTGCCAACCCCGATCTGATTTGGGAAGAGTCAGAACAAATTGACATTGGTTTCGATGCCCGTTTTTTCAATAGTGCTATTGTATTCGGATTCGATTACTTTAAGAAAACCACCAACGGTATGTTAATGGATCAGCCCATACCTGCTTATGTTGGTAAAGGTGCTCCTTTGGCAAACGCCGGTGACATGGAAAACAGTGGTCTCGAATTTGAATTGAATCACAAAGGTAATTTTGGTGATTTAAATTACAATGTAGGGCTGAATGCTTCCTATTTGCAGAACAAACTCATCGACATGGGTAATGAGTCTGGAGAACAGATTTATGAAGATGCAGGAGCAGCTGGTGTAGGAGCTTATGTGAAAGGTGAAAACGGTGAGGTATTTCCTTATTTCTACGGATATAGAGTTGACGGCATTATCCAGAATGCAGAAGAAGCTGCTGCTTACAACCAGGCTTATGGACAGAATGCTCAACCTGGTGATGTGCGTTTTATGGATATTGCTGGTGCTGAGGATGGAGGTCCTGATGGAAAAATAGATGATGCTGACCGTACCAAGATAGGTAAAGGAATGCCTGACTGGACATTTGGTCTGAATATCAATGCTGACTGGAAAAACTTTGACCTTAGCATGTTCTTCCAGGGAGCTTATGGAAACGATATTTTCGATTACTCAATTCGTGGTGATGTGCCAGCAATGAACCGTCCATCATGGATTCTGGATCGTTGGACTGGTGAAGGTACTTCAAACTGGTTGCCAAGGATGACCAGAGAAAATCCCAATGGTAACTGGCGTTCATCAGAACTCTATATTAAAGATGGTTCTTACATTCGTTTGAAAAATATTCAACTTGGTTATTCATTGCCAAGTCAGATTCTTCAGACTGTTGCCATTGAGCGCCTGCGCTTTTTCGTTTCTGCTGAAAACTTGTTGACTTTAACTGATTATGATGGCTTCGATCCGGAGATTGCTTCCGGTGACTATACTACCATTGGTATCGACCGTGGTATTTATCCGCAGGCCAGGACTATTTCAGTTGGAGCGAACATTACTTTCTAACATAAAAAATCGAATCAGTTATGATAAAATATATTAAAACAGTAGCTCTTGCCGCATTAGTAGGACTTTCTTCCTGCGGTGAAGACTTTCTGACAGCTTATCCTACCGATTCTCAGGAAGCAGGGGGAGAAGCAACCAAAGGGGCTATTGAAGCAAATATTGCTTCAGCCTACCAGATACTTCTTTTCGACAGTTATGCCGATTATCAATACAACAGTATCGTATTGATGTCCGATCTGCGTTCTGATGATATCTTTAAAGGTGGAGGTGATGCCGGTGACCAGGCACAATTATACCGTCTTTCACAGTTGGATGCCTCACCTCGTGAGCTTCCCGGAGGATTGTGGAATATCTATTACAGCGGACTCAGTCGTGCCAATAATGCCATTATTGCCACAGAAAATGCAGTAGATGTGAACGAAGCTGACTTAGCACGTTTAAGTGCTGAGGGCCGTTACCTTAGAGCTTATTTTGTTCATTGGTTGTGGAAATTCTGGGGAAATATTCCTTATTTCGAGGACGATCTCGCAGAGCCTTACATGGCTCCGCAATATACTGCTGATCAGATTTACAATGAATTAATTGAAGATCTCGATTATGCTATTGAAGGAGACAAATTGCCAATGAGTGTAAGCGCTTCTGAAGATGGCCGCGCAACACGTGCTGCCGCTATGATGCTCAAAGCCCGTGTGGTGATGTATCAGCAGGATGAATCTCGTTATGCTGAAGTGTTGGCCGATATGGCTGAAATCATTAATAGTGGTGCTTATGAGCTGATGCCTGACTTTGCAGACATCTGGCCACGTGATGGCGAGTTTTGTGATGAATCAATTTTTGAGATTAATCATCTTCCTGAGGGTAAAGACTGGGGTGCTGCCTGGCAGGGGTATGGAACCAACCTTCCGGCCTTTATTGCACCTAACGAACTGAGCGGTGTTGATTTGTTGAGTGGATCAGAGGAATACAAAGGTGGATGGGGATTTGGTCCTGTTCGTCCTGCTATTCCTTCCTTATTTGAAGATGGAGATGAGCGTCTGGCCGCTTCCGTAAATCAATTCGAGGATGGTACATATACCCCGCGTTTTCAGAATACCGGCTTGTTTATGGCAAAGTATGCTGCTCGTGAAGAGTATAATGATGCTCCCTACACTGCAGATTTGAACTACGAAAATAATCTTCGGATTTTCCGTTATGCTGAAACGCTGCTGAATGCAGCCGAATTGATGGGTATGCACGGAGTGGCCCCTGTCGAAGGGCTTACTGCACAGTGGTGCCTGGACGAAGTGCGTAAGCGCGCCATGAATGACAATTTTGTTTCTCTTCCTGCTACTGAAGAAAATATTAAGCTGGAACGTCGCCGGGAATTTATCGGTGAAGGAATGCGTTTCTGGGATCTGGTACGCTGGGGAGATGCCAATCAGCTGACTGAAAATATTGAAGAATACTCTTCTGTAAGGACATGGGAAGATCACAAAAAATACCTGCCTATTCCTCAGTCAGAAATTGACCGAACTTCAGGTGAATTTAAACTGGAGCAAAACACAGGTTATTAATCCCTGATTATTGTTTCTAATTTATGGATCATAAAAGAAAAACAGATATGAAAAATATATTGAAAACAGGAATCATAATGGCGATGGCTTCATTGCTGTTTGTAGCCTGTGAACCTCAGGAATTTGACGACTATGATTTGGGAACTGCTCCCCAGTCAGAGCAGTTGAGTTTCTCCGTCAGTCCCAAGGCCGATCAGCCCAATGTGGTTTCCTTTAACAATACTACTGATCGTCCCGGTATTGCAACCTGGACATTTGGCAATGGTGCCAGTGGTCAAGGTCAATCAGCAACCAGTGAGTATCCCTTCGCAGGATCGTATGATGTGACCATGACTTTGGTTACTGATGGTGGTGCTGCTTCTGTGACCAAAACAATTGAAGTGGCAGAAGATGACTTGTCATTGTTGCAAAATCCGCTTTATACCGCCTTGACAGGTGGTGCCGACAATGCTGAAGGAAAAACATGGGTGTTTGACCAATACAATGGTGGTCACTTCGGTGTTGGCCCCGCGGAGTCTATGTCAGCAGATTGGTGGAATGCCGGTGTCAATGACAAACTGGAGTCTTCACTCTACACCAATGTGTTTACTTTTAAGCAGGTAGGTGTTGAAATGATCTGGGAAAACAATGGTTTTATTTATACCAATCAGGCTGGTGTTGATGATCTTGCTGGTCAGGGATATACCAATGCTGTAGTACCACCTGCTGGTGATTTTGATGTGGAATATGCTCCCAATGCCAGCTATAATTTTAGTCTGGTGACTTCTGACTCAACCTTGATTCTCAGTGACGGAGCATTTTTGGGACATTATGCAGGTACTTCCACCTACAAGATTCTTTCTATCTCAGAGAACGAGATGTATTTGCGTGCTCAGAGTACTGTAGAGCCTGGCAATGCGTGGTATTACCGTTTGATTCCTGAAGAGTTGAATGTGGAACCTGAAGAACCGGAATTACCGCTTGAGGCCAATCCGTTGAGCGAAGATTTTGAAAGTGAAACCCCATCTGTAGTATTTGCTACTGAAGCCATGGGTGACCGCACCAATGCACACTATCAGAATCCTGCTCCCTTCAATGGAAATCAGTCTGACTATGTATATCTTTATGAGAAGAAAGCCGGTGAGTTTTATTCTAATATTTCGTATGTAGCCGAAGATTACAAATTCGATCTTACTACTCAGAATAAGATTTCACTGCAGGTATTCATCCCATCCTACAACGATTATATTACTGAGAATAATGTTGCAGGCGAATGGATTGCCAACAACCAACTTCAGGCTTCTATTGCGGTGAAACTCCAAAACAATGATTTGGGTGGAAGTGCATGGGAAACTCAGACTGAAATTCTGGAAACTGGTCTGGAAACAGGAAAATGGATCGAATTGACCTTTGACTTCAGTAATGTGGCTGACCGTGAGGATTACAACAAGATCGTGATTCAATTCGGTACCGAAGGTCATGATGGAGGAGGTATTTTCTTCTTCGATGATTTTGAATTTCATGAATAAGCAGGATAATTATCTGCACAGATAGAACCTGTATTTTTAGGAAAGTGGAGTGAATTCTCCACTTTCCATTTTTCCCTGCTTTTCTTTCACACGCAACTAATTTTTTTTGAGATGGATAGGTTACGGTTTGGCGTTAAATTGTTAATTATTTCATTAATCATCCCTGCATTTTTGTCCTGTAGTAAAGACGAAGAGAGTCAGGAAGATTATCGTGTTGATTTCTCCATTGAAGTTGATTCACAAAATCCGAATAATATTGTTCTTACCAATTTGTCATCAGGCGATTATTTATATGTGGAATGGGACTTTGGCAATGGTCAATCCACAGGAAAAAGTACAGATAAGGATCAGGAACAAACGGTCTATTATCCTTTAAAAGGTGAATATGAAGTCACTTTAACTATTTGGGGCCCCCTGAATAGTATCGCTGATACAAAAACGATGACTAAAATTGTCACTATTGACGCTGATGATCCTGATTATACTGTTCCCGGAGGATTAATCTGGTCTGATGAATTTAACAGTTCGTCTGTTAACAAGTCGAATTGGACTTTTGAAATCGGAACCGGCGACTGGGGATGGGGTAATGATGAATTGCAATACTACACCGATGGTGACAACGTTGAAATTACTGATGGTAAGTTGGTCATCACAGCCAGAAAAGAGAATGACAATAAAGAACGAGGCTCTTATACCTCAACCCGTATGGTCACAATGAACAAGCAGGAATTTACTTACGGACGGATTGAAATTCGTGCGAAACTGCCTTCCGGAACCGGTGTCTGGCCTGCAATATGGATGCTTGGTTCTAATTTAGGACAAGTTGGATGGCCTGCATGTGGTGAAATCGATATCATGGAATATGTGGGGTATCAGCCTGATATTGTTCATTCTACAGTACACACAACAGCAGGGTCAGGTGGCAATGGAAGTGGTAGCAGCATGTCTTTGCCTACTGCAGAAGAGGCTTTTCATATCTACGGCCTTTTATGGACTGAAGAATCTCTTACCTTCTATGTCGACTCACCGGATAATGT
>DHQK01000200.1:3012-3255 GCA_002411085.1 Marinilabilia sp. UBA5340 | reverse complement strand
GATACTCCTAAGCATGGAGATTTTGATAAGTATATGACCGATCTTTCATCGGAAATCAAGGAACTGATTAATTCTTTGAAACTGATGAATGAGGAGATTGATATTTTGGGAATTGGCCTGGGAGCTCCTAATGGCAATTACTATAATGGTACCATCGAATATGCACCGAACTTGTCCTTCAAGGGAGTAGTGTATTTGGTAGATGCCCTGAAAAAGCACTTCCCTGAATCGTATGCCATTGCA
>DHQK01000200.1:1922-2768 GCA_002411085.1 Marinilabilia sp. UBA5340 | reverse complement strand
ATGTACACCCTGGGCACCGGAGTTGGAAGTGGTGTAATTGTTAACGGCGACCTGGTTTACGGGCACGATGGTTTTGCCGGGGAGTGTGGACATACTACATTGATTCCCGGTGGACGGGTATGTGGATGTGGGGCACTTGGTCACCTTGAGGCTTATTGTTCAGCCCCCGGTATGAAAAGAACGGCATTTGAGTTGATGGCCCACTATAATGCCGAAGATAGTATGCTGGCGGATAAATCCTTCAAAGAACTCACATCTAAGATGATTTATGAAGCCGCTGAAAAGGGAGATAAAATTGCACTCGAAGTATTCCGGAAAACAGGAGAGTATCTAGGTCAGGGATTGGCTGATACAGTTCATCATCTGGCTCCTGAGGCTATATTCCTGTTTGGCGGCCCCACTGCGGCAGGAGATTATATCTTCAAACCAACTTATGAGAGCATGAATCGTCATCTTTTGCCAATTTTCAAGGATAAGATTAAGATTCTGCCATCAAAACTGAAATTGGGCGATGCTGCCATTGTTGGTGCCAGTGCCCTCGTATGGAAAGAACTGGAAAAATAGAGACGCTGTTTGTCTCAGAGAAAAAATCGTTTCGTGCAGTCACGGAGCGATTTTTTTTGAACAGGCACTCCCAGTAAGTGTCACCCCTGCCGGGGCTTTTTCGTTCATTGCAACGCCATTGCTACCAAACTGTCGCCCCGCCGGGGCTGGTTTACCATGAAAAGGAAAATTCGAGCAGTAATCCCCTCCGGATATAAATCGAAAAAGACATGGTTATGCCGGAAATTCAGCTTCAGCGAAAAAAGGAAACCTCAACTCTCACCCCTCATCTCTCATCTCTCA
>DHQK01000200.1:0-1725 GCA_002411085.1 Marinilabilia sp. UBA5340 | reverse complement strand
CTCATCTCTCATCTCTCAACCCTCCAACATTCCGTCTCTTCTTTATTGTTAACAAATTACTAAATTTATATCCGATTGGATTTTCTACTATCCAATTCTTTAATTTTACCCCAAACAGAAATCAAACCAATGGCAAAAATCTGCACCAAAGAGAACATCTACAAGCAAGCCACCAGGCTTTTTGTAAAAAAGGGGTTCTCCGCCTCTGTAAATGAAGTGGTTAAGAAATCAAGGGTTGCCAAAGGTACCTTTTATCACTATTTTAAGAGTAAAGATGAATTGATCGTAGAGTTGTATAAAGTTCTGATGTTTGAAATAGAGAAGAACTGTGTAACTGAATACAAAGGAGAATCGGCGAGGGAATATTCTTTTAATGTTTTTGGAGCCATTGTGAGGTGGTTTATCACACATCCGCACAAATTTAATTACATCGTAATATTTGAAACCAGTCCATATATCAAAGAGGTGGTAGGTACGGTTGGTGAAACACTGAAGGGGCCACTGGCCAATACCATGAAAAAAGTTGATATGGGGATGCTTAAGGGTTATCCTCCGGAGATGATTACTTTTTTCGATTTTTCTTTTACACGTGCCGCCGCTAATTATTTTTTGAGTTTTCCTGATCCTTTGGGGTGTTTTGAAGAGCGTTTCCGGATGGCTTTTGATATGTATTGGAACGGGGTGTCTCAAAATTAAGGGGTGATTATCGAAATTAACACAATATTAATAAAAAAAATACCGACCGTTTGGTCGGTTTTTCGCACTTTTGTAATCGATAAATGAGGAATATCATTTCAAAATTGTAGAAAATCACATTAATTGTTACTTACCCTGACTGGTTTTTTGGTTGATATTGAATTATTTGAATACCATAATAAATCGTTAAAAGCAACCTTTAACATGTTTTGTTACTTATGAGAAAATCAAGTTTTTTATTCCTGATGGCTTTTCTGCTGTTTGTCTCGGCAGGGCTAAGTGGCCAGGTTACCGTTACTGGTAAGGTCATTGACAAAGAAACCCGTGAAGCCCTTATTGGTGCGGCAATCGTGGTTCAAGGTACCAGTCAGGGTACGGTTACCAACCTGAACGGATCATTTAAACTTTCCGTGAAACCCGAGCAGCAGACTTTACTGTTTGCGTATCTGGGGTATGTGGATTTAACCAAGTCTATTAATCCGGGAAATCAAGAAACCCTTGACCTGGGCGTAATTGAGATGGAATCGAGTACAGTAGGACTTAATGAAGTTCTTGTATTAACTTCTTTTGCCCGGGACAAAGAGACTCCGGTGGCGCTTTCCACCATTGAACCTGCTACTATTGATGAGAAGTTAGGTTCACTGGAATTTCCGCAAATTCTGAAATCCACACCTTCGGTTTATGCCACACGTGGCAGCGGGGGTTTTGGTGATTCACGGATTTACCTTCGGGGATTTGACACCAATAATATCGGAGTACTGATTAACGGAGTTCCTGTAAATGATATGGAAAACGGTCGTGTCTATTGGTCCAACTGGTCCGGACTGTCTGATGTAACCAAAACCATGCAGGTTCAACGTGGTCTGGGAGCCTCCAAACTTGCATTAAGTTCTGTGGGAGGAACCATCAATATATTGACGAATAGTACTGATGTGGCTAAAGGAGGCTCTGTTTATACCGGGGTTGGAAATGACGGTTATCGCAAACAAACTTTCTCTGCATCTACTGGTCTGATGGACAATGACTGGG
>DHQK01000135.1 GCA_002411085.1 Marinilabilia sp. UBA5340 | reverse complement strand
AGTTTATTGTATGTCCTGATTTGTTGTATTTTAAAGATTATATGTAGGAGCGTGTTAATAATTATTTAACTTTGCAGCTTTTAATCAAATAAAGTGATTCTCTGAAATTGGACTTTTGTTCCTGTTGATTTTTGGAACCTCAGAAGTTTTGATTTGTAGAGATCCTAAAATGTAGAGAGAAGAATATCAATGGTTCAAATTGACGACAAGATCATTAGTCTGGATGTTTTCAAGGAGCATTTTTTGTGCGATTTGCCCAAATGCCTTGGAAGCTGTTGCGTGGAAGGTGAGTCGGGTGCCCCTCTTGAAGAGAGCGAGACGGTGATTCTGGATAAGGTCTATCCCAAAATTAAGCATCTGCTTTCGCCCGAGGCAATAGATATTATTGAGAAAAAGGGAACATGGGAAACCGATGCCGATGGAGACAAAGTAACTCCAATTATTCACGGACGGGAGTGTGTGTATACTTATTTTGATGGAGAAGGAGTGTGCAAATGTGCCATCGAGAAAGCACATAATGAAGGGCTCGTTGATTTTAAAAAGCCGGTATCCTGCCATCTTTATCCTATACGAGTGGATAAGTATCCCAACTATGAGGCCCTTAACTATCATGTCTGGCCGGTTTGTAACCCTGCCCGTGAACTTGGAAAACAAATTGGGCTGCCTGTTTTTCGTTTTTTGAAAGAACCTTTGATTCGAAAATATGGAGAACGCTTTTATGAAGAGATGGAGGATGTAGCCAAAGAACTAGAAAAGATGGAAGCTGCAAAAACAGAACAGTCGGAATAGATTCGGCGTGAAAATAATATTCAGGTCGTTGCAGGAGTTGATTTGTTTTTTCTCTGATGCAACGACCTTTTTTATTGTTCTGAAATGATGAACTTTTGGGAGATGCCTGCAGCTTTGTCGTTTCCGATATTTAGAATGTAAATACCTGTTTTGAGCCCGGTCAGGTTTATTTTATGATTCATTGATGGGGTAAGATCTTTTCTATGGAGAACCAACTTTCCTGATAATTCATAAATTTTCAAATCCACGACATCCGGAGCGTTGAAAATCAGATGCCTGTTTGTAATGTTTAGATTATACCGAATCTGTAATTCTTCCAGGTTAGTATCATCCTGAATGTTGAGTGCTCCGGCAATTTGATTAACCCATAGTTTATACTGTTCTCCGCTTGGATGAAGTCCATCGTCGGCTACAAGATCAGGTTCCGCCAGGCCACGGCGCGAAATAGGTGTGATGTTGTGGTAGGCAACTCCGTAGCGTTCTGAAATATTCCTGTTGACGGCATTGAATTGATCTATTTCCCTGCTGATAGTTGCCGATTCATTTCCAAAAGGAGTATAAGCATAATCCGGTATGGAGACCACCAGTACATTGGATTTTTTATTACCAGCAAGTTCAATGGCCGTTTGCAACAATTCCTCAAATTCCTGAGAATAGGTCGAAATGCTTCCTCCCTGATATTGATTATTCACTCCGATTAATAAAGATACAAGATTGTAAGCTGAATTCAGATTTGCATTTTCAATAGCGTTTCTCAGATTGTCTGTTCTCCATCCGGTTTGGGCAATAATTCTAACTTCTTCAATTGAAACTTCCTGTAATTGTAAAACGCTGGCCAGCTGAACAGGCCAGCGCTCACTCTCAGGAACGCTCTGCCCGATAGTGTATGAATCTCCCAAAGCTAAATATTTCAGGGGTTCGTTTCTGTTGATGTTCTGGCCAGGGGAAGCCAAAGCTACGAAAAGGCCCAGGATGATAATTGTCAATGTTTTTGAATTCACGGCTTCTTATATGAGGGTGAATGACTAAAGAATTTGAGTGTTTTTAAGATAAAACACTCTTAAATGCCGTTTTGTTTTTTCTTAATATGCTTTATATAAGTTTATTGTCAGGTTAGGGGGTGGTTATTGTGTCCCAAGACAACACTTCTTCAAGCTATTTAGAGAATACGAATTACGGAGTTTTTAAATTTTATCCCCATCGAAAGGACATTTTATAAAAAACAGCTTTAAATTTGCGTCGCTAAAAATTGGTTGAATTTTGTTTTAAAAAAGATAAAAATGGGACGCGCATTTGAATATCGTAAGGCCAGAAAGCTCAAAAGATGGGGGAATATGGCCAAAACATTTACCAAAATAGGTCGTGAAATTGCTATTGCAGTTAAAAGTGGCGGTCCCGATCCTGCTGCCAATCCCCGTCTGCGCGTGCTTATTCAGAATGCCAAGACTGCCAATATGCCCAAGGATAACGTGGAAAGGGCCATTAAGAAAGCTTCGGGGAAAGATCAGGCCGACTATAAGGAGGTTGTTTATGAGGGCTATGCTCCTCATGGTATTGCGGTGTTGGTAGAGACGGCTACCGATAATCCCACACGTACCGTTGCCAATGTGCGAAGCTATTTCAATAAAGCGGGTGGTTCTTTGGGTACTTCCGGAAGTGTCGATTATATGTTCGAGCACAAATGCAGCTTCAAGGTGAAGATGAAAGAAGGAGTTGATTTGGAAGAACTGGAGCTGGAATTGATAGATTCAGGCGTTCAGGAGGTCTTTGCTGAAGATGAATTTATTATGATTTATGGGGATTTTGAGGCTTTTGGTCCTGTTCAGAAGTATTTGGAAGAGAATGGCTTTGAAATTGAAAATGCTGAATTTGAAAGAATTCCCCAGGAGTCCAGGCCTCTGTCAGAGGAACAAGCGGCTGATATTGAAAAATTGTTGGCGCGTTTTGAGGATGATGATGATGTGACCAATGTTTTTCATAATATGGGATAATTTATCCTATGCATTATATTAAGAAGAGGCTGTCTCAAAAGTTCAATTTTGATGTCATTTTGAGCCTGTCGAAGAATTATTTCATTTGAAATACAGGTGTTTCGACTACGCTCAGCATGACAAATATTTGGAGTATTATGCTTTTGAAACAGCCTTTTTTTTACTTGGTCACCGAAGACGTGATTTCTATTAAGCCGTCTGAGATGTCTTTAAATATGCTCTCTCCTTTTGGTGCCACTTTAACACCTGTTTTTTCATAGTTACTCCAGGCAACGTAAGTTTTGCCATCTTTCTTTTCATAAATGGCAACCCTACAGGGAAGCATCGTTTGTGACTTACGGGTATCGTCATTTTTCAGTAGAGCGTATGCAAATTCGGCATTGCAGAGCACCAGTATTGTAGAGGGCAGTACATCTTTGTCTCTCTTTTTTAAAATGGCCTGCATGTCATGTTCGGCGGGAATAGCCCATCCTTTCTCTGCGGCTTTTTCCTTCAGTGTGTTTACTGTTTCCTGAAAACCGAGTCTGCTTTCTTTTTCATAGACAGTCTGTTGTGCTATGCCTGAGCTCATTGTGATGATGAAAATGAGCTGTAGAACAAATAATTTTTTCATGATAATTCTCTTTGGGTTAATAAAATTTCAAATTAAAACATTTAGATGTATCGAAATGTTCAGTATTCTTAGATGGAACAAATCATAGTGCTTATATATTGTCTTTAATGCATATAGTGTTGTACACATTGTGAATATGCCAATTGAGTAACCACAGCGAGCACGGAGTCAAAAACCGCTTTGCAATTTTGTTCTCTGTGACCTTTGTGTCTTCTCTTTATCGTTGGATTCGCATAATGTTGGAACTTTTAGTTTTTTTGGACGTGTTTCATTATAACTAGTGGACATTATGCTGATGAATTATAAACTTGACATCCCTCATTCCCATTCAAATGGTTTTTCCTTAATTTCGATGTGGGAAAAATAATCCGAACTATTTTTGAATCTTCCGGGTTATACTTTTCTATAACTGAAATGTGAACCATCAAATAAAACAACAATAACATGCAAGACATTAAACAATACATTGAAGAGAATAAAGACCGGTTCCTCGAAGAGTTGTTCGAGCTGATTAGAATTCCATCTATTAGCAGTGATTCTACGCATAAAGAAGATATGCGCCGGGCTTCAGAGAAGTGGAAACAGGTGCTCCTTGATGCCGGTGCCGACAGGGCAGAGGTGATGGAGACCAAAGGGCATCCGGTGGTTTATGGGGAAAAGAAAGTTGATGATAATGCCCCAACAGTATTGGTGTATGGACACACAGATGTGATGCCTGTTGATCCGGTGGAGTTGTGGGACACCGATCCATTTGAACCTGTGATCAAAGACGGGAAAATATGGGCAAGAGGAGCAGACGATGATAAAGGTCAGGCATTTATGCATGCGAAAGCTTTTGAATACCTGGTGAAAACCAATCAGCTCAAGTGCAACGTGAAGTTTCTTATTGAAGGGGAAGAAGAAATCGGATCCGAAAATCTTCCGGAGTTTTGTGAGAATAATAAGGAGTTGTTGAAAGCTGACGTGATACTTGTCTCAGATACCTCCATGCTTGGGCCAAAAACCCCTTCCATTACCACCGGTCTTCGAGGGCTTGCCTATTGGCAGGTTGATGTTACCGGCCCCAGCAGAGACCTGCACTCCGGAATATATGGAGGCGCAGTGGCCAATCCGATTAATGTGCTTTCAAAGATGATCGGTGATCTCATTGATGATCAGGGACGGGTGACTGTTCCAGGTTTTTATGATGATGTGTTGGAAGTAAGTAAGGAAGAGCGGGAGTTGATGGCGCAGGCTCCTTTTAATGAGGAAGAATACAAGAAAGCAATAAAAGTAGAGGAGCTTCAGGGGGAGAAAGGGTATACTACTCAGGAGCGAACCGGAATTCGTCCTTCTTTTGATGTTTGTGGGATTTGGGGAGGATTCACAGGAGAAGGGGCCAAGACGGTTTTGCCTTCAAAAGCGCATGCCAAAATTTCCTCACGTCTTGTACCCAATCAGGATCATCATAAAATAGCAAAGCAGTTTAAAGATTATTTCGAATCGGTTGCTCCCAAATCCGTTAAAGTAGAGGTGTCTGTTCTACATGGAGGCCAGGCCTATGTTTGTCCTATTGATATGCCGGCATATAGTGCTGCAGAAAAGGCCTATGAAAAAACATTTGGGAAGCGCCCTGTTCCTGTACGGAGTGGTGGGTCTATTCCAATTATTTCAACTTTTGAGCAAATATTGGGAATTAAGTCTGTGCTTATGGGCTTTGGGCTGGAAAGTGATGCCATTCACAGTCCCAATGAAAATTATCCGCTGGAACAGTTTTTCAAGGGTATTGAAACCATTCCATATTTTTATAAGTATTATGCCGGTTAAATATACAGCTCGGCGTTAGACTGGATTTTTTTATGCTTTCTCCTGGTGGGGGATGTTCATGTAAAAGAAGGTTCATTTTTTTATGATCCTTCTTTTTTTGGTGTGCCGTGCAT
>DHQK01000178.1 GCA_002411085.1 Marinilabilia sp. UBA5340 | reverse complement strand
GTGGCTTTATTCTTATGATGATAACAAAGCAGGAGCCTATAGAAATATTAAAAGAAGTGGAGTGGGCTACTTTGTTTTTTTTCATTGGTTTGTTTGTGATTGTTGGGGGATTGGAGAAAACCGGAATTATCGGTTACATAGCAGATGCTTTGACCGGATTCACCGATGGGCGTGCAAGTGTCGCAACACAACTGGTGCTTTGGATGTCGGCTGTTTCCACTACGTTTATCAACAGTATTCCCTATACTGCCACCATGATCTCAGTAATTGAGGAGATGGTGACTGATCTGGGAGGGAATGCAGATTCATTATGGTGGGCATTATCGCTCGGCGCTTGTCTTGGCGGAAACGGAACCCTTATAGGTGCTGCTGCCAATATTATTGTGTCGGGGTTTTCTCAAAAAACACGTTATCCGCTCAAATTTGTTGAATACCTGAAAGTGGGGATGCCTGTTATGTTGCTGTCAGTTTTTATTGCATCGATATATCTTTTTCTTCGATATTTTTTACTCTGATGCCCGGGAGTTATCTCCCTTCTCCTCCATCCAGGGTAAATACCTGCCCGGAAGCAAATCCTGCCAACGGACTCAACAACCACGCTGCTAAGGAGGCAAATTCATCGGCACTTCCCAGGCGGCCTACCGGAACCTTGGCCTGAAGCCTTTTTTTTGCTTCTTCAATAGATACCATTTCCTGTTCAGCCATCTTATGAAAAAGCCGTTCAAGGGCTGAGGTCTCATGGTATCCGGGTGCAATCACATTGGCTGTGATGTCGTTTTTAGTTATCTCTTTTACCAGTGTTTTCATGTATCCTACTACTGCCATCCTGAAGGAATTACTCAAAACCAAATTGGGAATGGGCCCATTTACGGATGCACTTTCGCTGAACAGGAATCTTCCACGCTTGTTTTTTTGAAAAACCGGAAGGATAAGTTTTGATAACTCTACTTTCCACCTTAAAACCAAATGGTAAGCGTTGTCCCAATCTTCCATGGATGTTTCATCAATGGTGGCAGCAGGAGGCCCCCCTGCATTAATAAAAACTCCATACAGATCATCAGGGAGTTGCTTCTTGAGCCTCTTCGGAAATTCAGGATGGGTGACATCGCCGATTAGAGTGGTGACCTGTTCGGGCCAGTTCTCTTTTAATTCCTGAAGTGCAATGTCATTTCTGGCAGTTGCGATTACATTGGCCTTATTGTTCAACAATGCTTTGGCAACAGCATTTCCAAGTCCAGAACTGGCTCCGGTGACTAAATAGTTTAAATTTTTAATTTTGAGATCCATGGTTTTTCGGGTTAATATTATTCGAATTGAATAGAGGATGTTTGAAACTTCCGGCGTTTTGTGGTTGCCTTACAAATTAACAGATAAAGCGCGGAGTTTGTTTTTAGAAAGGTTTAATAATGGCGCAGACTGTGAACTCCAAATTCAAAAGGATCTCTAAAAGCTAAAGTCGATAGATAATCTAAAACTCCAGTTGTCCATGCCTTCTTCTTTTTGGTAGGGCCCATAGCGGTAATGAATTCCCAAACCGTATTTGATAAACAGCACTTTCATCAGATTGTCAAACAGAATTCCGGATTCATAAAACCCTTTTTCGAAAGTGTTGACAGCAAGCGTAGTTTTTTGTTCAACAATTCCCCATCCAGCCTTGGTCGTCAGGTTGATTTCCGGTTTGAAACGGCCGGGACGGTTTTGGCGAAGTGAAATGCGATGGTCAATTGTAGCCATTAAAAACCTGTCGGCGGCAAATTCGTTGGGAGACATGGTAGCAAAGAGTCCTGGTACCTCAACATTTACCGGTTCATAAGTTCCAAAGAAACTATAAAGGTTGGTGGGGTGTTTCCAGCCATCTATTATTCCGCTGGTCAGTTGTAAAGTAGTTTTTGCGGCGGGTGTGATGCGGAAGCTTTTTTCTACCCGGCTTTCCAGTTTGGTGTAGTTGTTTTGCCGGCCGTCCTGCGCTTCAGCTCCCTTGATGATGTTCAGCCAAACTTTCGGTCCACCAGAAGGCTCCGGGAAGAGGCCAAAAGCCGTTCTGGTCATTTTCTCTTTGTGGGCCCATCGTAACTTTATTCCGGTTTCCCAGCTCTCAAAAACGGCTTCCGGAATGGTTGTCTCCCCAAGGAACGGATAAAGGCGAACAGGAGTGACTGATGATTTTGAGAAAAAAACTTTCCCGGAAAAAGGGCCCCTTAATTTGGTAGCTGCCGAGGCATAGAGCTTTTCCTCTCTGTCTTTAAGGGTGACAGCATATTTACGCAATTGGTGATTCAGATCCAATACATTACCATGATGAAAATTGAAGGCGCCGGTAGATTGCAGATCATGACTGTATATCAGTTCTACCTGTGTCTGACTTACAGGGGTTGGTTGCCACTTGATTCCACCTCCGTAATTATCCATTTTTGCCTTGAATGCATGGGTGTAATAACCCCCAAGACTGAATTGTCCTGTAATTTCAGGTCCTGTCCATAATCCTGCACCCAGTTTTAGTCCTTCGAACTGATTGTATCCGATCAGGTGTTTTAAATCGATCTGAAATGGCCCGGCGGAAATATATCCTTGAATCAGTTCTTTCTGCAGTCTTAGAATGTTGTCAATTTTGTTGGCTTTTCCCAGACTGTCCAGCAGATGATAAGTGGATGAATCCTTTGCTGACAGAGGTTCGTAGCGATAGACTCTAACCTTGCTGCTGTCGGATGAAGAGTTGTCTTCCAGCACTATTGATGAGAAATCTCCAGGGGCTAATTCTGCGTCCAGATTTACCGCTGTAACCAGACTTTTGGCCTCGCCAATCATCGGGTATGGAAATGAGTTAAAACCTTCTCCTGATTTTATGATCAGACGACTCCTGAGTTCTGAAGGGAACCACTGTTGCTTCACTCTTTTATAGCTTTGACTAATGTCGATGGAGTAAGGTTGTGAAACGAGATTTGAACTGGCCTTGAGGTAACGAACTCCATAGGTTTTTTTATGGATATGAAATGATCCTGAAAGCGGCTTGATGTTGCTGTTTTTTCTTGGCTGATAGGTGATGTAGAACAGTGAATCTCCATTTTCAATGATTGTATCCTGAAGCAGAAATAAATAATGCTTTAAACCCTGTTTGGATATAGGATTGAGGTGTTCTATGCCCATTAACCGGATATGTGGTTCATAAAAGCCAAAAGGCTGCAGCTGACATGGAAGGATGGAGAGCGCAGGGTCTTTAAATCCACTGACCCGGCCGGAGATTACGTTTTCATGGTTTTTCTCCGGAGCCTTGTGTTTTTTTTCTGAAACAGACTCCATCAGCAGAAGGTGATTGTCGCGGTTGAAATCGACGAACTTCTGTTGCAAACTGTCCCTGATTTGAATGGAGTCTGCAATATCAAGACTAAACGTCATTTTGTGATATACGATGCAGGAATAGTCATGATTTAAGTCCGGATTATTGACCGCACTGTTCTCAAAAACTTTTTGCATCATGAGCAAGGCTGGGTTCTCTCCGGGATAGATATTTACTGCTTCCAACTCAATTGTTTTCGGTTGAAGCTTAAAGTGTAGATGGTTTTCAGTTTTATGAATCTCAAAAGATGCTGAATGGTAACCGATGCAACTTACGAAAATGCTGTCCCCGGCTGTTTGAGGAACAATAAATTCACCTTTGAGATTGGAGACCGTACCTGAAAGTTTATCTTCAAAAGCAATGTTGGCAAAAGCAACTGGATGGCCTGTTTGTGCATCTGTGAGAGTTCCGCGGGTCTGGGATTTTCCGGAGAAGGAAAATCCCAGTAGCAGGAATAGTATTATTAGTCCTTGCAACGGAAAAGAGCGGCATTCCGGCAGGAAAGAAATTCTTTGGATTGTATGATAATGAGGTGAATGCATTTTAGGTTAATCCTGATTTCAAAAAACGTACCTCTTTTTCTGTGAGAAAACGCCATTTTCCTCTTGGCAGGTTTTTTTTGGTAAGCCCGGCAAAAAATACCCGATCCAGTTTTTCTACTTTGTATCCGAAATGCTCAAAAATTCTTCTGACGATTCGGTTTTTGCCGGAGTGGATCTCTATGCCGGCTTGCATGGGATCGTTGTCCACATAATTTACTGCGTCGGGTTTTATCAGTCCGTCTTCCAGTTCCACTCCTTTTTTAATGCTTTCCAGATCTTCCGGCTCCAGCGGTTTATTCAAAAAGACATGATAAATTTTCTTTGCTTCAAAACTTGGGTGGGTGAGCTTTTTGGACAAATCCCCATCGTTGGTAAGGAGCAATACACCGGTGGTGTTTCTGTCGAGCCTTCCAACAGGGTAAACTCTTTCAGGACAGGCATTGCGGACAATTTCTATGACTGTTTTACGCCCTTCGGGGTCTTTCGAGGTTGTTACCGTATCTTTGGGTTTGTTCAAAAGCATATATACTTTTTTCTCAGGATTCAGCTTTTTGCCCTGATACTCTACCGTATCGTTGGTGGTAACAGTCATTCCAAGTTCAGTAACTACTTTGCCGTTCACTTTTATTTCTCCTTTAGAGATCAGGGTATCTGCTTCCCGACGACTACATACTCCAGAGTTGGAAATGAATTTGTTAATACGCATTTTTTCAGGATTGCTTTTTTTGTAAGCAATGCGTTCTTCCTTTGAGTATCGTTCTTTGTTACCCGGGGCCTTTGTGCTTTTGGGTTTGTGACCTTCCTGAAACTTGTCATTACGAGATCGACGTTCGTTGCTGGTATATTTTCCCGGGATTTTTCCTTTTTTGGCCATTCTGTGTGTTGGTTTTCTTTGTTTTGTTTCTCCGGTATTTCCGGTTCATCTTTTACTCTGCAAAATTGTAAAAAAGAAATGATTAATCGGGTGTTTAGTGTGGTTAATTCATGAATTGTTGTAATGAGACGGTCAAATATCAGGAAATATGGAAAATCTTATACATTATAGGTCACGTCACACCCAAAGATGAGGAAGAGCCTGAAAATGCCTCAAATTCCTGTGCTTTGGATTTCAGGCTTTCAGCTTGTTTGCATCTAATATGTTTTATGCAAAAGGTAGAGTAAAAAAACAGGGACTTACTTTATAAAAGTAAATCCCTGATTCTGATATTGAAATTAGAGGCTATCTAAAAGATTACAAAGTCAACGCCGATTATTAAACTTTTCCGGTTGAGTTTGTCCAGATAGATAAGGTCTGGGTGCTTATTCTCATGTTCATATTTAGAACGCTGAAAATTATATCCCAAATAGACGTTAAGTCCGGTTTTATCCGAAAAGGAAAACTCTTTTCCAAGCATTAGTGCATAAACAAAGCCTTTATCCAAAGTTTCGGAGAATGCAATCTGTGTTCCCACCTCAGCTGATGCAAAAAAACTTTTTTTATCCGACGACAAATAATAATTGGTCTGGATAACGAGTGGGGCTGTGTTAGCACCATTACCTTCATACCTGTCGAGACCAAATCCCAGATTCAAACTCAATTTTGGAGATACAAAATATCCGGCATAGAGTCTTATACTTTTACCATATTGCCCATCCTCCGAAAAGATTATTTCTTCATCATAATCTTCAAGGTTGGGAATCGAAACATCGGTCCATCCCAAATACCGAGTTTCAACTTTGAGAGTAAAACCATTTCGGTGTACCTGATCCTCCTGTCCAAAGGTGATTCCAGTGAATAATAGTCCAACAAAAAGAAATAGTGTTCTCATAATCATAAAGTGAAATTAAAAGGCTTTTGTAAACTTTAGCTAAATATGTTTGAGGATGCTGCAATTTATTGATTTAAAGATCGAACCTGGATTATTCATAAATTATCTATTACGATGTTCAACTACCTGCTAAAAATCAGGCGTCCTCAATAAAGTTGAATTGAAAACAGCTCACTATTTCTTTCATTGATTTTCTCTGCGGTAGCTTGAATTTATTGGTATTTGAATAACTCATAACGAAAAACAATGAATAAACCAGGCTAAAAGGAAATAGATATTTGGAGAGATTTGTTTTGGTTGAGAAGGTGTTCACGGGGTGCAGAGTTAGTTGTTTCAATTGCAAATGTAAATAAATATCATTTAAAGCAAATAAACAACTCATTTCTTTATGTGGTTTTTCCGACAATTGAAAAATCCTGCCCCCATTCCGAACAATAGTTGCCTATCTTTACATTGCAAAACAGTTTTATAATCCGCAATTTTGCATCTGTATTAACAAAACCAATCATTATGACATTAATTAAATCGATATCAGGGATCAGAGGAACCATTGGAGGAAAGCCCGGAGAAGGGTTGAGTCCGGTGGACGTGGTTCGTTTTACTTCAGCTTATGCCGTGTGGGTAAAAAAACAATCAAAAAAAGACAAATACAGGGTAGTGCTTGGCCGCGATGCCCGGATATCGGGAGCCATGGTGAAAAACCTTGTGGCCGGAACACTTCAGGGAATGGGCATAGATGTTATTCATATCGGATTGGCTACCACGCCTACCACTGAGATTGCGGTGGTGAAAGAGAATGCCGACGGAGGTATTATTCTCACGGCCAGCCACAACCCCAAACAATGGAATGCCCTGAAGTTGCTGAATCATAAAGGAGAGTTCTTGACTGCAGATGATGGTGCCGAGGTTCTGACAGTTGCAGCAGATGAAAGTTTTGAATATGCGGATGTGGATAAGTTAGGAACCATCACTGAAAAAGAGGATTATACACAACGTCATATCGACGAGGTGCTGGCGTTGGATTTGGTAGATGTGGAAGCCATCAAACAGGCCGGTTTCAAAGTTGCCATTGATTGTGTGAATTCTGTTGGAGGAATTGCGCTTCCTTCATTATTGAAAGCACTGGGGGTAAAAGAAGTTTTGGAACTATATTGTGAGCCCAACGGACAATTTCCGCACAATCCCGAGCCTTTGCCGGAGCATTTGACTGAAATTTCTGAACTGATACGAAAGGAAGGGGCCGATGTGGGCTTTGTGGTAGATCCGGATGTAGACCGTCTGGCCATTATCAATGAGGATGGCAGTATGTTTGGGGAGGAATATACCCTGGTGGCCGTTTCGGATTATATCCTGAGTCACACACCGGGTAATACCGTGTCGAATCTCAGTAGTACACGTGCTCTGAGTGATGTTACGAAACAGCATGGAGGGGTGTATAATGCCTCAGCAGTGGGAGAAGTGAATGTGGTTGCTAAAATGAAGGAGACTGATGCGGTGATTGGTGGCGAAGGCAACGGTGGTGTAATTTATCCTGCAAGCCACTACGGACGTGATGCTTTGGTGGGTATTGCTTTGTTCCTGACCCATCTGGCAAAGAAAGGGAAAAAGACCTCTGAATTACGAAAAGAGTATCCTGCTTACTTTATGTCGAAAAACAAATTGGAACTGACTCCTGAAGTGGATGTAGATAAGCTGTTGTTGAAAGTAAAAGAACATTACAAAGATGAACAAGTGAGTACAGTCGATGGTGTGAAAATTGATTTTGCCGGTTCCTGGGTGCATCTTCGAAAATCCAATACAGAACCCATTGTCAGAATTTATTCGGAGGCTGGTAGTGTGCCGGAGGCCAGTAGGTTGGCTGAGTCGATGATGGATGTAATGAAATCGTTGTTGTAAGCTTTGAAAGAGCCGTCAGAAAAAAAATCCGACGGCTTTTTTTATTTATAATTTAAACTATCCATACTGACACCTGTCATATTTATCTGATTATACAAAATAAAAATTCCTTCTTGAAAATTTATTAAAATCACTATGAAGCGTTTTTTACGACCTGTTTATTATGTACCTGCCCTCATATTGGTAGCCATTGTGCTGATATGGTCTATGGGGCGGTCGGTGGTTACCGACGAACGAATGATTACAGTTTCTGTACAAAAGGGGCCTTTTGTGGCGCAGGTAATCTCCACTGGTCAGTTGCAGGCCGAGAATGCTACCTCCATTGAGGTGCCTTCTGCTTTATCGGGCCGTAATTTGGGAATTTATGAAATCCAGGTGACTGATATTGTAGAAGAGGGCACTGTTGTGGATTCGGGTGAGTTTGTGGCATCCTTAGATCATAGCGCCGTAGAAGAGCTGATGACCGAAGCCAAAGACGAGCTGGAAAAAGCGCTGGAAGGCTTTGAGGATGCAAAAATAGATACCAACATCAATATGAGTAATCTGCGCGACGGATTGTTGGATGCCAGAGTAAATGTGGAAGAGAAAAAGCTGGTGGTGGAACAATCCATTTACGAATCACCGGCAGTACAAAGACAGGCGCAACTTGATTTGGATCGTGCCGAAAGGGATTTGGAACAATCACTTAGGAACTATGAACTCAAGCAACAACAGGCCAGGTATGATGTTGGCAGAGCCTGGGAGGAAGTCAGGAAAAGCCATGACCGCATTGCTGAAATTGAGGCCCTTTTTGAGGCTTTGGAGGTTAAAGCTCCAAAACCCGGAATGGTGATATACAGTTACGATCGCTTTGGAAATAAAATTCAGGCAGGTTCCACGGTAAGCCGATGGGCCTCAACGATTGCGGAGCTCCCCGATTTGTCGTCTATGATTTCACGTACTTACATAAATGAGATTGATATATCGAAGGTGAAGTCAGGACAGGAAGCAAAAATTGGGATTGATGCTTTCCCGGCCAAGTCATTTGACGGGCGGGTGATTTCAGTGGCCAATATTGGCCAGGTATTGCCCGATGGGGATGCCAAGGTTTTTGAAGTTATTATTAAGTTGAATAATACTGATTCTGAATTACGCCCGGCGATGACAACCAGTAATGTAATCACTACTGACTCGCTTTCAGATGTTTGCTTCATTCCTCTGGAAGGAATGTTCAGAAACGATACCTTGCAGTTTGTGTATCTGAATAATGGAGGAGACTGGGTAAAACAAATTATTGATACGGGTAGTGAAAATGCCAATTACGTTGTCGTAGAAAAGGGACTGGATGCGGGAGCAGAAATAGCGCTGACAGTTCCGGGAAATGCAGATGAATTGATGTTTGAAGGGATTGAGATATATGAAACGCTGAAACAAGAGGCTTTGGAAGAAGAGAAAAAACGGGAACAACAGGAGAAGCAAAAGCCTGAGCGACCCGGTCCTCCTCCCGGCTTTGGTGCTGAAGGAAAATGGCCCATGGAAGGAAGGAGGGGACAATGAAGCGGCTAAAGTATTTATTTTCGCGATATTTCCACGATGTATTGATCGCCGTAGAAGCCATTCTTGCCAATAAACTAAAGTCATTTCTTACCGCCCTGGGTATTATGTTTGGTGTGGCAGCAGTAATCAGTATGTTGGCTATCGGACGCGGTGCGCAACAAGAGGTTTTGGAGCAGATCAAATTGGTGGGAGTCAATAATATTATTGTTACCCCATCGGACGTGTCGATCGATGCAAGTGCTGAAAGCGGAGGAGATAATACCACCCGTTTTTCCCCGGGGTTGACACTTCAGGATGCCGAATCCATTAAAAATACTATTCCTACCGTTTCCCGGATCAGTCCGGTAGTTTCCATAAATTATCACGCTATTCTGGGAGGGAAGAGTTATCCCGTGGTATTGGAGGGGGTTTCTCCAGCTTATTTTGAATTGCTCAATATCAACGTTGCGCGAGGCACTGTCTTTAGTGAGCAACAGGCTAATGGAGGCAAGCCGGTGGCTATTATTGGAGACAATATCCGTAATCGCTTTTTTGGCACCCGTAATCCAATTGGGGAGCATATTAAGTGTGGCGAAACCTGGGTACAGGTAATCGGAGTAATTGAAAGACGCGACTTCACAGCCTCTGCTTCCGATGAGCTGGGAATCAGCAGTACTGATAACAAAATCATTATTCCGGTGAAAACCATGCTGCGACGCTTTAAAGATAGAGCACGAATTGATCCGCAAGTGCTGGAGCAGGTAACGCGGGGTGGAGGGAATAATGAGGAAGCTACCGAAGATTTTGAATTGGGAAATCAGCTGGATAAAATAATTGTTCAGGTGGAAGAGACCGAGATGCTTAGTGCTTCGGCCGATGTTATTCAGCGAATGTTGTTAAGAAGGCATTCCGATATTTATGATTTCGAGGTGACTGTTCCCGAGTTATTACTCAAGCAGCAACAAAAAACCAATGATATATTTAATATTGTTCTTGGAGCCATTGCCAGTATTTCACTCATCGTCGGTGGCATCGGTATTATGAATATAATGCTGGCGTCAGTGTGGGAACGTATTCGTGAAATCGGTACGCGACAGGCGATAGGAGCTTCCCGAAAGGATATTATCGTACAATTTCTTTCCGAATCAACCCTCATAAGTGTCACTGGTGGAATGATAGGAGTCGTATTGGGAATTGTGTTGGCACATGTTATTCATGTAATGGCCGATATTGAGACCATCGTTACGCTGTTTTCAGTGGTGGTTGCTTTTGGTGTTTCTGCCACTGTGGGGATTGTTTTTGGGTATCTGCCAGCCAAAAGAGCTGCCGAACAGGATCCGGTAGAATCGTTGCGACAATAAAGCCCGGGTTTTCTGAATTATTGCTACAGTTAAAAAATAATGATCTATAGTGTGTTATGAAACGGTTTGTTTTTTTATTTTCTATAATTACCGGTTGCTTTGCCACTGGAGGTTTTGCTCAGGAAACGGAGTATTTTGTGGAGGTGGAACCTGAAGATGCGGTGGAAATTACCATGAAGCTGGATGATGTGATTGATCTGGCTCATGAGCAATCGCTATACAGTTTTCGTACCAAGAATATGTATTTGGCTCGTTACTGGGAATTCCGCAGTTATCAGGCCGACAGATTGCCGATCCTCAGCCTCGAAGCCACTCCCGTCAATTACGATCGGTCGGTGGTGAGTCGATTTAATGCTGATCAGGGGGAATATTTCGATCAGCGCTCCTACTTTACTTCTGATGCGTCCCTTTCTGTACGGCAGAATGTGCCATTTACCGGGGGTGTTTTTGATGTCACATCTTCTCTGTCGCGTTCTCAGAATCTGGACGATGAAGATGACATTCAATATGCTTCGGTTCCTGTGAGTGTGGGTTTTACACAACCACTCAATGGTTACAACCGTTTTCGCTGGGAGTCAAGAATAGAACCACTGAAATTCGAAAAAGCCAAGCGGGACTACCTGCAATCGCTGGAATCGCTGGCAATTCAGGCCACCGACTATTTTTTCGGTCAGGTTACAGCGGAGATCAATTTGAAAATTGCTGAGACCAATTACTCCAATGCCGATACCCTGTATAATATCGGGAAAGGGCGTTTTGAGATAGGAACTGTTACTCAGGATGAATTGCTCGATCTGGAACTGGGCCTTTTGAATGCGAGCATGGAAGTGACCAGGGCAAAGGTTGATTTGCGTCAGTCGAGGGCTGCACTTAGTTCTTTTCTCGGACTGGAAGACAATGTAGTTATCAATTGTGAAATTCCGGATGAGATTCCTGAGCTGAAGGTTAACCCCGAAAAAGCAATGGCCTTGGCTATCGAAAATAATCCCGATATTCTGGACTTTCAGCAACGATTGCTGGAGGCGGAACAATCCATTGCCCGGGCCCGTTCGGAGAGTGGTTTGAATGCCAATGTAAGGGCTAATTTTGGTATTAACAAGAATGCTGATGAAGTGGGTGTGGCCTATGAATCTCCTTTTGCCGACCAGCAACAGGTAAGGGTATCGTTGAGCATCCCGATCCTTGATTGGGGGCTGAGGAAAGGGCAGATTCAAATGGCCCGTTCCAACAGGGATGTAACCGAAGCCACTGTGAAGCAGGAACGCATCGACTTTGAACAGGACTTGTTTATACGAATCATGGAGTTTAACATGCAGGAAAAGCAGGTGGAGATATCTGCCAAAGCTGATACAATTGCACAGCGGGGATATGAAGTTACCAAGCAACGTTTCCTCATCGATAAAGTGGATGTGATTAAGCTCAATTCTGCCCGTAACTCTCTGGATGCGGCAAGGAGAAATTACATTTCTTCTTTGCGCCAGTATTGGCGCAGCTATTTCCAGATGCGTCAGTATACACTTTACGATTTTATTGAAGAAGAACCCCTGATGCAGGAACTCGATTACTTGTTGCAGCAATAAAGGGTGCAGCAAATCATAAAGGAAACAACTATGAAACGAAAAATATTATTTCTGATTCCTGTCGTACTATTGATTTTGATATATGCAGGGTATAAGGTTTTTTTGACCGATACCATCGCAAAGGAAGAGTTGGTGGAAGTAGTCAAGGGGCGTTTTGAGTATTATGTAGTTTCGATGGGAGAACTTGAAGCTCATGAATCTACTGATATTTTGATTCCTGATGTGTTGCTGGATCGTACTGTCAGAATTCGTCGTCTTGAAATCAACGATCTGGTAAGAGAAGGAACTGAAGTGAGAAAAGGAGATTATGTGGCCACCCTGGATCCATCGGAGGTGGAAGATCATATCGAAAGTACCCGCGAAGCCCTGGATATGCTTTATGCCAATTTGGAGAATGCAAAAATGGATAGCTCTCTGAATTTGACAGAAGCCAGAGATGCCATCAGAAGAAGCCGGGATGATGTAATGGATGCTGAAATCAAAGTGGAACAATCGGTTTATGAAAGTAAAGCTGTTCAGCGACAGGCAGATATTAAGCTGGAGATGGCCAAGAGATCGCTCGAACAGAAAAAACGAAACTATCAGCAACAGCAAAGGAAAAATGAGTTGAGCATCAGACGTATTGAGGATAATATAAAGCAGGAGGAGCGTCAGATGGAAACTCTTTTGCAACTTAAGAAAGACCTGATTATTAAGGCTCCGTCGGCAGGGGTGGTGGTCTATGCCCGGGAGTGGGACGGTGAGAAAAGAAAAGTAGGTTCCATGGTGAGCCGTTGGGATTCCCGAATTGCTATATTACCAGACTTGTCTACGATATTGTCAGTCACTTATGTGAAAGAAATTGATGTTACGAAAGTAAGGGAGGGGATGTCGGTGAAAATTGCCATTGATGCTTTCCCCGGTCAGGAATTTGATGGTGTGGTAAGGAATGTGGCCAATATCGGGCAGGAGATTGATGGGCAGTTTTTGAATGGTTTTAAAGTCGAAATAGAGGTGGAGCCAAAAGATTTCGATTTGTTGCCGGGAATGACTTCAACCAATCGGTTTATTATTCAGGCCATCGATGACCAGCTGATGGTACCACGTGAAGTTGTTTTTGTGGAGGATAACGAACAGGTAGTGTATAAGAAAACGCCATTGGGTGTGGTGCGACAGGAAATTCAGACGGATGGTGAAAATGAGCGGATGATACGTGTAATGGATGGAGTGAGCGCCGGAGATAGATTGTTGAAACATCCGCCTCAATAATTGATTGAAAAATAGAAAGTTTAAACAAACCGCAGAGGTTGGATGTTAATTCCCCAACAACTGCGGTTTTGTTTTTTTGAATATTTGAACAACTGCAGGTTTGTTACAGAATTTTAACATGTGGCAGGCAAAAAAAATGAAGAAATTTTTCTTTAATAAGGAGGGCTTGTTTATATTTGCCGTTGCATTTGGGAGTCATTTCCCTGATGGGTATAGGTAAGTAATAGATATAGAATTATAAACGCTCAAAAGTTAGAATTTTATGAAAGTAACAGTTGTTGGTGCCGGAAACGTGGGCGCTACATGTGCCGATGTATTGGCTTATCGTGAGATTGCCAATGAGGTGATATTGGTAGATATTAAGGAAGGTGTGGCTGAAGGAAAGGCCCTTGATATATGGCAAAAAGCTCCTATTAACATGTATGACACCCGTGCCAAAGGGGTGACCAACGATTATTCCCAAACCGAAGGGTCTGATGTAGTGGTGATCACTTCAGGATTGCCCCGTAAACCAGGAATGACACGTGATGATCTTATTGAAACAAATGCTGGTATTGTAAAGACTGTTACTGAACAGGTGATTAAATATTCTCCTGATGCCATTATCGTAATTGTATCCAATCCACTGGATGTGATGACTTATCAGGCTCATTTGTCAGCCAATAAGTCGAGAAATAAGGTGATGGGAATGGCAGGTATTTTGGATACTGCCCGTTACCGTGCTTTTCTGGCTGAGGAACTGAACGTATCTCCCAAAGATATTCAGGCTGTATTGATGGGTGGTCACGGAGACACCATGGTTCCGCTGCCACGATATACTACTGTTGGTGGAATACCGGTAACCGAACTGATTGAAAAAGATAAACTGGATGCTATTATTGAGCGCACCAAATTTGGAGGTGGTGAGTTGGTGAAGCTGATGGGGACATCAGCCTGGTATGCTCCGGGTTCTGCTGCTGCACAAATGGTGGAAGCCATTGTTCGTGATCAAAGACGTGTGTTCCCTGTATGTATCAAGCTCGAAGGAGAGTATGGTATCGATGACTGTTACCTGGGAGTACCGGTAGTGTTGGGCAAAAACGGTGTTGAGAAAGTGATCGAACTTGATCTCAACGAGGAAGAAAAAGCATTGCTCGAAAGTAGTCGTCAACATGTGAAAGAAGTGATGGCAGTTCTTGATCGCCTGAGCTAACTAAGATATTGGTTCAATCAAAGGCCGGGGTTCTGATAAAGAATCCCGGCCTTTTTGTTCGATAACGGACAATTTTGAGTCGATAATGGACAATTATTCTATCTTTGTAATCTGTTAAATGTGGGTTAATTTGTTGTTATGTAGTTTTTTATATTGTTTGGCCCGGAATGTGTTTAAGGTAAGAAAAAAGGGAGGATCTTAAAATGTTACGTCAGATATTTTTTATCGTTATTGCTTTACTTCCGGTAGGAATAACCGGATGTTTGTATGAACGTCCTCAATCGTACAATAATTCTGAAGTGGTACAATTTATGGAGGGGCAGCATACGGGTGAGTTTACATCCATCGAGTTAGAAGGTAACTATCTTGTGAAACTTGAAAATGCTGAGGAGAACTCCATTGAAATTCATGCCGATGAAGAGATGAAAGAGTTAATATTGGTTGATATTTCCGACGGAGTTCTGTCGGTGAAAACCATTGACAACAATCTTTTCAAAAATCACAGGCGGGCAGAATTAATCATTAAAGCACCTGTAATTAAATTTATTGAAATTAAAGAATCGGCAAGTTTTGTTTCCGACGAAACGTTCCGGTTTGATCACCTGGAGATAAAGAGTGCAGGAGCTTTGAAGATGGATATCAGCCTTTCGGGGAACTATTTTGGTGGAGAGATGGCTGGAGCTACCGACCTGAATTTAAGAGGAGACATAGAGCAGGTAAAGCTTGAAATTCCCGGAGCAGGCAAAGTTGCTGCTTTTGACCTGCATGTTGCGGACTTGGATTTATCACTGGCCGGAGCAGGCAAAGCGGAAGTTTATGCCTCTCAACGATTGAATGTAGATGTGGCCGGAGCTTGCTCCGTTACTTACAAAGGAAGTCCTGAGAAGGTTTTTACCAATGTTTCCGGAATTGGACGGGTTCGTGAAGCTGATTAGCCAGTCATTGAATTGATATATGTACTTATTGCCGGAAGGTTTTAGGCTTCCGGCTCCGGATCCTCTCTTTCGGGAGGATTTTTTTTAGAATCTATCGGCCCTGCTTTGAGCGGTTCTTTTATGACCAGGCGGCGATAGTAGGAAATAAAAAGGGTGGTCAGTGGCAATGCCAGCAACATCCCAAGCAATCCCATAACAGATCCCCAGATGGACAGTGAAAGAAGAATGATGGCGGGATTCATGTTGTAAGCCCGGCCCATTATTCTGGGAACCAAAACCATGTCCTGGAGTATTTGGACAATGGCAATTACGATAAAAACGGACAGTAAAATTTGCCAGAAACTGTCCCCGGTTTCCATTGATTTGAGCAAGGCAAGCAGAATAGCGGGTAAAAACCCAATCATTTGTAAATAGGGAATAATGTTGAGCACTCCAATAAAGAGCCCCAGAGTAATTCCCATGGGCAGATCAATGATTTTGAAACCTGTGGCCATTAGTATACCCACGGTCATGGCGATAAGAAACTGGTTCCGGAAATAAATCCGCATGGACATGGCCAGATCATCGGCTATTTCACGGGCCAGAGATCGATATTTTACGGGTATGAGCTTGGGCCAGGAGGCTTCCATTTTGGGATAGTCTATTAAGATAAAGATGAGGTAAAGCAGGACTATCAAAAAACCGAGAGTGCCAAAAAGAATGTTTAATGACCCGGAAAATACCTGTAGTACCGGTTTTGAAAGGTCTTTCAGGGTTTCTGTAAGATCAGAGGTGTTCAGTACTTTTTGCAGATCCTGACTGGCCAGCATATCTCTTAGCCATTGATCAATTTGTGGTGGCAATATGTCGTGATAAGAAGTGTTTTTAAGATAGGTCTTTATCAGTTGAGCCATTTTTTGCATTTCCGTCATGAACTGGGGGACAAGCCACCACATGATTAGTGATATAACCAGTGCCAGCGAGAGCAGTGCTAATATTACCGCAAGGCCCCGGTGCCGGACACGGATCCTGGTTTGTATAAAAGTGACCAGTGGATCGATAAGATAGGCCAGTAAAACGGCAATAAAAAAAGGTACAAGAACGTTACTTAGATAACGTATGAGGAGGATGAGGCCGGTAATGACGAGGCCTGCGATAAGTAATCGTACAAACTTATCGAAAGTATAGGGTTTCCCCGAAAAAAAACTGTCGAAACGCGATGGATCCTGTGGTTGTTCTCTTTCCATAAAAGGGTGCTTTTATTTTCTGAAAAATGAAACTTAAAAATAGAACAATCGTACAATTTCATTGTTAATATATGTAAAAAAAAGTTCGGCTTTAATAAAAAAAGCATTGTATTTTGAAGAATCCTTGCTTATTTTGCAGGATAAAACAGTATGTGTAGTTAGAATTTAGTGGTTAAATACAATTTAAATGCCGCTTAAGTGTTTGCTTTTAGGAAGTTGAGTGGTTAGGGGTATTTTGGTAAACAAAGAATTTTTGGTCTTGAAGGAAAAGAAAAACATATCATCATCAGCATTATTTTTGCTTATTGTGCTTGCTGTAGCTTTTTTTACAGGATGTGAGCGGGAGTATGTTTTTCGTGGTGGCAATCAGACACTCTCTTTTAGTGCTGATACAGTAGCTTTTGATACTGTTTTTACTTCTGTGGGGTCTATCACTCAGAATCTTCGGATATACAATCCGGTGCAGGAGGATATGATGATTGAGGCTATTGAACTTGCCGGGGGAGACAATTCCGACTTCCTGATGAATGTGAATGGCACTGCCGGAACCATGGTTTATGATGTCCCGTTGCGAGGGAGTGACAGTCTTTTTGTTTTTTTGGAAGTCAATATTAATCCTAGTTCGGAAAGCGCTCCTTTTGTGGTGTCAGATTCGCTGTTTGTGTATACGCAAAACCAGATTTATACTATTCAGCTGTTGGCTTACGGGCAGAATGTAATTCCACTTCGCCGGGAAAATTTAAAAACAACTACCTTCACCAAAGATAAACCATATCTGATTTATGACTGGGTTGTGGTGGATAGTGCAGAAACATTGACCATTGAACCCGGTGCCAGATTGCATTTTCACAAAGATGCTTCATTGATTGTTTTTGGCTCCTTAAAAGTGAATGGGACAGTGGAGGAGCCTGTCACCTTTATGAGTGACCGGCTGGATGAATGGTATGAGGATAAAGCCGGTCAATGGGGGTATATACAACTGATGCCGGGAAGCAGGGAACATGTGCTTGAAAATGCATTTATCCGTAACAGCACCATGGGGCTTGTGGTGGATTCTGTGGGGGTGAAGAAAGATGATCCACCTTTGTATTTAAAGAATGTTTGGATAGAACATGTTGCCTCCCAGGGATTGATTGCTCAAAACTCAAGGATTGAAGCATCCAACTCTGTTTTTGGTGATTGTGGAAGCGCATCTGTTGCCCTTACACTGGGAGGTGAGTATAATTTCTATCATTGCACTATTGCCAATTATTTTAACCTGAATTACCGTAGTACCCCTGCGTTGGTTATTTCCAATTATTTTATTGATGCCAACGATCAGGAGCAGTTATTTACATTGGAAGCGGCCAATTTCTACAACTGTATTGTTGCCGGTCGTAACAGTAATGAGTTGAAATTTGATTTTCTCTCAGATAACGAGACTGATCTGGATAAGTTGATTAATGTGAATTTTGATCACTCCATGGTTCGTATTAGTGAATCTCTGCAAGAAGCATATTCCGGATTTTTTAAGGAGAGTGTACTTTTTAATGAAAATCCCGGGTTTGTAGATGTTTCAAAATACGATTATCAGCTTGATTCACTTTCTGTCGCCAGAGATGCCGGTGATATAAATGTAGGCAAGGAATATCCTGAAGATGCTTTGGGAATCAATCGTATGGAAGATGCTGCCCCTGATTTGGGCGCTTTTGAGCGAATTGATGATTTGTAATTCTTGCACATTGCTTGCTCTTCCCTAATCCTGATTTCATGCTACACTTTATCTTTTTTCGAATCTTTCTCTTTCTTTTTTTTCTGCAAGTTTGCACCTTGGCTGGGGGACAGCATTTGCAAACAGGTACAACTGGTGTATTATTCTATAATGTAGAAAATTTGTTCAACCCTGATCGGAATGAGGGAAAGAATGATCTTGAGTTTACTCCCGATGGCGAGCGCAGATGGACAAAGGCCCGGCAGCGTAAAAAGGAACAGAATATTTCCAGGGTCATTTTGTATGCCGGCAAATGGAATCCTCCGGTGTTGGTGGGGCTTTGTGAGGTGGAGGATCTAAGTGTTTTAAAGGGGCTTATTTTCAATACCGGGTTGAATCATTTACATTATTCTGTGGTGCATTTTGAATCTCCGGATAGCCGGGGCATTGATGTGGCGCTGTTATACCGTTCTGACCGATTTGCGGTATTGACTTCCATCCCCATTGAAGTGGATTTTGGAAATACCGAACGGGCCACACGCGATATTCTGTATGTTAAAGGTGTGCTGGACGGGAAAGATACTTTGCATGTGATGGTCAATCACTGGCCTTCAAGATGGGGCGGGCAGGTAGTCACTGCGAAAAAAAGACTGTTGGCCTCCAACGTATTGAAAAATCTTTGCGATTCGATTGTGGAAAGTAATGACTTGGCCAATATTATAGTTATGGGGGATTTTAATGACGGGCCTGCTGATCGGAGTATTCGCAATTTGGAAACGTGCCTGCATAATCTAGCTGTCAATGCAGTGGGGGAAGTGCCGGGCACACTCCGGTATCGGAATCAGTGGGACTGCTTTGACCAGATCCTTGTTTCTGAATCTTTGCTTCCGGGAAAATGTCAAAACAAGTTATGCCTGTCGCAAAATCACATGAAAATTATCACCGCTCCTTTTCTACTGGAAGAAGATCCCCAATATCCCGGCATGCGGTTAAAAAGAACTTACCGGGGATATCAGTATCTGGGGGGATTTAGTGATCACTTACCGGTGTACACAGAGTTGGTCAGGGACGATTCATTCTGATTCCATCCTCTTCAAATGTAATCTGTCCCTTTTTGTAAAGCGATCCCACAGCTTTTTTGAACGCTTTTTTGCTCATTTTCAAAAGTAACTTTATTTCTTCGGGAGAAGAATTGTCGTTCAACGGTAAAAAGCCACTGTTTAGTTCCAGTTTTTTTAACAGAGTCTCAACATTGGTATTGATGGCATCGGCCCCAATAGGTGTAAGGGAGAGATCAATTTTTTCGTCTTCCCTGATTCGCACAATGTAGCCGGTTGTCCTTTTTCCGTTTTGAAGTGTCTCGATGGTCTGGTTTCTGTATATCAGGCCGGTATGAGTTTGGTTGATGATGGCTTTGTAGCCCAGTTCGGTCTGACCGGCAATAATTAAGTCTACCTTGTCGCCTGGTTGATATTTTGGAGAAACATTGTCCAGAAATTTGTCAATTTTGGCTGAAGCAACAATTCTTTTGGTTTCGTCGTCGAGATAAACAAAAACCACATAATATTGGTC
The DNA here is from genome assembly GCA_002411085.1 of Marinilabilia sp. UBA5340. Taxonomy (GTDB): domain Bacteria; phylum Bacteroidota; class Bacteroidia; order Bacteroidales; family Marinilabiliaceae; genus Marinilabilia. Next base: position 21,574 of record DHQK01000178.1, on the reverse strand, counting down.
TTTGATCATTTTCTGTTTTTGTTCTCTGAAAGGAACCAGTAAGTCTTTGGGCAGCCCCCAGTCCAGAAAGGCACCAACACCTGTTACATCACTAACCCTGAGGAAGGCGAATTTGCCCACAGTTACCAGGGGATGCTCTGTGGTAGCTATCAGTCGGTCCTCGGAATCAAGATAAATGAATACTTTAATTTCCTGTCCGGGTTTCAATTCATCCGGAACATATCGGTTGGGAAGAAGGATGTTTCCAAGATTTCCTCCATCAAGGAAGGCCCCGAATTGGGATAGTTCTGCCACCTGGAGTTTGTTGTACTGGCCTATCTGAATCATTTGGTGTGTTTGTTAGCTTTAATTTTTTCTCTGGGCATCAAAATAAAGAGCTGCGGCACCCAGTACCTCAATATTGGGGTTGGAACTAATTTTTATTTTCAGGTTTTCTACTGATTTTTCAAAAGGAAAACTATGGAGGGTTTTCCATAAGGGTTTTTCAAAATAGGGAAAAAACGAAGTGATGCTTCCGCCAATGACAATTAGCTCCGGATCAACCGAGAACATGACCGCCATAATGAAATTGGCAAAATCAAAGCCAAATTGTTCCAGAATGGCCAACGCGATTTTGTCCTGTTTCTCTGCCCGTTTCAACAGCGTATCGGGTTTTATCCCATATTTCTTATCAAAATATCCGGTGGTGCAATAATACTCATAGTTGCGATCTTTGTAAGGGATGTAGCCAAATTCTCCGGCTCCGCAGTTAGACCCGCTGTACAAACGGTTGTCTACAATAACCCCTGCCCCCAAACCAATACCAGCTACGATACCCGCCATGTTGCGGTATTGAGAACCAGCTCCGTAATACTTTTCACCAATGGCAAGGCAATTGGCATCATTGTTTACATAAACTCCTGTTCTGAAATGTTTTTTTAGAAGTTCTCCCAGGTGTACTGTTCGCCAGGAAGGAATGTGCTCTACATTGTAAACAATGCCTTTATGAACATCCACCAGGCTGGGCACTCCGATACCTATCCCGGCAATATCGGGGGTGAAAAGTCCAGAAATGGCATCAATAACTTGTTTTAACACTGTTTCTTCACTGGCAGTGTTGTCAATCTCCGTTTCAAGAAATTTTTCTACCTGATCATTGGATATTCTGCCAGCTTTGAGTATTTTTCCTCCTAAATAGACACCAATTACCGGTTGATTCGGACGGGTCAAGTCTTTTATCATGGCCTTTTTGTTATTATTTTTTATTTACTGCTTTTCATAATAGAGGGCAGCAGCTCCTAAAATAGCAATTTCGGGTATTCGGGAGGGTAAAACCTTAAGGTTCTGAATGGTTCGGCTATATGGAAATGTTGCCAATTCATTGTTTAACGCCTCCTCGAAAAAACGAAATGATTTGGAAACCGATCCTCCTAAAATAATAGCTTCCGGATCCAGTGCAAAGATAATGGTTTTGATGGCATTCCCCAGATGTTGTCCAAATTTGCTAAAAAGTTGAAGTGCCTGATCATCATTGTTTTTGGCCATAATGGCAGCTTGCTCTCCACTTAAGTTGCTTTTCTGTTCGAAAAAGCGACCGCTGCAATAGTATTCATAATTGTGTTTAAGGTAAGGAATCATCCCAAACTCACCTGCGCCACAGGTTTGATCCGGAATGAGCCTGCCGTTTTTAATGATACCTGCTCCCATGCCGGTACCGATAATTAAGCCCGTAAAATCATCGTATTTTTGTCCTTCTCCAAAAAAACGCTCGCCTGCGGCAAAACAATTGGCGTCATTGTTTACGTAAACAGGAAGACCGAACTCTTTTGATAATATTTCTGCTACCGGTACCTCTTTCCAGGAAGGAATATTCTGGATGTCGAAAACCATTCCTGATTTGTAATCCACAATTCCCGGTACTCCAATACCTATTCCTGCTACTGCCGGTGTTAATACGGTTTTAATGATCTCTTTTAGATGCTTCATCACCAGATCAGGATTCTCGGTGTCGGGAACAGGTGATTTGGCTACTTGTTCTATTTTATTTTGCTTTACCCGGCCGGCCCGCATGTTGGTTCCGCCGAGATCTATGCCTATAATTGTTTTTTGCATGTAAGGAAAATTGGGAATAACTACTCTTTTGGATATTCAAAATACCGGGGAAAAACAGAAGTAACAGTTCTTCCCCGGCTTGCTTTCTAATCCCGGTTATTTATTGCTTTCTGCAGATTCTTAATTTTGATAGATATGTTTTCCGGTACGAGGTTTTCCCCGGGGATGGTGGCGTTGATGGTTCTACGCTCTCCAGGTAACAATGAGATGTAGTTGTCATCCCACAATACGGGCAGAATTACCTCGCCGTTGGTGTTGTTAACAGCCAGCAACTCGTTGAAAAAAGCCAGTTTGTCACTTTTGTTCTCAAGGGTGCAAATCATCTGGATGCTTTGTTCGCTGATTTCTTTTTGCACCTTAAGAGTAATTTCCGGTTGTTCAAGATGGTTGATGTCTTTAAAGTCGGCAAATTCAACGGTGGGTGTATGCACCCAGGTAGTGGCTTCGAAATCAGGTTTGTCTTTTTGGGTAGAGAGCCAGTAAAAGTTGGTCGCCAGTTCTTTGCCCGAAGATCCTTTGATTCTCAGGTCAAGGAAAAATGTTTTGTTCTCAATCTGCATCTGCGGGAGTTCAAAAGCCTTTTGAACCGTGTTTTTATCTATGGTAAAGGGGATGTCCTTTTCAAGTAAAACATCAGAGTTGATTGAAAGAACTTTTATACTGATGATGAGGTCGGAAAAAGAAGTTGATAGATCATTGTTGATATATATGTACCGATCCTTATAATTGAAAATCGGTGTCAGTGGTGCACAGGCTTTTTTTGTTCCGTAGAATGCGCCGTTTGGCCTGAGATAGTAGTCATAGAGTTGCCAGTACATCTCCGGCCAGGCGGAGTTCAGCATCCATTGAATGACCCCGGTAGCTTCATATTTGTTGACGGCAAAAGCTTCAAACATTCCCCTGATAGCTTCGTAGTTGGATAACTGGTTTTTGAACGCAAACTCTTCCAGTGACCGGCTTTCTCCGTAGCGGGCATTGAAGGCTTTGAGGTAACGCTCTATGCTGGCGAATTCATTCCGTCCAAAGTGGTATTGCCATAGTGAATCCATCGGCCACCAGTTTTCTTCGGGAAGCATTTTTTTGATGCTTTCAATGGGGGGGATTTGAGGGCCGGGGCCCGTTTCAGTGTTGAACCCGTAAGCTCCGCCGTAGAGCGTATCGGTGTACCAGTACATCGGGGGTACCCAGTCGTAGGGCCCCAGCATTTTTACACCCGACGGGCCGCTGATCTGACTGGTGTTTTGGTGTCCGCCTACTTCAACACCACGGCAGGTGGTAACCACGGGTGCATCGGGGGCTATTGCTGCCATATTGCTGTTGAGGATGCGCTCCAGATCAGGATGAGGCAGACGATCGCTGCCATAAGTCCATAGTAACATGGCAGGATGATTCCTGGCTCTCAATACCTGCTGCCGATAAGCCCTGGCTTCCCTTTCGTATTCTTCCGGATATATCGACATGTATTCTCCTTCGGGACGGCCACAATAGCTTTCCCATTCCCATTGGCAGCTCCAGCCTATCATCAGCATAATGCCCTGTTCGTCGCAATAATCGTAAAGCGTGTTGTTTTTACCCCAGAAACCTTCCAGCCGAATGGTATTAAGATTCATTGACTTGACATAGTCAATCTGGGCTTTTACTTTCTCATCAGTGTCAGCCAGTAGCATATCGTCCACCCAACCTGCGCCCTTCACAAGGAATTTTCTCCCGTTAATTTTGAAGCCGCGGTATCCGTCTTTTGTAAAATAGTCTTCCACCTGACGTATACCAAAACGTGTTTCGGCTATGTCCGAAAGATTGTTGTTGGTTGTTGCTTTGATTGTCAACGAGTGTAACGGTTGTTCTCCAAGGTTGTTGGGCCACCATAATTGCGGATTTTCAATTTTTAGTTCCGGAAATTCGTCCGGTGTGAAAAGGAATTCTTTTTCCTGACCCGGATTGAGGGTGATGCTTTTTGAAACTGTACGGTCAAGCAGGGTGGTTGTGAGCGTGCTATTAAGGGGAGTATCGGATAAGTTTTTTGCAAAAACAGATACTGTCAGGTCTGCCTCGTCAAGGGTTTGGGTGTTTATAGAGGATCGTACGCTGGGATGCGACAGGGTAATACTTCCGGTTTTTTTGAGCCGAATACCTCTCCATATACCCATGTTTTTGTCCGGTGCTTCCGGATTCCAGTCCACAAATCCCAGGGTGAGATCGCCTTTTTGTGGCGGATAAATCTTTATTGCAATGGTGTTGTTTCCTGCTTTCAGGTAGGGTGTTACGGGGTGGTTGTAAATGCCAAAGGCTCCTTCCATCCGGGTGCTGCCATTTATTTCATATCCGTTGATCCATAATTCTGCTTTGTAATTAATTCCCTCCAGGATAAGTTGGTAATTGATACCTGGTGAAGGCTCGGCAATCGTGACCTCTTTTCTGTACCACCAGGGGGATTTGAAAAGGGATTCGTCCACTTTACGAAGTCCCATGTTGAAAAAAATGTCTTCGTACCGACCGTTCTGCCGCAGCCCTGATAGGACTGTGGCAGGCAGGGAAATATTCACTGCATCGGATGCTTCAAAACCCGATGTGGAAACAATGCTGTCGCTTACTGCATTTGTTGATGCAGGAAAGAGTTGCCATTGGTTGTTGATATAGATTTCTTCGGCTTGTTGCATGTTTGCCTGTATGCATGAGATTAATGTCAATGAAACAATGCTTAGGATGGCGGTTAACCTGGATTTCTTTTGTCGCATGTGTTTTTTGTTTTGATTCGTTGTGTTTTGTCCTTTTTTGCGCTGCACTATTTATTGAATAATAGGGGGTAATGATAAAACAAACTTCGTAAATTAATTTTATATGTGCAATCGCTTGCATTGATGAATACGAAAAAATTGCTGAGATGTTCGGCAAATTTTTCTTAATGATTGTGGAACGAACTGTTGCGAATAATCAGTTGAAAAGGTTTGATGGTTGTATCGAATTTCCGGTTCCGGTATCTGATCTCCTCCAAAAGGAATTTCATGGAGGTTCGTCCGATGTCGGTTCCCGGCAACTCCACAGATGTAATTTGAGGTTCAACATATTGAAGTGCAGGTTCGCTTGTCAGAGAGACAATAGCCAGATTTTCGGGGATAGCCAGGTGTAATTCTTTAGCAAGTTTAGAAACCAATAGTGCTGCGTTACTATTTACCGAAATGATGGCATCCGGCTTAACTTTCAGCGAAAACCAGATTTTCATGGCTTCGGAAATATCTTCTTCCGTGATATCAGAAGCCAGATGGTATTGAGGATGCAAGGGTAAATTCTCTTTCTTCAGGGTTTCGCTAAAAGCTCTGGCGTGTTCGGAATAGACGTTGCAGCTTGTGGGGCCACCCAAATGGGCAATATTTTTATAGCCCGATCTGGCCAGATGTGAAACACTCTGCTCCATGACACTGAAGTTGTCAATAATTACCTTCCGGCATTGGAAATCATAGTTGACCCGGTCGAACAACACCAGTGGAATGTTACTTTTTTCTAATTTGATGAGGTGCCCGGTGGTTTTGGTTTCCCGTGAAAGGCAGGCTATAACACCATCCACCCTTGTGGCACTCATGGTACGCATGATCTCTTCCTCTTTATGGAAAGATTCTTTGGTTTGGGATATTAGAATGCGGTAGCCCCGGTTGCTGGCTATTTCCTCAATGCCATTTACCACCTCGTTGTAAAAATGATTGTTGATAACCGGTATCACAACGCCTATGGTATTGGTTGTTTTGCGCGAAAGGCTGGAAGCAACCATGTTTAGATTATAGCCCAGTTCCTCAGCTTTCTCCACGATTTTTTTTTTGGTGGCTTCACTGATTTTCCGGCTGTTATTCAGCGCTCGCGATACCGTTGAAGGAGCCACTTTCAGCTCCCGGGCTATGTCGTTGATAGTTATGGAGGACTTGGCCATAGGGTTGATTTGTACTTTGCTTTTATGCAAAAATAGCAAAACATATTATTCCGGATAGGTTAATAATGTTGAAATTGGGAAAACTCCCGATTAAAGTGGTAACTTTGCCATTTAGATTAAAAAAAAGTAATAGATATGTCAGCTGCAAATGAACGTCCAAAAAAAGTGACAACTCATGTTCTGAGTGAGATGAAAATGAAGGGAGAGAAGATCTCCATGCTTACGGCTTATGACTACTCCCTGGCCAGTATTGTGGATCAGGCTGGTATTGATGTGGTTTTGGTTGGAGACTCGGCCTCCAATGTGATGGCCGGTTGGGAAACTACATTACCTATTACCCTCGATCAGATGGTTTACCACGGAGCATCTGTTGTGCGTGCTGTCAAAACGGCTCTTGTGGTAGTGGATCTGCCTTTCGGATCTTATCAGGGGAATAGCAGAGAAGCACTTCATTCCGCTATTCGTATCATGAAAGAAACGGCTGCAGATGCCATTAAACTTGAAGGTGGAGTGGAGATTGTGGAATCTGTAAAGAGGATTCTATCGGCAGGTATCCCGGTGATGGGGCATTTGGGGCTTACCCCGCAGTCTATCCATAAATTTGGAACCTATACGGTTCGTGCCCGTCAGGAGGAAGAAGCCAATAAACTTATTGAAGATGCTCATCTTCTTGAAGAAGCGGGATGTTTTGGCCTTGTGCTGGAGAAGATTCCTGCAAAACTGGCTACCCGGGTAGCTTCGGAATTGAAAATACCGGTGATTGGTATTGGTGCAGGTAACGGCGTGGACGGACAAGTGCTTGTTTTACATGACATGCTTGGGATTAATCAGGCGTTTTCACCCAGGTTTTTAAGACGTTATCACAATTTGTTTGCTGAAATTACCGGTGCGGTAGGTAGCTATATCGAAGATGTTAAATCCGGTGATTTCCCTAATGAACGGGAGCAATATTAATATTGCGGGTTTTATTCCGGTCTTGAAAATACTGGATGAGTCATAAATATCCGGGGCATGCTAATAGCTTAAATTGAATATATACGAATGAATCTTAAATTATGCAATTAGAGGTACTTTACGAGGACAACCATCTTATCGCCATCAATAAAACCGGTTCGGACCTTGTTCAGGGAGACGAGACCGGTGATGAACCACTCAACGAGAAGGTCAAAGCCTATTTGAAGAAAAAGTACAATAAACCGGGAGAGGTTTTCCTGGGGGTTGTACACCGGCTCGACCGTCCGGTAAGCGGAGTGGTTTTGTTTGCCCGTACCAGTAAGGCACTGAGTCGGATGAATAAGATGTTTCAGGAGAAGCAAGTGCGCAAAACCTACTGGGCTGTCGTGAAGAATTTACCTCCCAATGATGAGGGGGAGTTGCGACATTATATGCTGAAAGACAGTAATAAAAATAAATCCTATGCATTGCCCAAAAAACGGCCGGGTTCCAAAGAGGGAATTCTGAAATACCGGCTGATTTCCAGCAGTGCCAACTATCACTTACTTGAGGTTGATCTGATGACAGGCCGTCATCATCAGATACGCAGCCAGCTGGCCAAGATCGGCTGTTCGATAAAAGGGGATCTGAAGTATGGTTTTCCCCGTTCCAATCAGGGAGGCGGGATTTCCCTACATTCACGACGCATTGAGTTTATCCATCCGGTGAAGCAGGAGCCAGTGGTTATTGAAGCTCCTACCCCCAAAGATGACAATCTTTGGCAGGAGTTTGAGAATGTAATGAAAGGTTAACTATAGCTCATCTCCTCAATCAACTCAGAAATTTTTTCATTTTTAAGTCTGGAGATAGAATGTTCGATTCCGCTTATTTTCGGGTCATCATCTTCTCCAGAAAGTTCATTTTCTCAAGAAGAAACTTCTCACCAGGATACTTTTGTATTTACAACTCCGGTTTTTTGCGTAACTTATAGCATGTAACCCTCTAAGTTACTTGCTTATGAAAAAGAGAGTTGTAAATGTTATCGCTGAAGTGTTGATCAGTGAAAAAATTGAATATGTTTTTGGTGTAACAGGAAAAACCATAGCCCCGCTTCTGGATGCTCTGCTTGATTATGACGAAATAGATTTTATCGCCACCAAACATGAGAACGGTGGTGCGTTGATGGCATACGGATATGCTCAGGGGAGTGGAAAAGTTGGTGTTTGTTGCGGTTCCACAGGGGGCGGCTCAACCAATCTTGCCACCGGAGTGGCTTCTGCTTTTATGAATTCTGTTCCTTTATTGGTTATTACAGGACAAATTCCTACCTCAGATTTTGGCCGTGGGGCCTTTCAGGAGTCCACCGGACTGGGACAATCTATTGACACTGTGGATTTTTTCAGGTCAATAACCAAAGAGAGTTTTGCTGCGGTATCTTCCGCAAAGATTGTTGAAACCATTCAATATGCCCTCAGAAGTGCCACTTCAGGCAGAAAAGGTCCCGTTCATGTTAATATCCCTTTTGATATTCAGCAGGCAGAAATAGAATTTGAACCCTTGAGCGACAACGAAAAGTTACTCTCGGGCGGTTCGTTTGTGGAGAGTGCTGTGCTGAAAGAGACGCTTCGCTTGATAGATGAAGCTGAAAAGCCTGTTTTTCTTGTGGGTTGGGGAGCTGTGCAAAGCATGGCCAGCAAGGACACCCTGAAAATAGCCGAAAAGCTTAGAATTCCTGTGGCTACCACTATTCAGGGAAAAGGAGCCATCCCGTCGGATCATCCTTTGTGCCTGGGGGTGTTAGGAATTTGTGGTCATCCTGTTGCAGCGCATTATGTCTTCGATCAATCTGATTTGCTTATTGCTGTGGGAACCAGTTTTGGCGAGTTTTCCACCTATGGCTGGGATCCGCGGTTTCTGAAAGACAAAAAAATCATACACGTGGATATTGATAAGCGTGAAATAGGGAAAAACTACCGGGTGGATGTGGGTTTGAATGGTGATGCAGCAGTAATAATGCACCAGTTGCTGAAGATAGTCGAGCACAATGGTGTACTTCCCAAACAATCAGGGCAAAAAGTGGAGCAATTAATAGCGCAAGATGGGAGATTGTTAAATCCCCACTTGATGAAACATGAGGGAACTCCGCTTAAGCCCCAGAGCCTTTTCGGTGTGGTAAAGGAGCTTGCTCCAGATAATACTATATTTCTGGCCGATTCCAGTTCACACTGGGCCTGGGCCATGCACTACCTCTTCATTGGAGAAAAAGGGAGCTTTTTCCCTACTCTTGGTCTGGGAGCTATGGGGGCCTCTATTAGTTCTGCTATCGGAATTAAACTAAGCCAACCAAAAGCCCCGGTGATCTGTATTTGCGGAGACGGTTCTTTTCTTATGGGGGGCAACGAGGTGGCGACAGGAGGGCAGTATCATATTCCGGTTATCTGGATCGTTTTCAACGATTCGAGGTACAGTATGCCGGAGGCTTCCATCAAAAAGATGTTCAATCGTACTATCGGAGTCGAACTGGGGAATACAGATTTTGCAAAAATGGCCGAGTCAATGGGAGTAAAAGGATTCAGAGCTGATAACCGGGTCTCTTTTTATAATGCGCTTGCGGAGGCCATAAAAATAAATGAGCCCGTTGTTATTGATGTACTCATTGATTCATCAGAAATTCCTCCTATCGGACAACGAAAGCTTTCAGTGGATTAGCACATTTATTGGTCTTAAAACAAATATTTTTCCATGAAAAACTTTGAAAAAGCTGATATAATATCCGATGTAGCATATAATAAAAGTAAATCACGTTTTCTGCCCAAAGATGAGCAGATGAGATTAAACAGTGAGATGAAAGAAAAAATTGTACGGTTTGCCGATGAAATGATTGCTGAAAAAGAACGCCCTCAAACCATGAGACTGTTTGATGAAATGATGAACGGGATGCATGGTCAGCGGGTCAAGGATCTTTATCAGTTTCGTCGTGAAGGAAACCATATTGTGGCATTGCTGTGCAATTCAATACCTCCGGAATTAATTTATGCTCTGGACGGTTTTATTCCTGTGAGTGTTTGTATGGGTGCTGGTGAGGTAGAGCCTTATGCCGATAACTATACGCGGGGAATGTGTTCGCTCACACGTTCTATGATTGGTTTTCTGCACACTGGGATGTGTGTTTTTTTCAATCTGGCTGATTATGTTCTGGGGTCAGATCTTTGCCCTTCCATAAAAAGAGCTGCTGACCTGGCAGGCGAAATTTCTGATGATTTTGAGGTGCATTGTTTGCAAATGAAGAAAATGCCCGGGAGGGAAGTGACGTTTAATTTTGACGATTTCCATGCATGGGTTATGAAAATAACAAATGGAAAAGGTCTAAATAAGCAAAAGCTGGTTGGATATTCCCGTTTGTTTTGCGAAATTAGAGATGAATATCAGACTGTTTTGGGTTTTCGAAAGCATCCCAATCCTCCTATCAACGGAATGAACAGCTTATGGATTCAGCAGTTGGCCTTGGTGGAAGAACCCCGAAAACTGCTTTCTGCGCTCCAAAAGCTGAAAGGTGAACTTTTGTTTCGACTGCAACAGGGCATGGGGTATGATCCGGAAATGAGCAAAAAACGAGTGATGCTCATTACTCCTCGCGTGATGCCTCCTTTTGGCCAGATTTACCGGCTTATCGAAAAGACAGGAGCACTTATTGTATGTGAGGAATCTGACATGGGTATTACCAATATCAATTATGATATTAACACATTCCTTGATCTGGCGGGGCAGGAAAAAAATCAGACTGGACGGGCGGTGAAATACATGATGGAGTCTATTGACCTGAATTCAAGTTCCTGTATGCCCGATTTTGAGATCGAACGTTTAAAACAAAAAGTAAAGGACTACAAAGTTGATGCTGTAGTTAACTTTTCTTTTCGAAACTGTCCGGTGATGCAGGAGAAAACAAACAGAATTGATTGTTTGTTAAAAAAAGAAGGGATATTATCTTATCGACTGGTCACCGATTACATGGAAATATACGAGAAGGAAGCATATTATCTAAATGAATTAAACCATTTTTTATATTCTTAACCTGAGGAATTCGCACATCTATTTAAATTATTCAGGTTAGCTACTTAAATCCTTAACTTATGAGCATCCGGGATGAACTAGACGAAGCTCAAAAAACGATTGCCCGTCTTGAAAAGCAACTTGCCGGTGTACAAGCCCGTGAGGAAAATCTTCTGAAAATCATAGGCACACTTAACAGCCATATTTATCGCTGTCAAATTGGCGATGATGGTGAATATTACCCACTATTCAGCGAGGGGCAGATAGCGAGAAAATACAAAATGCAGACTCATCAGGTAAAAGGGAAAAATCTGAAGGAGGTGATGGGAGTAAGAGCTTATGAGCGATTGCAACCTTATTATGATGAGGCTTTTGAAGGAAATGCAGTTGAGTACAGTGGTTTTCTGTATGACAAACATTTCTTCTCTGTGAAACTGGTGCCTGCGGTAAGAAACAGTGATGGAAAGGTGATTGAAATTGTGGGTATTACCCAGGATATCACTTCTGTTCATAAATCACAGCTTGAAACCCGCAAGATGTCAGATGTTCTGAACAGAATAATAGAACACAACCCATACAGCATACAGATATTAGACGATAAGGGCTATCACGTGCGTTCCAATGCGGCATTTATAGATTTGTTTAAAACAGAGCCCGATGAGGGATGGTCTATTTTGGAGGATGCTCAGATTGAGGGAGGCGGCCTTCAGCAATTATTGAAACGGGTTCTGGCTGGGGAGGTGGTGCAAACTCCTCCCATTTGGTACAATGCACATTTGGTGGATGAAAAATATCCGGATAATCTGGTTTGCATCGGATCCGTAATTTTTCCCGTTTTTCTATCGGATGGAAAATTGGAATATATTGTGCTAATGCACGAAGACATTACCGAAAGAGTAAGGGCTCAGGAAGCACTGCAGCAAAGTGGTGAGAGAATGAAATATCTGTTGTCGTCCAATCCGGCCGTTATATATACTTCAGAGCCTTTTATGCCATTTAAGTGGACTTACATCAGTGAGAATGTGTTGATTCTTACTGGTTTTGATGCTTCGGACTTCCTGAATCACCCCAGTTTTTGGTCTGAGCATTTACATCCGGAGGATCAGTTGGACACCTTGTATACTTTGGAGACCGTTTTGGAAAAAGGACAAAATGTGATGGAATATCGGTTTCGTTGTAAAGATGGATCGTATATCTGGATACAGGATGAAGCCAAGGTTATGTACGATGGAAAAGGGAATCCCATAGAACTGATTGGTTACTGGGTAGATATTACCAAACGCAAGGAGGCCGATGAGGAATTGCTGCAGGCCAAAGAAAAGGCCGAAGAATCAGACCGCCTAAAGTCTGCTTTCCTGGCCAATATGAGTCATGAAATTCGCACACCAATGAATGGCATCATGGGATTTGCCGACTTACTGAAAGACCCTCAGCTTACCGGTGATGAGAAAGAAGAGTATGTAAACATTATTCGCAAAAGTGGTCATCGATTGTTGGGGATTATCAATGATTTGATAAATATTTCAAAAATCGAATCCGGGCAGATGGATGTGAAGCATGAAATGGTCAATGTGAGGGAGCAGATGGATTACCTTTTCAAATTTTTTTCTGTTGAGACCATCGAAAAAGGACTGGATCTGAAAAAGTCCTGCCCTGAGACAAAAAATCCATTGCTGGTAATGACTGATAAAGAAAAGCTTTATGCCATTCTCACCAATCTGATAAAAAATTCAGTGAAATTTACCGATCAGGGAACCATAGAGTTTGGTTACCATATTAAGGATGATTTTATTGAGTTTTTTGTGAGAGATACAGGTATTGGTATTAGTGAGGAGAACCAGCATACAGTATTGGAACGTTTTATTCAGGTCGATTCAGGTTTTTCCAGTGGTTATGAGGGAGCCGGGTTAGGGCTTTCTATCTCTAAGGCTTATGTGGAATTGCTGGGCGGTGATATTTGGTTGAAATCGGAGCTGGGTGAAGGAACAACCTTCTATTTTACCATCCCTGTAATGACTGAAATACCTGATGCCTAATAAAAAAATGTAAAAAAGAGTAGGGTGAAAACTTTTTCATGCGGTATCCATTTAGAAACGATCATTAAAAACATGGAGTTATGAAAAAGTTATTGTTTGGCCTGGCTTTGGGAACAGCAGTATTGTTTGCCGCATGTAATGATGAGGATGAAATAATTCCCGCCAGCGATTATGCAGAACCTGATTTTAACATTACTGTAGAATCAGTGGTTACTACTGATGCAGCTATTGAAGATGCTGTTGAGTCAGTAGATTATGAGGTCGATCTTTTTTCAGGGACAGCTGATGCCATTAGTGATTTAAGTGCTGATGCTTCGTTCGCAGAGGAACTGAAATCAGGAAGTCGTGAGCAATTTCGCAACCGCTACAGATCAGGTGATATGCCCGATGTGTCTGTGGATTGGAACCAAGGTGAGTTTCCCCGGACTATTACATTGGATTACGGCGAAGAGACAGAACTGGAGAACGGACGGATAATCAGTGGGATCATGGAAATAGTGATTTCTGCTCCCATGAATACTGTTGGCGCGACGAGAACCGTTACATTTACCGATTTCTCAGTTGATTCTCTTACTGTCAATGGAACCATTATCAAAGAGGTTGTCAGTGTTGATGACGGGCGCGTAGTTCATATTGTCAGGGATCTTGTTGTTACTTATCCTGACGGGACTGAAGTAACCTGTTATGCAGAATTGGACCGTATCTGGACGTCTGGAATGGGGACTCCTTTTTCTCATGAAGACGATGAAATGAGCATCACCGGATTTGCCACTTGCGTGGATATGGAAGGCAACGAATACACCCGTGAAATTAAGGAACAACTACAAAAAAGAGGTGGATGTCGGTATATTGTAAGTGGTGAAGTGGAGTATTCTGCCAACGGACTGGCTTTTGGAGCGTTAAATTATGGGAATGGGACCTGTGATAATTTGGCCGGAATGAATATGGCCCAGGGACAAAAGCAGTTCAGAATTGGAGAGCGCGTTCGGGAGAGAAATCAGAACAGGAACCAAAATCAGAGTGGTCAGTAAAGATAATTTTTTGCAGAGGTGACACCGGAAGTCTTTAAAACATTGTTTGATGCCTATTTTGATGCATTGCGAAATTATCTTTATTACCGATCAGGGAATAAAGAACTGGCTACGGATATAGCACAGGAGTGCTTTCTGCGACTCTGGGAAAAACAACCAAAAGGAGACCCTGATAAACTTAAGGGTCTCCTCTTTAAAGTCGGGCACGATTTTTTTATCAGTAAATACCGGCATGCTAAAGTGGTTGAGAATTTTGTCCTGATGAGCAGAAGTGACGCTCAATTAGGATTGTCACCCGAAGAAGAGTTTCAGTATAAAGAGCTGGAACGCAAATATCAACAGGTATTGAGGAGAATGCCCGAAAAGCTAAGAGTCGTTTTTTTAATGAGCAGAACCGAGGAGTTGAAATACAGAGAGATAGCAGAGCGGCTGGGCATCAGTGTGAAAGCAGTGGAGAAGCGGATGACGAAGGCCCTGGCGATTTTGAAAGAAGCACTGGTTTACTGAGCCTTATACCCATTGTTTGGTGGAAAGATCTCGTATTCTGAGTAAAGAGAAATGCAAAAAAATCAATCACATATTGAAAAAAGGCTGGAAGAAAAACTAAGCATGCTTCCTGAACTAAATCTTGATTACAGTAAATCTAGAGATGAGGTTTGGGCTGGACTGTCTAGTTCCATAGAGCATTCAGCAAAGGATTCAACAGCGAAGATGATCGCGATACACCCGCGACGAGTATGGCTGGCCGCAGCTGCTGTAATTATTTTATTGCTGGGAATAGCTGCATTTATGCATCTTTATACCGCTGTGGTGGTGGCTCCTGCCGGGAGACATGCAACAGCACAATTGCCTGATGGTTCCACCGTAGAACTCAATGCAGGGTCACAAATCCAATACCAGCCCTATTGGTGGTTTCTCGACCGAGAGGTGAAACTGCAGGGAGAGGCTTTTTTTGAAGTGAAACAGGGCGAAACATTTCGTGTTATTTCTCCTGGTGGGACTACTTCTGTGTTGGGCACCAGTTTTAATGTCTATGCCCGTAATCATGAATATCAGGTAACCTGTTATTCCGGAAACGTAATGGTGGTGGCTTCAGAGACCGGACATTCTCTGTCGATTGTTTCTGATGAACAGGCAACGCTCACCAAAGAGGGAGGATTGCGGCTTTCAGTACTAAAAAACCGGGAAGAGGTGGTGTCATGGAAAAACAACATGTTTATGTTTACTTCAACACCTCTTCGGAAGGTGCTTGATGAAATTGAACGTCAGTATGATGTGGAAATAGAAACCGCGGAAATGCCTGTTTTTCTGTATTCCGGAAATTTCCCGCGTAGCGAGTCGCTGGATCAGGTATTGGAACTGGTGTGTCGTCCTTTTGGACTCACCTGCCGGCAGGAAGAAGGACGCTACCTTATTTTGAATGACTAAAGAATTCGGTGGAAAAAAGAAAACTACTTCTTTTCTTATGGTGGATCCTTGTGCTGTCTCCACTTCAGGGGCAGGTTTACAAGGTGGAGTTCACGGAAATGCCGCTGAACAGAGCACTTGTTGAGCTTCGTGATCAATATGATTTTCGCTTTTCTTTTGATGATCGCTACTTGTCAAAGTTTTCCGTTTCTGTATCCAACACTTATTACTCGTTTCCGGAATTACTGGATGCCCTGTTAAGTGGGTTTCCGCTTCAGTGGGAAATGATTGGGGAGGTTTATGTTATCTCTCGTCAGGAGAATGATATTCTGTCTTTGGATTATTTCTTATCGGGGCAGGTATTGGAACGGGAGACACGGGAGCCTTTGCCTTTTTCTCATGTGCAGATTAATGATCTCCAGATGGTTACCGATTTAAACGGGGTGTTTCACATTTCCTCTTCCTCCGATTCGCTTTTTCGGGTAAGGGCTTCTCATTTGGGATGCTTTGTGGTGGATACCGTATTGACTTCAGGAAAAGGACATCAGGTTCTTTTAAGGCCTTTTTCTTATAATCTTCCCGAAGTGGTGGTAACACAAAACATCGTAGAGCGCTCTGTTCAGATGGGAGAAGCTCCGGGACTGATTCGGTTAAACTCCTACATTGCCGGGTACCTGCCAGGTAATGGCGATAACGCGGTGTTTAATTTGTTGCGTCTTCAACCGGGCATTGTAGCTGCCGGAGAACAGCCCAATGATTTGATAATATGGGGAAGTTACGAAGGGACAAGCAGGGTGAAATTCGATGGGATGACCATTTGGGGATTAAAAAATTTTAGTGATAATATTAGTGCCGTCAATCCTTTTTTATCAAAAAGTATAGGAGTCTTGAAAGGGGGCTATGATGTTACTCATGATGATTTGGTAGGGGGTGTGGTTGAAATTGCCGGAAAACAGGGGCGACGCGATCGTCCCGGAATCAGTGTTTTTGTGAACAACGAAACGATAAACAGCATGGTAGAGGGCCCGTTGTCTGAACAATCATCTTTTGTGGTTGCTTTTCGACAGACTTATTACAACCTTTTTGAACCGGAAGATATAGATCTGGCCGAAAGTCGCGATCTTCAATATAAAATTGATGTGGTACCGGAATACCGTTACCGTGATTTTAATGTCAGATACTCCAGGCAGACAGAAAACGGAAATTTATTTTTTATAAGCCTTTTGATGGGGGATGATGATTTTGCTTATTCAGCACGTCAGGAACGTCAGCAAAACATCATTTCTCAGAGCAGCTCCGAAGAAAATCATCAATATGGGGGAAGTATGTTTTGGAGCAAAAGGCTCCGGCATGGAAGGCATATTAAGGTGCAGGGAAACTGGTCAGCGTTGAATTCCACTTATGGTGTCAGGCGGGTGATTGAAAATCTGAGGTTAAATCGGTTGTATGAGCGTGCAGACAACAAAACGGTAACGCGTGTGGAGGAAGGAGTTCTGAAAATTGAGTACGAGCCCGGTCAATGGGGAGATCATACGCTTATTGCGGGTAGCGAAATGGTTCGAAATGCTCTGATGATCTCCAATGACTCATTGAATTCCCAGATGGTTTCTTCTTACTACAGCGGATATCGGTTTGTTGGCTTTTTGCAGGATCAGATCAGCTTGGGGAGAAACCTTAAACTAAAGCCTGGTGTTAGGATGAATCATTCTTTTTATGCTTCCCAAACGATAATTGATCCCCGTATTGAACTGAAATATCAGCCCGACGAGTCCTGGAAACTGAATGCAGCCTGGGGGATATATCATCAGTTTTTGGTGAAGAGTTCTCTCTTCGATGAAACAGGTAATTTTCGTTACACATGGTCGCTGTCCAATGGGGAGCATATTCCGGTGATGAGTTCCCGGCACTGGACGTTGGGTGTCACAAGAGCTACACAAGATTTTACCGTTAGTGTTGAGGGTTTTTATAAAGATCTTCAGGGCTTTACGCGTTATGTGCGTTACAGTTCCGATCGGGAGGAAATTTTTGAAGGGAAAGGACACAGCTATGGAATAGACTTGTTTTTGAAAAAGGATTTTAATGGGAATACTATATGGATCTCTTATTCTCTGGGACTTGCAGAGGAATTGTTCCCCTATTTCCCGGATCAGGAATACAGACGGGCTCCTCATGATCAGCGGCATGAACTGAAACTTGCCGGACTATTCCATTTTTGGAAAAATTTCCATGCCTCTGCCACCTATGTTTATGGAACAGGTTTTCCCCTCTATGCCAATTTTCTCAGTGAAAAATATACAGAACCAGATTATTCCCGGCTCGATTTGGCCCTGCTTTACAGGTTCACAATAGCCCGTGCCGAAGGAGAGGCAGGGGTGTCTCTTCTCAATGCTCTGGACAATAATAATGTGAAATATTCCAGCTTTGAACAGATTCCTCTTGACCAGTTGAATACTGCTTATATTGATGCAGAAGCAGTGACCTTTACGCCTTTGGTATTTTTGAAACTGAAGTTTTGAAAGAGCGTAATGCGAAGTCTTTTTCTTCTGAAAGAGCTTGTTTTTAGCAAGAGGCTCCCGGGAAATGCTTTTTAACACATTACCGGGAGGCTCTAAAAGATGAAAAAATGGGGTTGATGATCAGTGTCTTTACAATTTAAAGAATTCCACCAGTTCATCCAGTGCTTTGGCCTGAGCAGTTAGCTGCTCTGCACTGGAGGCCAGTTCCTCCGATGCAGCTGCATTTTCCTGGCTCGACTCATTCAGTTCCTGCAGGGCATTGTTAATTTGCTGTACCCCGATGTTCTGTTCCTGGCTGGCACTGTTAATTTCCTGAACCAATGTATGCGTATTGGTAATTTCGGGAGCAAGATGTTGAATGATTTCTGCTGATTCTTCGGAGATTGTGTAAGTTGATCTTGATAATTTGGCGATTTCGTCTGCTGCATTTTTGCTTCGTTCGGCGAGTTTGCGAACTTCCGCAGCAACAACGGCAAACCCTTTTCCTGCCTCCCCAGCTCGTGCCGATTCCACAGCTGCGTTGAGGGCCAGAATATTGGTCTGAAAGGCAATGTCGTTGATAATCGTGATTTTTTCTGCAATATCCTGAATGGCGCGAATGCTTTCCTGCCCGGCAGTTTCCATTTTGTGCATACTTTGCGTTGCTTCCTTGGCTATAAGCTGAGCTTTTCCTGAGTTATCTGCATTTTGTTGGATATTGGATGACATCTCCTCCAGAGAGGCAGACACCTCTTCTGATGAACTGGCCTGTTGCTGCGCTATTTGCGAAAGTGATTGGGAGCTGTCACTGATTTGGTTACTGGCACCGTTGATATCCTGTGAAGCCCGTGAAATATTGAGAATAATCTCTTTGAGCTTACCGGCCATCTGACGCATGCTTTCAGCCAATTGGCCCACCTCATCGTTTGAAGAGGTGGTAATTTGTTCTTTCAGATTTCCTCTTGCTATTTCCCCGGCCGAGCGGGTGAGATTGATGATTGGGTTGGAGATTTTCTTGCCCATAAACCAGGCTACGCCTGTGCTGACAAAAATCAGAAGGATTATAATACCCAAAAGGGAAAAGATGATATTGCGTGTATAAGTATTGTTTTCCTGTTCTATTTCGTTGATAACATTGTCAATATCATCAATGTAATTTCCGGTTCCTATTATCCAGTTGAATGGTTCCACATACTTGCTGAAGCTCCGTTTGGGCAGTGGTTCGTTGCCACCTTTTTTGGAAAACCAATAATCGGTATACCCTCCTCCTTCGAGTCCTGCCTGAATGATTTCTTTGATGAGAAAATTACCTTTTTCATCCTGAAGTTCAAGTCGATTGGTTCCTTCACTTTCGCCTCCGAGCAATACGACATTCTCTCCATTTTTTGTGTCGGCCCAAAAGTATCCTTCCGATCCGTATCTTAAATCCCTCAGCAACTCCTGAGCCAGTATGTCTTTTTGGTCTTCTGTGATGATGTTTTGACGGCCCAGTTCGTGAATTTTCATCAGCATACTTTCAGCTGTTTCCACCTCGTATTTTATAAGCTGATCAAAATTGTCGTTGAGCATCTTATTCAGTTGTTCCAGGTCTCTTTGCTGTTTGTTGTTTAGCAAATAAGTTGTTACAATTCCTGTGGTTCCACCTATAATAAGTGCAACAGTCACCGCCAGGGTGATAATCTTGTTTGATATTTTCTTCATCAGTTTCGGTTTCTTTATTGGGCATCATACGGAAAAAGGAGAGGTTGGTTTTTATTTTTTTGGGATTAATTTTTTGAAGAGCTAATTGTCTTTAAATTAGTTAATTATAAAAAATGAATAATGGACTTTATTGTTCCGGGCATGTGTTTTTTACCCCAAAAGAGTATTGACTTTTTCTTTGAAAAGGGCTTAAATTATGTAAAATCAAAAAGGCCTCTTTTATGCGTATCACCATTGCTTACAATCTGCGCAGTGACGATTCAGAAGCTACTGCAGAACTGATATCTGCCGAAGATATCGACCGGATATACAAAACTATCAGCAGCTTGCAACATACCGTTACTGAAGTGGAGGTTTCGGGTAAACCCAATGAGGTGATTGAGCGTCTTATGGATAGTGAGCCGGAGTTGATTTTCAATCTGGCCGAAGGAACCATCGGAAGCTCTCGAGAAGCCTTTTATCCGGGACTTTACGAGCAGATGGGGATTCCTTTTACTGGTGGGAACGCCTCGCTTTTGCATCTGAATCTTGATAAGCATCTGGCAAAAACTGTATTGGCTTCACGGGGAATTCGGGTTCCCCAGGGTGTTTTGCTTACTCCAAAGGATAATATTCTTTCCGATGGACTTACTTATCCGCTCATTATTAAGCCCAACTCCGAAGGATCAAGTATTGGCATTTCACAGGATTCAGTGGTGGAGAACCCTGTGGCAGCAAAAAAGCGCATCCGGGAAATGTTGATTCATTATCCGGCAGGATTAGTGGTGGAGGAGTTTATTACGGGGCGTGAGCTCAGTGTTCCTTTTCTGGAAAACTATCCCGGAAAAATTCTCGATATTGTAGAACATACCTTCGATTTGAATAAGACAGGAGGTAAATATAATATCTACGATTACGGATTGAAACAGGGCGCTTCCGCTGCTGATTCAGTAATTGTTATTTGTCCTGCCCGTATCAATGCACAGGAAGAAAAAGCAGTGCTGGAGATGGCCCGGCAGGTGTTTGATATTATGACTTGTCCCGATCTGGGGCGGGTGGATATCCGTTTGCATTCTAACGGTCAGCCTTATTTTATTGAGCTAAACCCGTTGCCAAGTCTCCATCCGGATGCATCTCTGATGGTGGCTGCCCATACCCGTGGGTTGGAATTCCGGGAGGTTATACGGTTGATTATTCGTTCAGCAGCCCGACGTTACAGGATTCCATTGCGACAGCCACGAAAAAGTGTAAAAAGTGATTACCGATCCGGGGAGCAACGAGCCACGGCCCGTGAGTTGGGGATCCAGGTAGGTCGGCTGCAGCCGGGTATTCAAAATGCCATTACTGATGTGAAGGGGGTTCGTGTAGGACATTTTACACGTATAGAGGACAATGTGCAACTTCCGGGACAATCCGAAACTACCTGTGTGCGAACCGGAGTAACAGCCATTCTTCCCGCCGGCCATGCTTATACTAACCGACTGGTGGCCGGAGGTTTTATTCTCAATGGTGTGGGTGAAATGGCCGGATTGACACAGGTTGTTGAAACCGGATGGCTCGAAACTCCAATTATGCTAACCAACTCGCATTCGGTAGGAAGAGTGCATTCAGGGGTCATCAATCAGATGATCAAAAAGTATCCTCATTTGGGAACGGAAACAGATGTGGTATTGCCTGTGGTTGGAGAGGCTGATGATTCTTTTTTGAATGATGTAAGGGTAGGGAGTTGTAGTGCCCAGGATGCCTCTAAAGCAATGGAAGCAGCCACCGAAAAAACTGTCTTGCAGGGTTCTGTTGGGGCTGGTGTAGGGATGACCAGCTTCGATTTTGCGGGAGGTATTGGGACTTCCTCACGCATCATTGATATGCCTGAAGGAGGAGGATTTACTCTGGGCGTATTGGTGTTGTCAAATTTTGGAAAGATGCGGAATC
>DHQK01000269.1:37955-41594 GCA_002411085.1 Marinilabilia sp. UBA5340 | reverse complement strand
ATCGTGGTGACATCGTTTTTGTTCCATTGATAATCTTCTGCTGATTCGTGGTCGCCGTAATTGGCATTAAGGGTTTCTTCGGCAGTATCACTGCTTCCTTCTGTGTTTGCCTCTTCTGTTTTTTTAGTTTCAGATTCTTCAGTCAGAGAGTCATATTCTTCTTCGCAGCCAATGAAGAGAGCTATGGCAAGAAGAAATATCAAGTTGGTTTTTTTTGTTGTTTTTTTCATCGATTGTGGGTTTTAATGAATGATGCAGATTATAGTTTAAATTTCAGATTGGTGCCAATACCCCATGTCTTTTCCGGGTTTTTCCTGTTCTCTTCCTGGTCGAGTTGCAGAAAGGTGTCCATTTTGAGGTGTTTTGATAATGGAAACTCTATTCCTGCTGCCAGTCGGTAGTTGTCCATTTCATTTTTCTTCGGATTATTCAGTTGATGTCTGATTTGGGCTTGTATCCAGGGTTCCAGTTTGCTGTTCGGAATGTTATAGTTTATGCTGAATCTTGTTCGCAGATTGTTTTCTGGTGAATAATCTGCATCTTCTTTTTCTTTATTCAGGTAATTGATCTGTATTTTTTCACGCAGAGAAATTTCAAGAGGTCCCAGATCTTTTTTTATTTTAATGAAACCGCTTATTCGGTGGCGATGAAAAAATTGTTTGTCTTCATATTTGTTCAGATACGTCCATGTATAGCCGGCTCCGATACTCAGGAATTTGTATAGATCATAAGAGAGTCCCAGTCTGGTTTTACATCTGTCCATTTCCTGTTCGTTAATGAGGTATCTAAACTCTTCAGAAAGTTCTATCTCCAGATTATTTGTTATTCCCATTTCGATCCCCATTTCAGTCCAATGGGCAATATGGTCCTGTTTCTGAGCTTCAAGCTTTGGAAGCCATATTAGCAGAAATACGATAAGCCGGATAATGTTATTTTTCATTTTTAGTGCTCATTGTTGTTATAGGAGTTTCTGTCTGCATAATTGATTTCCCTGCTGTTGTAATAGATGTTGATGAGGGCGGTGTCTTTCAGAAAATCTATGTTTCCTATTTCTACATTGATAATGTTGATTCCTGTTCGGTTTTCAAGATCCCCGATCAGTTCATTGCGTTTATCGGGGTGAATCAACTCTATTTTTTCGTAAACAATTTGCTTGGTGGATACATGTTTTAGTATCCGGTTGCTCTCCATTAGCCATGTTACCGCAATGAACAGTGCATTTGTGCCTGATATTTCCGTGTGGCTCATTTCTTTGGCAAGTGCATTTATCACTGATATACCAATAATGAGGAATAAGTAGGTCATTTCTCTGATGGGCAGTGTGTCTGTCCTGTAGCGCAAAATTCCAAAGATGGCAAAGAGTCCCAGTGCAAACCCCACCTGTACCTGAACTGTGTCAAGCAGAAACAGCAGCATGAAGATGGTGGAGCTGGTCAGTATAAAAGTGAAGAAATAATCTCTGCGTTTAGCGCGGGGATAATAGAGAAACCTGATGATGCCTGTTGTAATAAGCAGGTTTAAACCAAAGCGAATAAGTAAAGAACTGAACTCCCCGGTGCTTGTGGTGTTTTCTGATAAAGTAAAAAGATCTGTGAGAAAAGTCATAATTGTATCTTTTTTTTGAGGGTGTGAATTTTTGCCTTGTAATTATTTTGTTTTACTTGTTTGTTGGTGAGACCCATGCCCAGACAATATTTGCTGAGCCCTGTTGCCCGTATTCTGTATTTGTTCAGGGTTTTTAGGAGTAAGGAGTCGGAGAAGCGATCTTGTTTGATTTCTATAATGCACAAATCCGGAATTTGGATCGGTTGGTGATTGTTTGGGGCTTTCATTGAAATGTCAAAGTCAATAGTGATTCGTTCTGTGAATTTTTTATCAGTCAGGGTAATTCGTTTGAAGGTGTTGTAAAGTGATGGTGATAGTATGGAAGGAGCAATCTCCGGAATGTGGTTGCTGATAAAATCATAAGTGTCGGGTTTTAAGTGTCTGTGTGGTATTCTGAATTTCCGGGTTCTGCCTTTATTGTTTTTTCTTTTTATTTCCAGAAAGCTCTTGTTGCAATCGGTATATTTCCTCACTCTTACTTTGCTCCGATTTAGTTTGCCGTTGACATGAGCGTGATAAAAGCTGAAGTCAGGGGTGTCATAATAGAGTGTGGCATAGGATGCAATCGTTTTGCTGTTGATTTCTTGCATATAATAAAAAGGAGTTAGCGCTTCTAGTATTTCCGGAATCAAAGTAGAAGGAATCACGTATTTCTTGTCCATGCGATCCATGAGCCGGATACCCGACATTTGGTCGAGAGATACAGTGATAAAACACTTCGATGCATCCTTTATGAGGTTGCAATGTTTTGAAGGCCTGGTTTGTGAAGAGTTCGTCCTCTGGAAGTTCAGAGTAGGCCGATTTTGCTGATAAACAGTTTCTGTGTTAATCATTCTATTGAAAGAGTCGATTTTTACGATGAAAAGAGTCTGTTAACGCTTGTCACAAAAGAATATGTATAAGTTCTATCCGACATTGATCAATAAGTTTTATTCGGATAAAATAGAAATCTCAGGTGCACTTCCCAACTCAATCGTTCGTTACATTTTTTTTCGGTAATGCTGGTCGGAATTCTTTGATGCATTCCGAACCTGAGTTCAATATGAACAAATGTAGAAGGCGATTTTGCAGCGTTGAAATAATTTGGGTGAATAAGTGAAAAGTCGTTGTAAGTAATTTTAAATCAATACATAGCGTATTGGATTGAATCAAGCGTTTGTTTAACAAAAAACGGTGTTCGAAGATGAAAAGTGGGGATTGGTTTAATTTTTTGGGTGGAGGTAAAATGTTTGGGGATATTTGGTTTCAAAAAGGAGTTGATATGATTCGTTGTGTTATTGTTGAAGATAAAATGGACAATCTGGAAGTTCTTAAGGAGTATGTCAGTCAGATCCCGTTCTTGAAAATAGAGACTTGTTGTAGAAATGCCATGGAGGCATCTTTGGTTATCAGGAACAAACAGCCCGATTTGGTTATTCTTAAAGTGGAAATGCCGGAAATAAGCGGAATAGAGGTGGTGAAGCGTATGCGTGCAGGAATGCAGGTGATTTTTACTTCAGCCAGTACTCAGTATGCTGTTGAAGGGTTTAATCTTGGTGTTACCGACTATCTGCTCAAGCCTTTTGGCTTTGATCGCTTTTTGATTGCTGTAGAGAAGGCCAGAGAAATTATTAAATTTAAGGACCTTTTGCGTGAGAGTGCTGGCAATGAAGGTGATTATATCTCTATTAAATCAGGATACAAAAATCACAGGATTTTATTATCAGGTGTTTTATTCATTGAGGCTATGGATAACTATATAAAAATATATACAACGACTAAGGTGTATGTGACTTTGATGAACCTGAAAGGTGTTTTAAAGTTGTTGCCTCCGGATGGATTTTCAAGAATTCATCGTTCGTATATTGTAAGTCTTTCAAAAGTTAAGGCTTTTAACAAGCAGTTTGTAACGGTTGGAAGCAGGCGTTTGCCTGTTGGAAAGTCATATTCTTCTGTGTTTGCAGCTGCTATGGAGGGCTGAGGGAAAAATTTGACTAAACAAAAAAGCCACTCAAAAATTGAGTGGCTTTTTTGCTTGGTGACCCAGCAGGGATT
>DHQK01000269.1:32330-37801 GCA_002411085.1 Marinilabilia sp. UBA5340 | reverse complement strand
CAGCAGGGATTCGAACCCTGGACCCACGCCTTAAAAGGGCGTTGCTCTACCAGCTGAGCTACTGAGTCATCCGTTTCTCTCAAACGCGGTGCAAAAATAGGGGGTTCATTTGGAACTCGCAAGCCTTTGGCAGAAAAAATGAAGTTAAAAAATGTTTCCCGGCTTTTAAGCTTCGGGGCTTTAGTGAATTAATGATCTGATTTTTTTGAGTCTGGATTTTATGTTCGTAACTTTAGGCTAAGTATTTTTTATGTGAACGGGTGAACGGTAAAACAGACTTTAATCGTTTTTCTCCTTTTGGGGAGTTTATTGCTGTAATGCCTGTGAATGCTGTTTCGTCGGCTAAAAAATCAGTAGTATGAAACCTCATGACAGAGAACCAGCAGTAGCTGGTATGTTTTATGACGAAGATGCTGGAGCATTGAAAGCGCATTTGGAGTCGCTTTTTGTTCAGGCAAGACCTCCCGTGTCTAATGAAACTGTCAGAGCAATAATTGTCCCGCATGCAGGATATGTTTTTTCAGGTGGAGTAGCAGCTTCCGGATTTAACCAACTTCCCTCTGATGCAGTGTATGATCGGGTTTTTTTGATTGGTTCCAGTCATCGATTGAACTTTGATGGAGCTTCTGTTTATACGCAGGGTGATTATCTTACTCCTTTGGGGCGTGTAGAGGTGGATCAGGACGTGGCACTGCAACTTGTTGATTCCACCCCTGAAATATCTTCTGATTCGGCAGTGCATCTTGAAGAACATTCTCTGGAGGTGCAGTTACCTTTTTTGCAGTATCATCTGGATCATCCTTTTAAGTTGGTGCCTATAGTGATTGGCCCTCATGAATGTGAAGGAGCCCCGGAAATTGCTAAGGCCCTGAAGGAGTGGTTTTGTCCCGGAAATCTCTTTGTTATCAGTACTGATTTTTCGCACTACCCCAATTATGAAGATGCCCGGGAGGTGGATGCCCGTACTGCTGCCGCTATTATAGAAAACGATCCTCACGGGCTGTTGGATGTGTTGAAGAAAAACAGGCTATTGAATGTTGAGGGGCTTGCTACCAGTTTATGTGGCTGGTCATCAGTTCTGACTTTGTTGTATATGACTCAGGGGGATGAGCGTCTGCACTTTGAGCAAGTAGAATACAGAAATTCCGGTGACTCGCGTTTTGGAGATAAGAAGAGGGTGGTCGGTTACCATTCCATTGCTGTTTTTAGTTCGGAGAAAACAAAAACAGAGGATGCTGGTTTTTCTTTGAACAATGATGAAAAGCAATGGCTGCTGAATCGGGCGCATCAGACTTTGATTGCAGTTGTCAATGGTGATTTACCACGAAGTCCTGAAGATAAGTTGTCCAAAAATATTGAGACTCCGGCAGGTGCATTTGTGTCTCTTTACAGTAAAGGGAAATTGCGGGGGTGTATTGGTAATTTTGGTAGCAGTGAACCTCTGTGGCGGGTGGTGGATCAAATGACAATGAGTGCAGCATTGAATGATTCACGTTTTGTACCCGTGACATTTGAAGAAGCAATGGATTTGGATATCGAGATTTCTGTGCTGACACCAAAAAGGAAGGTTACAGATGTTCATGAAATTGTACCCGGAAAGCATGGAATCTATATTGAGAAAGATGGGCTTAGTGGTACTTTTTTGCCTCAGGTAGCCGTCAAAACGGGTTGGAATCTTGAAGAATTTCTGGGGCATTGTGCCAAAGATAAAGCCGGACTCGGGTGGAATGGCTGGAAAGATGCCAATGTTTTTGTGTACGAAGCCCTTGTTTTTGGAGATAAAAAGGAATAATAACTGATTTTGTTTTAATAAAGAACGAATGCAGATTCAAAATAAACCAAACCTTTACTCTTCTTTGTTTAAAGGTCGAATGGCCATTTTTTTAAGTGGGTTTTCCATGCTCATGGTGCAGGTTGTCCTTTTGCGGGAGTTGTCTTCTCTTTTTGTGGTCAATGAATTGATTGTGGGCGTTTTTCTCTCTTTTTGGATGCTCTTTACCGGTAGTGGAGCTTTTGTAGCACGATATATTAAAGGTTTTAGATGGTCGCATGCGGGTTTGTTGCCCCTTCTTTCCGGTTTGGCTGCGTTGTTTTCCTTGTGGGTGCTCTATTTGGCCCGGCACTTACTGTCAGGAGATATCTCTCCCGGTGTTTCTGATTGGTTATTGATTACTGCTCTTATCACGTTTGTGTTCTGCTTCCCCTCCGGTGTAATGTTTACCTGGTTTTCGGCTGCTCTTAGTTATCATTATGATGAAAGGCAGACAGAACGGGTATATATTTCCGAGCAGTGGGGGAGTCTTATTGCCGGGGTGTTGTTTTATCTGTTACCTGCCTTGTGGTTGAATGCTTTTTCGGCAGTTACTATTTTGGTAGTGCTTAATTTATTGATGGCACTGTATCTCGCCGCTCCTGTTAGGTCTGGATTTGTGCGGGCATTTTCTTTAGTTGCTCTGTTGGGCGTGTTGGTATTGTATTTTCTTCCACAGTATAAGGTGGCCCGCCAAATGATTGCTGGTAATAGTGAGGTAGAAAAAACCTTCTTTTCTCCTTATGGAAGTATTAATGTGTTTGCAGAGGCTGATG
This sequence comes from Marinilabilia sp. UBA5340, assembly GCA_002411085.1. GTDB lineage: Bacteria > Bacteroidota > Bacteroidia > Bacteroidales > Marinilabiliaceae > Marinilabilia. Next base: position 35,215 of record DHQK01000269.1, on the reverse strand, counting down.
ATGCTGAGTATTTTGCAAACGGCAGGTTTGTTTCGGGTGATATGGTTTCCCGGCATTTGGAGGAGCTTTTGCATCCTGCAATGTTGCTGCATCCGGACCCTCAACATGTCTTGCTCATCAATGTTGATCCCGGGGTGACTTCTGAGGCGCTTAAATACGATGGGCTTGTTGTTGATTTTGTGTCTCCGGATGAGGCCCGTATTTCGTTGGAGAAAAAATTGCTTGCATCGGATGCGGATGGATTGAGACGAGTTAACTTTGTTAATGCTGATCCATTGAGATACCTGAGGCGGCTGGATAAACCTTTTTATGATGTGGTTCTATTAGGTGGTGGAATTCCCTATAATCTGGCTTCTACAAGGTTTTATACTACTGATTTTTTTAGTCTGGTATCTGAGCATCTTAATCCCGGAGGGCTTTTTGTAACCGGAGGAATTGAATATGCTGCTTCCTGGAGTGATACTCGTCGCGATATTCTGATGGTGCTTGAACAAACGGTGAGCGAGATTTTTCCGTTTCTGCGGATGTGGGGAGGGGATCAGGTGTTTTTCATTGCCTCGAATGAGAAAATTACTACTGCATGGTGGGAAAACCATCAGGAGGTTATTGCAGGAAATCAGTTTTTGAACGAAACCTTCTTTCCTGATTATATGTTGGAAGCCCGCGAAGCAGAAATAAAAGGAATTGTCGAAAGTCAGGTTCGGCTGAATACCCGTGTACGACCGGTGTTATTTCAGTTAGCATTGCATGATATGAGTGATTTTTGGGATATAGAACTCTATTGGTTTGTTTTGGTTATAGGGGTTTTACTTATTGTTGGATTAATATTTTTTCGTGACAGTGGGCGGGGGGTTTTTCTTTCCGGCCTGGTGCTAGGGGGTATGCAGGTTGTTTTGCTGCTTTACTGGCAGTTGGTAGTAGGAAATCTCTTTCGTGCCACTGGGTTGTTGTTCTCTTTCTTTATGGCGGGGCTGGCTATTGGTGCAATATTAGGGCACAGAAATTTTTGGTTTTTCCAGCCACGTTACTTTCCTGTTTTGCTCATTGGTTTGTCTCTTTTATCTATTGTGGCAGTTCCCTTGCTTGATTCTGCTGGGCATTCATTCATTTTCCCGGTAATCGTTTTTCTGCTTGTTCTTGCTTTTGCTATTCTTGGAGGAGCTGTTTTTGTGGCTGGAATTACGCTTCATCGCGGAGTTTATCAACAATCTGCAGCATCTGTTTATCTGGCCGATGTGGCAGGAGGCGCTATTGGGTCTTTTTTGTCCGCCATTTTTTTGGTTCCTTTTGCGGGTCTTGTCAATGCCGGCTACTTGATGGGGATGGTGGTGCTGATAGCAGGCTTGTTGATGTTGAAGCGTTTCTGATAATGGGCGTGGTTGCAAAACATTTCTTAATTTAAAAAAACAATTTCTTGAATTTTGGGGCTTCTGCTTCCTCTGAGCTTTTTTTTCCTCTACATGGTATTCCGGTTTTAGAAGCGGGCGGTTGTATATTGTTTGCCAAAACCTGGTGTTTTGGATGAAGGGCTTCTTTGTTTTTGTTCTATGATGTTTGTCGTTTGAATGCATCGCAAGCTTTTGTTATTTTTGCGACGAAGAAAGATGCGTATGGAAGAGTTTTTGAAGCCAAACCGAAGGGCTGAATATGGCCTTGACTTGGATAAGGTTTTTGTTGGAAAAGAAATAGTCAGTCGTTACAATATTACTGTCGACGAATCTGTGCTGAGTATGTGGAGTGGTTTTATGCCTACTGCCTCCTATCCTGAGAGCAGCCGTGAGTTTGCGGGACGTTTGGGGTTTCATCAGATTTTTCTTCCTTATGGATTTTTGATGAATCTTACCCTGAGTCTGGGGGTGGAGAATTTTGCTCACTCCAGTGTTCTCAAAATGGAAATGAGAGATGCACTGTATCTCAATCCGGCTTTTCCGGGTGATACCTTTTCCTGTTCGATAAAAATTACAGATATACGTCCTGCCCGGCGTGAAGGGCATACGGTTATCGAATCTTCCCATTTGTTATTCAATCAAAAGGGAGAACCTGTGTTTTCAGTGGTTCGAATTTCTTTGTTTCCGGAAATTACACCGCGGAAGTCTATTGCTCCTGAGCTGACTTCTCCTTTTCACAACAATCGTTTCAAGGAACAAATTTTGGCTCGTACCCGCAGTATTGATATGGAAAATGTTATTTTTCAGTTCAATGCAGGTGACCTTTTGTTGCATCCTTATGTGAGACCTATTGGGAAGAGTGAAAATCTTTTTTGGGCTACCTATCTGAAAAATACTCATCCCAGTCATTATAATTACCAGCGTTACCAGCCGGGTGAAATCGTTATTTCCGGAGGCATAGTTACTGCCATGGTTACAGGAATTGCCGGCCGTGAGTTTCGCCAAATTCTTATGCAGCAGATTAACAATGCTTTTCATGTTCATCCGGTATTTGCCGAAGATAGGGTGGGAGCATTTAGTTATATCCGTGAGGTGCGACACATTATGCCTGGATATGAAGAGGTTTCTGTTCGTACTTTTGGACTTAGAAATGTGGATACTGAACCTGAGCTTGCAGATGTGGCTTTCCCAAAGGCTTTGTTTGATGCAAAAGTGGAACGACCTTCTGAGGTGCGTCAAATCATAGAAGAAAAATGCCCTGTGCTCAAGAATAAAGTATGTAGTCTGGTGAATTGGAGTGTGCTGCGAAAAGTAGACGGGTGACATAATATTTTTATAAGGTTAGATTCCCCGGGACATTCTTTTGTTTCCGGGGATTTTTTTTGTTGGTCATTGAAGGGAGTCTGTGTGGTGAGCACAGCCGCCGTGAATCCTGGTGTTCTGACTCCAATTATTCTCCTTTTGTCAAATAAAAATATTCATTAGTGTAAAAAAATA
>DHQK01000269.1:0-32059 GCA_002411085.1 Marinilabilia sp. UBA5340 | reverse complement strand
AATTGATCATTCGTCAAACCAAGAAACCGATAGAATAAAAAATATCCCCGGTGTTTCCGGGATAAAAACGATGCCCTATGAAAAAGTTTTACTCTCTCAGTTTAGCCGTTTTGTTTTTAGCAACTGGTGCTGTTGTAAATGGACAAAAACAAAGCAATGAAGTTACCGGAGTCTCAACAGACGGTAACATGTTGAAATCTACTACTGTTTATGACCTTATTCGTCTGAAGATAGAGAATCAATACATTTATGATGCAACTGTGATTTATTATTATGATTCTTTCAGTGACGGATACGGACGTGAAGACTCACATAAAATGTTTAACTCATCAGAGAAGATTCCAGAGATTTTCACACGTATAGGAAATGAGGCGATGGCAATTAACGGGTTTTCCGCATTGGAAGGTAAAAGTTATGTGTCAGTTCCCATTAGTGTCAGGAATCGAATTTATGATGAGTGCACCATCAAAGCTACTCTCGATGACTTTAATGACGAGTATGATGTGGTGCTGGAGGATAAAGAATTGGGGAAATACACCAATCTCCGTACTTCAGAGTACACTTATACCCCCCTGGTGCTGGGATCAGAGCATGAACGTTTCGTGCTGCACCTTTCTCGGAGTGCAAGAGTTGTAACTTCTGTTTTGGAAGGATTTGCCCAGGAAGAGCCAGTGTTGGTGAGGAGCGACTATGGTCAGGTTCAGGTGACCGTTGATGAAAAACTGCTGGCAGGTCCGGGGCCTGAAGGACGTATTGATATCTATAGCCAGAATGGGCGCATGGTCACCAGCCGGCGTGCAGCGGGATTTAACCAAATCGAATTAGCGGGTGGTCAATTATATATTGTAAGTGTTACCGTGGGTAATCATCGAACTACGAAGAAAATAGCTGTCCGCTAATTTACTTCATAGGGTTACTTGGGTGTCCCCTCTTCTCTGAACAGGAAGGGGGGACTTTTTTTACCGTTTGGTTGTGAAAAACTGTTTTACCAATGCACTGCATTCCTCTTTCATCAGGCCACCTGTGATTTCTGTTTTGGGGTGGAGCGGAGATGGCGAAAGTCTTAGATAGCCTCGCTTCTCATCGCGGGCGCCATAAACAATGCGACCAATTTGTGACCAGCTGAGAGCACCGGCACACATAGTGCAGGGTTCCAGTGTTACATAGAGCGTGCAGTTGTTGAGGTATTTTCCGCCCAATTGCTCGGAGGCTGACGTAATGGCCAGCATCTCGGCATGGGCAGTCACATCATTGAGGGTCTCAGTGAGATTATGAGCTCTGGAGATTATTTTACCTTTGCTTACCACTACTGCACCTACAGGAACTTCATCTTTTTTCAGAGCTTCTTTGGCTTCCAGATACGCCTGTTTCATAAAATACTGATCCGTAAAATCAATTTTGTCCATAAATATGTGACCTTTTTGAAAAGCGTTGTCGCTGTTTCTTATTTTCTTTATATTTTCGCAAAGATATTGTAAAATCAAAATTTCTATCAGAACCGGGAGGGTAATCTTCCCAAAAATGACAATTATAATGTATAGAACACATACCTGTGGAGAATTAAGAATGGCCGACATTGATCAGTCTGTTACCCTCAGTGGCTGGGTACAGCGTGTTCGTAACCTGGGCGGCATGACTTTCGTCGACCTGCGAGACAGATACGGAATTACCCAACTGGTTTTGAACAGTGAAGCGGATGATGAACTGAACCGGGCTGTAAAAAGTATTGGTCGGGAGTATGTGGTGCAGGTAACCGGAAAAGTAGCCGAGCGCAGTAGTAAAAACAGTAAAATTCCTACTGGCGATATTGAGGTGATTGCCGATGGATTGAAAGTACTTAATGCTGCAGATTTACCTCCTTTTACTATTGAGGATGAGACTGATGGAGGCGAGGAATTGCGGATGAAATACCGTTATCTGGATCTTCGACGCAGTCCCGCACGCAAAGCCTTGGAGTTGAGACATAAAATGGCTCTGGAAGTAAGAAACTATATGGACAAGGAGGGATTCATTGAAGTGGAAACCCCCGTGTTGATGAAGTCTACTCCTGAAGGGGCGCGTGACTTTGTTGTGCCTTCGCGCATGAATCCCGGACAGTTTTATGCTTTGCCTCAGTCGCCTCAGGTTTTCAAACAGTTGCTGATGGTGGCCGGGTATGATCGTTACTTCCAGATTGTTAAGTGTTTTCGTGATGAAGATCTTCGTGCAGACCGTCAGCCTGAATTTACCCAGATAGATTGTGAAATGTCATTTGTGGATCAGGAGGATGTTTTGAATACCTTCGAAGGAATGACTAAGCACTTGTTTAAGTCTTTGCGCGGTGTTGAAATTGAGGGTGACTTCCCCAGAATGCCTTACACCGACGCCATGAAATACTATGGAAGCGATAAGCCTGATATCCGTTTTGATATGCGTTTTGTAGATCTGACATCCACTGTATCAGGTAAAGGATTTAAAGTGTTTGATGAGGCTGAATACGTAGGAGCGATCTGTGCCCGGGGATGTGCCGGATATTCACGTAAGGAGTTGGATCAACTGACAGATTTTGTGAAGCGTCCACAGGTTGGAGCTAAAGGGCTTGTTTATGTGAAATACAATCAGGATGGTTCTTTTAAGACTTCGGTAGATAAGTTTTTTGCAGCTGAAGATTTTAAGACATGGGCTGAGTTGTGCAACGCTAAGCCCGGAGATTTGTTATTGATGCTGGCAGGTGAAGAAAGACGTACGCTTACAGCTCTTTGCGAGTTGCGGCTTGAAATGGGAACCCGACTGGGACTTCGTAATAAAAATAAATTTGCACCGCTTTGGGTGGTGGATTTTCCGCTGCTTGAATGGGATGAAGAAACAAAGCGTTTTTATGCTATGCACCACCCGTTTACCTCCCCAAAAGAGGAAGATGTGGATTTGTTGGATACGAAGCCTGAGGATGTTAGGGCTAATGCTTATGATTTGGTAATCAATGGAGTGGAGATTGGTGGCGGATCCATCCGTATCCATAATGATGAGTTGCAGCAGAAAATGTTTAAGATACTGGGATTCACAGAAGAAGAAGCCGAAAATCAGTTTGGGTTCCTTATGAATGCCTTTAAATACGGTGCTCCACCGCACGGAGGTGTTGCCTTTGGTTTCGACCGCTGGGTTTCACTTTTTGCAGGTGTGGACTCTATTCGTGAGGTAATTGCTTTTCCGAAAAATAATGCGGGGCGCGACGTGATGAACGATGCCCCCTCCCGCATCAGTGAAGATCAGTTGGATGAGTTGATGTTGAAGTTGAAGGAGGATGCTCTTAAGAAGGCTAAAAAGGAATAATAAGCCGGTAATTCTAAAGTCATCATACAAAAAAGGCGCTTCCCGATACAGGAGGCGCCTTTTTTGGCTTATTAAATTTTTTTATTGAATTGTATTCCCAGGAAGCTCCCGCTTGTTGACGACAGGATTGGCGTACATTTCCAGGAGAGTCTTTTTCAAAAACTCCCGGTCTCCTTCAATACGATCCAAGTGTTCTTCAATGTATTGAACAAAGGTTGCTTTCTCCTCAGATGAATAGAGCTTACTGTACTCGTCGGTTTGATTGAGCATGTCCCATGCCACCCAGTTACCGGGCCACAAATGATAGTTTTCATGTACATGCTTGTCAATCAGTCCGGCCAGGAACTCAAATTTCTCATTCTTGTTTTCTATGCCTTTGATGTCGTCCAATTCGTTGTTGATGGGCTGACCAAAGGCAAAATGAACTCTTCCTTTCCGTCCGCGAAGCCCTGCTCCCATTTGCTGGAGATCATCATCCTGGGTCTTTACATAGTCCGGATTGTCTCGCTTTTGCTGAAATTCACGGGCCTTCAGGTAATCACAAGGATCGTATTCATAAGAAATTGAAACAGGAACAATTTTTAATTGTTTGAAGTTTTCGGCCAGAGATCGATCCTTGCCACTGATGTTGAGCATCTTCAGCAGGCTGAGTTGTGTGCGGTCATTTCCGTCTTTGGATCTTCCTTCTCTTTGGGCTATCCAGATACTGTGACCTACTTCTGTAAGTGTATGACGAATATATTCCGAAAGCAATGTAGAACTCTCCATCATTTGCCTGACAGGAAGGTTTCTCTTAACTATAAAAGTCCGGTTGAGCTTTACCAGGTCTGTAATCCAAGGATAAATAAGCAGGTTATCACCGATGGCGATCTCGGTGGTGTCAAAATTGTGCTCAAACATAATGACATTCAGAATTGCCGGATCCAGCACGATGTCACGATGGTTGGAGATATAGAGGTACGATTCATTCGGATCAAGCTGATCCAGCCCTTCGGAAGTAACTCCTTTGGTTGTGGTTTTAATGATTTGCTTGATGTAAGGCGAAATTACCTCTTGCTGAAATTGTCTGATGCTTTTTATTTGCATCATTCCGTCAATGAATCTTTGAGGCGACAATTCGGGGTAAAGAAATCCAATGAGTTCTAAAAATGATGTTTCTTTTTTCAGACGCTCAAATACCTGTTGAATTTCATGGTCCTGATAAGGACGTATCGATTCAAAATCCAGTTCTTTGGCCATTTTTGTTTTTTTGGTTTGAGGCAAAATTACTTTAAACAAACCGGTTTTGGAAATTACCGATGTGATATTATCGGGAAAGGATGTTAGCTCAGTCTTAAATTTCGGAAATTAAGATTTATTTCTCATCGTTCAGGATGTCCCAATATTCCATGGCACGCCGGGTATGAGGGATTACTATGGTGCCGCCCACAATATTGGCTACCGAGAAAATCTCCATCATCTCTTCCGTTGTGATTTTTTGTTCATAACATTTTTCCAGGTGGTATTTGATGCAGTCGTCACAACGGAGAACCATGGAAGCCACCAATCCCAGCATCTCTTTGGTTTTGGTAGGCAATGCTCCTTCCTTGTACGTGTTGGTGTCCAGGTTGAATAGTCTTTTAATTACCAGGTTGTCCTGTGAGAGGATGCGTTCATTCATTTTTGAACGAAATTCCCTGAATTCCTTTATTTGATCATCCATGATGTGTGTGAATTAATTGGTGTCAAGTTTTCCCAGCAATGTGGCCTGGGTTACTTCTGTTATTTTTACTTTTACGGTTTCTCCAACTTTGTGCTCTCCTCTTGGGAACACGACAACTTTATTTTGAGAGGTACGCCCAAAAAATTCTTTGGTCGATTTTTTGGAAACACTTTCCACAAGTACCTCAAAAGTTTTCCCAATGTCCTTTTGATTGCTCTCTAATGAAAGTTTGTTTTGTAAGGCAATAATTTCCTGAAGTCTGCGCCCTTTTACGTCTTCGGGTACATTGTCTGGTAGTTTTTTATGTGCATAGGTGCCGGGTCTTTCCGAGTATTTAAACATGAAAGCCATGTCATATCCGGCCCACTTCATCAGTTCCAGGGTGGATTGATGATCTTCTTCTGTTTCAGAGTGAAAACCGCAAAAAACATCTGTGGTGATGCCGCATCCAGGTAAGATAGTGCGAATGGCTTCAATGCGGTTTTTATACCAATCAGCATCGTATTTCCGGTTCATGAGCTTCAGGATTCGTGATGACCCGGACTGTAAGGGAAGATGAATATGCTTGCACAGATTATGGTGAGATGACATTACCCTCAGGGTCTCATCGCTCATATCTTTAGGATGTGATGTGGTGAAACGAATGCGGGTTTCCGGAAATTCTGAAGCCAGAAAATCCAGTAATCCGGGGAAATTCATCTCTTTGTCACCCTTCTTGTGAAGAAACGAATTCACATTTTGTCCCAGGAGTGTGATTTCTTTGTATCCCTGCTTCACCAGATTGGCAAACTCTTCCCTGATGCTTTTTGGATCACGGCTTCTTTCACGTCCCCGGGTGTAGGGTACAATGCAATAGGTGCAAAAGTTATTGCAGCCACGCATGATGCTGATGAAGGCAGATATTTTATTTGGCCCCAGACGTTTAGGTATAATGTCACGATAAGTCTCAGTGGTACTCAGATCTACGTTAATGGCTTTCTCTCCTTGTTCCGCCATGCTGACCAGGTGGGGTAGATCCATGTAGGCATCAGGGCCGGCTACCAGGTCGGCTCCAACTTCAAACAGTTCCTCTTTGGCGCGTTCGGCCATACATCCGATGATACCAATAATCAGATCAGTATGCTTTTTTTTCAGCGCTTTCAGCTCTCTGACTCTTGCCAAAACACGTTGTTCAGCATTGTCCCGGATGGAACAGGTGTTGATAAATATGGCATCGGCATCAGCATAGCTGCCTGTTGTTTCAAAACCATCCATTTGCATTACGGAAGCAACTACCTCGCTGTCGGAGAAATTCATTTGGCATCCGTAAGTTTCGATATATAACTTTTTGCCGTTAGTTTCATACGAAAGTATGTTATCTCCAGCTTCTATTGAGTTTTTCTTTTCCTGGTCTCTCATCTCTTTTCTGTATAATCAGGGGCAAATTTAATGTTATTCTGTCGTTTCCCCAAAGTGATTGTTTCTCAGAGGGGTTTTCGGTGTGGTTTGTAAATATTGAATTATCAGTGATTTGTGTGGATTTATTGTTTTTTATAGTTTTGTGCGTCATTTTTTGCGATGAACTAAAAGATTTGTTGAAAACAGAAAAAACTGAATCATGGCAGGACATAGTAAATGGGCGAATATTAAGCACAGAAAGGGAGCGCAGGATGCCAAAAGGGCAAAGATGTTTACCCGTATTACCAAGGAAATTCAAGTGGCAGTGAAGGAGGGAGGAGCCGATCCGGAAACCAATCCCCGCCTGAGACTGGCTGTTCAAAATGGTCGTTCGGTGAATATGCCTAAAGACAATATCAACAGGGCAATTGCCAAAGCATCAGAAGTGGGAGGTGATAGTTTTCAGGAAATTACTTTCGAAGGATATGGCACGGGCGGAGTGGCTGTTTTTCTGGAATGTATGACTGACAATAATAACCGAACAGTAGGAGCTGTTCGTTCTATTTTTAATAAACGGGGCGGAAGCCTGGGAACAAACGGATCTCTCAGTTTTCTATTCGATCGTAAGGGTGTTTTTCAGATTGTGAAGAAAGAGGAAATGGATCTGGATGAACTGGAATTAGAACTTATCGATGTTGGTGCTCAGGAGATTGAAAAGGATGAGGAGCTGATTGTTGTGACTACAGAAATGGAAGATTTTGGTGCCGTTCAGAAAAAACTGGAAGAGATGGACATTATAGTGGAAAATGCCAGCTTGCAAAGAATACCCAATAATTACAAGGAGTTAGATCTCGAAACAGCAAAAAAGTTTCTGAGGATGATCGATGAGTTTGAGGATAATGAGGATGTACAAAATGTTTTTCATAATTTGGAAATGACCGATGAGTTGGCCAAATCTCTGGAGACAGAGTAAGAAAACCGGGTTTTCTGCAACCACTTTGTGCGACATTGCGTATATTCGTAGTACTTATTCAATATAAGTGTGCATGGAACTATGATGTTCAAAACCGGTAGGCCCGGTTTCCTTATTTTTGGAAAAGCAATGGGGGTGGAAAGATCTTGAGTTCCATTGGTTTTTTATCTGATAATTATAAAGTTTTAGCTCGAATGAAGCGAGTCCCTGTTTTTCGGGAGTCAAATACTAAATAAATAGATAGCTGATGAAACGTATCCTTGTACCCATCGATTTTTCCGATAACTCTGTTTTTGCCCTGAAAATTGGGGTGGAGTTGGCCAATCAATTGCATGCTGCACTAAGAATTATTCATGTTCAGACCGGACAAAAATATGCCCCCGAGTTTCTGGGAGATAATCCTGAAGAAAGGTTGATGGGACAGGCTAAAGCATGGCTGGAGCATCTTATCAAAAAATATAGTGCAGATTATCGTGTTTACAATGGGGAGTTTGACTACAAGGTGAGGGAAGGAAATGTGGTTCGCGAAATCAATAATCAGGCCAGGTATGATGACGTGAGTCTGATTGTTATCGGAACTCATGGAGTGTCCGGAGTTGAAGATCGTTGGTTGGGGAGTAATGCCTACCGGCTCGTTTCGCATGCGCCATGTCCGGTGCTTACCGTCAGAAAAGAGATGAAGTGGGGATTTCCGCACAAGGTCATGTTGCCACTTGATCATAATAAGCTGACTCGAAAGATCGTTCCCATTGTTACAGGTTTTGCCAAACTGCTGAAAGCAGAGATAGGGATTGTATCTCTTCAGCGTAAATCAAAATGGATTCTTCCGGGACGAAGTGATATTTATGCCAGACAAGCCGAACGGTATATTAAGAGTAATACCGATCTGGAGGTTTCTGTAATTCCCTTTAAGTGGGGTGGTGAAGCAAAGAATATACTCAAACTGGCTCACGAACAGTCGGCTACAGTTATTTCCATTCATCTGAGAGAAGCACTCAGTCCTTTCGATAGTGTTTTCAGGCCTTTTGCCAATGAGTTGCTTAATGTTTCGGATATTCCTGTTTTGGTTGTGCCTGTGAAGGAATAAAAATTGTAACTTTGCAGGCAAAAGAAGTTTTGTATAAGATGAGATTAATCACAGGAATATTCTTTCTTCTGATAGCTTTTGCAGGCAACGCCCAGATACCCGGGGAATATTCTGAATCCGGTTCTGATGTTTTCTCCAGACTTGAACAGGTATCCAGCGACAAAGGTATCATTACCATTGAGCAGTCGGCCCGGATGAGAGCCCTGGTAAATACACATATCAGTATGAACAAAAGGGCAGGAGGTGTCGAAGGCTTTAGGGTACAACTATACAGTGGAGTGGGGAATAAAGCCAGACAGGAAGCTTTGGAAGTGAAAGGAAAGGTTTTGTCCGAGCATCCGCAAGAAAATATTTTTGTTGAATACAGCGCCCCTTTCTGGCGTGTAAGAGTGGGGAGCTTCAGACACAAACATGAAGCACTGCCGCTTCTCAGCAGACTGAAGAAGAATTTTCCGGCTTGTTATGTGGTGAAAGTAAGCGATATACCTTTAAGATCTTTTAAATAATACCGGCCCGCTTGTGTTCAAGCGGGCTTTTCTTTTTGTATTTGGACATCTAATTGGTTTCCTTTTTTAGTGTTTTAGACTATGAGTGATCAGATTAAGCATGAATGTGGAATTGTTCTCATTCGATTATTGAAGCCCCTGAGTTATTACCAGGAGAAGTATGGAACGTGGCGGTTTGGGTTAAATAAATTGTACCTCCTGATGGAAAAACAGCACAACAGGGGGCAGGATGGTGCTGGAGTTGTAAGTTTGAAACTGAATCAACCTGCAGGGAAAAAATATCTTTCCCGACAACGATCCAATAAAGGAAATCCCATTCAGGAAGTTTTTTCTGATATTCACAGTCGTTTCGATGCCGTTCATGAGCATCACCCCGAGCTGTTAAACGATCCGGTGTGGGCGAAAGAAAATCTGCCATTTGCCGGCGAACTATACCTGGGGCATCTGCGCTACGGAACTTTTGGAAACAACAGTATCGATTATGTGCATCCGGTGATGCGTGAGAACAACTGGCGAAGTCGCAACCTGGTGCTTGCAGGCAACTTCAATCTCACCAATGTGGATGAGATTTTCAAAACACTTATCGATCTGGGGCAGCATCCGAAGGACTATACAGACACAGAATCGATGCTTGAAAATGTGGGGCATTTCCTTGACGAGGAAAACCAGTTGCTTTTCAGACAATTTAAGAATGAAGGGTATGCCAATAAGGAAATTTCAGCCCTTATTGAAAGAGATCTTGATGTCAGGAAGGTGCTGGAACGTTCCAGTCGTCGATGGGATGGGGGCTATGTTATTGCCGGACTTTTTGGTCACGGAGATGCCTTTGTGACCCGGGATCCCTGGGGAATAAGGCCTGCATCCTACTATGCCAACGATGAGTTTGTGGTAGTTGCCTCTGAAAGACCGGTGATCCAGACAGCATTGAATGTGAGATCAGTGGAAGTCAATGAGCTCAAACCCGGACATGCGCTGATTATTAAAAAAGATGGGACGGTAAAAGAGGAAATGGTAACGGTGCCCCAGGAACGAAAATCTTGTTCTTTTGAACGGATATATTTCTCAAGGGGCAGTGATAGAGATATTTATCAGGAGAGAAAAGAGCTCGGACGGTTACTTTCTCCCATCATTTTGGATAAAATAAATTTTGATTTGGAGAATACCGTTTTCTCTTATATTCCCAATACCGCAGAGACTGCATTTTACGGGATGATGGAAGGTGTCAGAGAACACCTGGACGTGGAGAAAACCCGAAAAATAATGGCCCTCGGACAGGAGTTGGACGAAGAGAAGGTCTCCAAAATTCTTAGTCTGGAGCCACGCATCGAGAAGGTGGCGATTAAGGATGTGAAGATGAGGACTTTTATTACAGACGATAGCAGTCGTGATGATTTGGTGGCTCATGTTTACGATGTAACTTACGGAATCGTTAAAAACAAAGTGGATACCCTGGTGATCATTGACGATTCAATTGTACGTGGAACTACATTGAAGAGGAGTATTCTAAAGATATTGGATCGTTTGCATCCCCGCAAGATTATCGTAGTTTCTTCAGCTCCGCAAATTCGGTTCCCCGATTGTTACGGTATAGACATGGCAAGGCTTAAAGATTTTTGTGCTTTTAGTGCTGCCATTGAGTTACTCAGGGATTCGGGCAAAGAAGATTTAATCGAAAAGGTTTACAGGCAATGCAAAGAACAACAATTTTTGCCTAAAGAGGAGATTGTTAACTATGTGAAGGAAATTTACAGACCATTTACCGATGAACAGATTTCCGCCAAAATTGCCGAGATGTTGAAGCCTGAAGATATCGATGCCGAGGTGGATGTGGTGTATCAGACTGTCGATAATCTTCATAAGGCTTGTCCCAATGATCAGGGAGACTGGTATTTTACAGGAAATTATCCCACCCCGGGAGGAAATAAAGTGGTAAATACCTCTTTCATTAATTTTATTGAAGGGATTAATACTCGTGCTTATTAATTTTCGGATATAATGAATGACTCCTTATGTATGCATCAAATAGTAATTGCATGGGTAGGGAGTCATTTTTATATCGTCTTTTAGTTTCCTCTCTGATGGATGATTTCCAGGCCAGCCCGTATCCAGGTGAAAGCATCTAAAGGGTGGTAATTGCAGTAGTCACTGCTGCGTTGACGACCGAGACGCACAATAATCGCATTCTTTGACGGAATAACAAAAATATACTGTCCCAAGATTCCTCTTGCATACGGAATTTGCTCTCCCTCAAAATTCATCACCCACCAGTGAAGACCGTAATAATCTACCATTTGAGCTTCATCGTTGGTCAGATATTTTGAAGGTGTTACCATTTCTCTGACAAAACTTTCTGAAAGTATTCTGTTTCCCCCAAATGAACCTTTATTTAGAATCAAACTGCCTAGTCTTGCGAAATCTCGCGGATTGCTGTTGAAGCAGCAATAGGCTTTTTCTGTTCCATTGCGTTTGTCAAGTGACCAAAGTGCCGGTGTCTCTGCTCCCAATGGCTTCCATAGCTTCTCTGTTGCATAATCCGAAAGCGTCATGCCTGTGGTTTTCGTCAGTATTTGTTCCAGAAACTGGGTGTCTCCACTTCGGTAATTAAATACAATTCCGGGATGTCTGACAATCCGGACAGTTTTCATTGTTGCAGGAAGGTCTCTCCCGTAATAGGCCTTTGTCGTAATGGAAAAGGGGGAGCTGTAATGCTCATCCCAACTTGAAGCCGAACTCATTGTAAGCAGATGCCGGATGGTGAGTTCATCGCTGTAAGAACCTTTGAGCCATGGAAGGTATTTTTTTACTTTATCGTTTATATCGCGAATGTATCCGTCATCAATGGCACAACCTATCAGTATAGCTACAATGCTTTTGGCCATTGAAAAAGAGTTGGAGATAGTCGTTTGATCCGTATCTTCAAAATATTTTTCGAAGAGAAGCGAATCGTTCTGGATGACCAAAAAGCCGGTTGTTTTCAGAGATGTCAGAGAGTCAGATATTTCTTCGGAAATGACCTTGTAGTGATTGTAATCTGTCGATAATGGCCACGGTTGGGGGGTGCCGGTTTTTACCTCTCTGTTGTTAAATATTTTGTAGTCGTCAATGTTGGGGGTAAGATAGATCAGGCCTTTTTGCAGATAGTCGGGCATTAAAGTGTATAGCGCCGTTATTCCTACAATAGAAAATATAACGATTTTAAATGTCTTGTTTTTATTGATCCTTCCTGATTTTTTCATCCTTCGGGGTTTGTGTTTTAGAATCTCCGGGTCTCCATTCCCGGACTTTTATATGCTTTGGAAATGCAACGGGCTTGTAAATAGATTTGGAAGCCAGGGCTCGCATGCTTTCCTGTATGCCTTCGGTGATGCTGGGGTGCGGATAAAAAACGCGTAATACCTCACTTACGCTGTTACCCTGGTTGATAAGATGTGCTACGGCTACAATATAACTGGATGCTTGCGGCCCGGCTGCACGCATACCCAGAATGCGTTGCTCCTCATCATTGCTGACCAGAATTTTTACAAATCCATGTGTGTTTCTCATTGCAATAGCACGGTTGATCAGCGAATTGGAATAGAAAACCATTTTATATCCAATGTTTTGTTCCTGCAGTTGTTTTTCGTTGGCCCCTACTGCTGCTACCTCGGGTTTGAAAAACATCAGGGTCGACATGTTGGAATAATCGGGCTGATAGCAAATATTTTTCATGATGGCTTCCACAGCCAGTCTTCCCTGAAATTCGGCAACGCTGTAAAGCTGGGCCTGAAAAGTAATATCTCCAACGGCATAGATGTTGTCAAGACCTTTGGTATTTTTTACGCATCCCATGTCATCAGTCGGAATAACTCCCCTTTCATCAGGAGTAACTCCGATGTTTTCAAGCCCAAGATTTTGTGTGTTGGGAACCCGCCCTATGGCCACAAGAGCAACATCAACCTCAATGACTTTGCTGTTGCCGGCATCGTAGTCCAAAACTACTTCCAGGTGGCCCGGATGTTCTCTAATGCATCGCAGTTGAGCGGTGTGGTGTACTGTCACACCATTTTTTTCCAGATTGTCGGATACAAACTGACTGACATCATCATCTTCATAAGGAAGAACCCGGTTGGAACGATCCAGCAGATGCACCTGAGTTTGATTAAAATTCGAGAAAATGGTGGCAAATTCACACCCGATAATTCCTGAACCAATGATCAGCATTCTCTCCGGAAATTTGGAGAGAGATAATATGTTGTCTGAGGTGATTATTCTTCTACCATCAATCTTAATCCCCGGGAGCTTTCTGGGTTGAGCCCCCGTTGCAATGATAAAATGAGATCCTTTGATGGTCAGGAGTTTGCCGTTGTCGTTGACCTCAATGGTTTGTTGGTCTTTAAACCGGGCGTATCCGGTAATCAGGCTTATTGTGCTTTTTTGAGAAACATTGGCAAACGTTTCGATCTGGCTACGCATTTGGTATTGCTTCTCTCTTGCTGCCTCCAGAACCGTGTTTCGCACTTTTGTATAATCTACTGTTAGTGCGCTGGCACGATACCCCCGGTCTATGCGGGCTGCCACGGAGTAGTCCATTGAAAGCTCATACATGGTTTTAGAGGTGAGGACTCCATTGATAATCCCGGCTCCCCCAATATGGCTTTTCTCAATCAGACAAACTTTTTTGCCAAAATCGGTAGCTCTGTTAGCTGCTGCGAACCCGCCCGGGCCGCTTCCTATGACAACAACGTCGAAGGTTAATATTTCGGAAGGATCTGTCATTCGCAAAAAGAATTTTTTATGAACGATGCCTTCTGTCAGCTTGCTATATTACTGTTTTTGCTGGTTTTATATGCTGCTATGCTATTTCTAAATAGCAGATATCTCAGAAATCATCTGGAATTGCGGCTTACGTTCATTTTATTGTTTGTTATCCTCATCGGGTTTGTAGCTGTGAACATGACGACTCACTTTGGCCTGATAGAGTTCTTTAATGGTAATAATGATACCCGTTTCTTCAACACCACCAAATCGTTCATTGACTGCAGTTCCAAATGTACGCATAGATGGGGATAAATTCATGTAAGCGTTGATTAGTGGAGGAATATTTTCTCCCAGCTCACGTACGCTCTTGCTTAGCGTTTTGTAATCATCAGAAAAAGACTCCCCGGAGAATATTTCTCTTATTTCGCTGTCTGTCAATGCCGACTTTACAGGGTTATAGGGATAAACCAGATTGTCCGGATCGTTGAAATACTTGTCCAGGAATGCCCGGATAAGGCTTCGTACTTTAAGGTTGCTATGTGTGTACATCGTTACCTTGCCGAAGAAATATTTCATGTGGGGGTAGTTGATGATCAGGGATCCAAGACCATCCCATAAATTGTCCAGAGCATAAAGGCTCTTGGCTCCCATTTTACTGGACTGGTACTGAGGTTGCACAAAAGATCGCCCCAGCTCTATGGTTTTAGGAAGATGTTCACGAATGAACTGTTCTGTGAAGTGGAACAACCGGGCAGTAGCCAGATGCACTTTCCCTTCTGCATCCGGTTTTAAATTTTGGCACATAATATATCGGTAGCCCCCCAGGATTTCTCTGGCTTTGGGATCCCAAACAATGAGTTGGTGGTAGGGATCTTCTCCGATGTCATAATCGTCAACATCACAATCTTTCCCGGTACCTCCGCCTGCAGCTCTGAAAGATTCTTCACGCAGGCGTCCTACCTCGCGCATTAGTGCCGGAGCTTCATTGGCTGTAAAGTCATAAATTTTATTCTCACCTTTATTGGTAAACCGTACAAATCGATCTTTGGTGAGTTCAGCTTCCAGTTCTTCCCGGGGTACGGGGGGAATAATTGGTTTTTCGGAATTCATTAGCTTATTATTGGTTCATTTTCGGGACATATATCCTTGTTCTGTGATTATCCTGATTACTGATCTGTTGACGAGCATTGATTATGGCTATAATGTGCCGTCTAAACCAGAAATGTGATTTTTTTATTGGCGTTTGTGCCAATGCTATTTACAAAATTAATGGTTTTTTGCCAGCTCGTAGCTTTTTTCCTTTATTTTCCCAGCCCAAATTTCCGGAGTAGCCATTTCTTTCATTTCTTGCCAGGGTATGGGACGGCCAAAGCGGATGGTCAGGTTTTCTCCTTTTTGTTTAAACATCTCATCGGGTAAATAAAGCATTTCTATATTGGCCTTGATTCCAAGCATTTTTCTGATATTGGCAAGCCGGTAAAAAAAGTTCGTATTTTTTCCTGATATGTGAACAGGCACGACATCTCTCTGATGTTGAATGGCTTTGCGAACAAAACTCTTTTTCCATTCCAGATCTCTGATAATTCCTTTTCGTTTGCGACTTACCAGTCCTGCGGGGAACATCAGCATTTGTGCCTCCGACATGTAGGCTTCTTCTATCAGGCGTGCTGCCTCCCTGGAGTGTCCCCCGTGCTTGTTAATGGGTACAAAAATATTGTTGAGCGGTTTTAAATTCAATAAAATATCGTTTACCGGAAATTTTAATTTCGGAAACCTTCTGCTTACAGCCACCAGAAATGCGATGCCATCCAATCCTCCCAGCGGGTGATTGCTGGCAAAAAGGTAGCGCCCGTTTGCAGGGATTTCATCCAATCCAAATGCTTCAAATTTTGCCCCAAAGAGATCATCCAATATGGCTTGTCCAAATTCGGCACCATTCAGATTGCCTCTCCTGAACAAAAAGTCGTTAATCTCTTCCTGATGAATGATCCTTTTCAGATAACGAATAATAAAACCGGGAATAATCTTTAGTAAAGCGGGATTTTTACTTGCAAATACCTGCTCCACATCAATGAATTTTGATTCCTTTTCCCCGGATCCTTCGATGTTTGTTTTCACTGCATGAAATTTTTATAGAAATGCTGATGTTTTTCAATCGATGGCAATATTACAAAAAAAATATCAGGATGCGGAACACTTAACGTCAGGCTTGTTTGACATGACTATATCAAAAAAAAATGAATAAAGTGGTTGAAAGTGGTTGATTGTGGTTTAAAAAAATTGTAGTTTTACCCAAATATTACCTGAACTGTAATGTGCACATTTATAGGAGATTTTGAATGCAGGACAGATGCCAAAGGGCGCATCGTTCTTCCTTCTGCCTTTAAGAAGGCAATGGGAGAAGACGATTTGCGTCTTGTTGTGCGCAAAGATCTCTTCGAATCCTGTCTTTTGATTTATCCTTATTCGGTTTGGGAGGAAAAACTTGATGGAATCCGGAAAAGGACTAATCCTTACAATCGGGAGCACTCACGTTTTCTTCGTCATTTTTTCAGAGGATCTGCTGAAGTTTCATTGGATGGAAATGGACGATTTTTGGTGCCCAGGCGTTTGTCCGAACAGGTCGGAATGAGTCGGGAAGTGGTGTTGCTTGGGGTAGATCAGCATATTGAGGTGTGGGACAAAGCCTTGTATGACGAGGGAGCTCTGCCTGCTGATAATCTGGGCGATCTGGCAGAAAAAATTTTGGGTGAATCTATGCCCGGAGAAGAAATATAGAGGTTAATTTTGCAGCATAAAATTACTTGATGACTACAGCATATCATATTCCGGTTTTGTTAGAGACTTCGGTTGAAGGATTAAATATCAATCCAGACGGAGTTTATGTGGACCTCACTTTTGGCGGTGGTGGCCACAGTCGGGAAATATTGAAAAGATTGGGCCCGAAAGGGCGATTGATTGCTTTTGATCAGGATGCAGATGCCTGGAAAAATGCCCCGGATGATGAAAGGTTGATGTTGGTGAAGCACAATTTCCGGTATATGAAGCATTTTGTCGACTTTCTCGGTTTTGACCATGTGGATGGTGTGTTGGGAGACCTGGGAGTTTCATCACATCACTTCGATTCACCTGAGAGAGGTTTCTCATTCCGGTTTGACGGAGCACTGGACATGCGGATGGGCCCGGGAATTTCCATTACAGCTGCTGATGTAATTAATCAATATGACGAGAGAAAGTTGTTTTCGTTGTTTAAGTTGTATGGGGAGGTTCCCTCTTGCGGGAAACTTGTAAAGTCCATCATCAAAGCTCGCAATGAATCGCCTTTTGAAACTACCGGGCAACTGAGAGAATTGGCACATAGTGTGGCACCCAAAAAGGATGTTAATAAATTTCTGGCACAGGTATTTCAGGCTTTGAGAATTGAAGTGAACAAAGAGATGGAGGTACTTGAAGAGGTGTTGATGCAAATGGAGGAGGTCATCCGGCCGGGAGGGCGTTTGGTGGTAATTGCTTATCATTCTTTGGAAGACCGCATGGTGAAAAACTTTATCCGCTCAGGACATTTTGCCCAATCCCAGGCGGAAACTGATTTGTATGGAAACAGGGATGTCCCTTTTAAGGCCATTACGCGAAAAGCTGTTCAGGCAGGAGAGGAGGAGGTGGCTCAAAATCCTCGGGCAAGAAGTGCCAAGCTGAGAATTGCAGAGAAATTATGAGGAGATCATAAAGCTGAGATGGCCAAGGAGAATTGGCTATCATATTTTCACAGACAGAAAATATAAAGCTTTGAAAAAAGATTGAAGCAATGAGTTTTTGGAAATTCGGACAGAAGAAGAGAACGAAGGAAGCGGAAGAATTCCTTAGTGGAAAGGAAGAGTTTAAGGAATTGAAAGGAATCTCTTTTAAAGAGTTTCTGTATGGTCGTTTTCTGGCAGGTCGCAGTGTTGGACAGCATTGGGGGTATCTGGCGTTTCTGGTTTTTCTGGGCGTTTTGTATATCGGTAACCGCTATCAGATGGAAAGGCATCTGGATAAGCAGGCAGAACTACTGAACGAATTGAAGGAATTGAAATACGAGGCGATTACCACTTCTTCTGAATTGATGAATATGAGTAAGCAAAGTGAAGTGATGGAACGGGTGAACCGCGCGGGTATTGAACTGGAAGTATTGAAAACTCCTCCACGCAAACTAGAGGTAGATCCACTGGATTAAAAACAAAATATCATATAGAACACTATCAGGACTGACAATATGGGGATCAAACAAAAAATAATATACCGGCTGGCTGCAATTTACTTTGTGTTTGGAGCTCTTATGCTGTGGATTTTGTTTGAGGTATTCAGTTTAAAGGTTTTTGAGGCATCGAAATGGGAGGAAAAGGCTCGTACGCTGGAAAGCAGCAGTATTGTAATCGAGGCCAACCGTGGTAATATTCTGGATGAAAAGGGCCAGAAAATCTCTCTCTCTGTTCCCAGTTATCGCATCTATATGGATTTGCATGCGCATGGGCTTTCCAGTGAATTATTCAATTCTAAAGTTGATAGCCTGGCACTTTGTCTGTCACGTTTCTTTGGCGATAAGAGCGCAAATTCCTATAAGAGAGATCTGATAAAAGCCCGTCGGGACGGTGCCCGGTATTATCTGGTGCATCCCCGAAAAATTTCTTATTTGGAGCTTCAAAGCGTTAAGGAGTTTCCAATTTTTCGTCAGGGAAGAAACAGTGGCGGGTTTATCCCCAGACAATATGATGAGCGTCGGCATCCATTTGGTTCTCTGGCATCACGAACTATTGGAAAGCTTTATGGAGAAAAGACCAAAGGGGGAATGATTGGACTTGAAAGGGCCTATGACAATGTGCTGAAAGGAACAAACGGAATCAGTACCTGGAAGCGAATTGCAGGCAGCTGGATTCCAGAGGAGGATGTTCCGCCCCAGGATGGAAAAGATCTTGTGACCACCCTTGATATCGGGCTTCAGGATGTGGCAGAGCAATCGCTTAGAAATCAGCTGAAAATGCATGATGCTGATCACGGAGTAGCGATATTGATGGAGGTAGAAACCGGAGCTGTGAAAGCGATGGTGAATCTTTACCGGAGCAAACCCGGCGTTTATATCGAAGACCATTTTAATTATGCCATTGGCGAAGCGGTGGAGCCGGGCTCTACTTTTAAACTGGCATCTATTATCGCCGCTCTGGAAGACGGGGTGATCCGGCTCACCGATACGGTTGATACAGGTAACGGAGCGTATGCTTTTTATGACCGTATTATGCGGGATAGTCACCGGGGCGGTTTTGGAAAAATCACTGTTCGCGAGGCATTTGAGAAATCGTCAAATATTGGTATTTCCAGAATTGTTTTTGAAAATTATAGAAATAAACCCCAGCGGTTTGTGGATCGCCTTTATTCTATGGGTTTGAATGAACCACTGGGGGTGGAAATAAAAGGAGAAGGAGAACCGGTCATAAAGTATCCAGGCGATCAATCATGGTCTGGTGTTACGTTGCCATGGATGTCTATTGGGTATGAAGTGAAACTGACACCATTGCAAACGTTGGCTTTTTTTAATGCTGTGGCCAATAACGGGAAGTTGGTGCGTCCCATGTTTGTCAATGGAATTAGTCAACATGGGGAAATTCTTCGCGAATTTGACCCCGTGGTACTCAATCCGGCTATTTGCTCGGTGGCTACTCTGGAAAAAGTTCAGAGTCTGCTCGAGGGGGTAGTGGAAAGAGGTACTGCTCAAAACATCCGGAACGATATTTACAAAATTGCCGGAAAAACAGGAACAGCACAGTTGGCCAAGGGTGCTTCAGGATATAAAGGCGAAGGAGGGGTGGAGTACCTGGCATCTTTTGTAGGGTATTTCCCTGCTGATCGCCCGATGTACTCGTGCATTGTGGCTGTTAACAGTCCTTCCAATAATGTTTATTACGGGAATGTGGTTGCCGGAAGGGTTTTTAGAGAAATTGCTGACAGGGTTTATGCCCTGAGCTATAATAAGCTGGAGGATGAATTTTATGTTCCCCGGATCGAAGAAGGAGTTTATCCCTGGTCAAAAGGTGGAACGGTGAATGATTTGTCCGTTATTTTTGATGAAATAGGGTTCCCGGCTTTAAAGGAAGAGTTGAATAGCGAATGGGTGTCCACGCGGGCCCGCGAGCATACAGTTGAGGTTATTCCAAAGAATATCCCTTCTGCCATTGTTCCGCAAGTGATGGGAATGGGAGCCAAAGATGCAGTAGCAGTACTGGAAAACAGGGGGCTGAAAGTTGCCATCAGTGGATTTGGAAAGGTGGTAGAGCAATCCATTCCTGCCGGAAAGGCTATAAGAAAAGGAGAGACCATTGTTATTTATCTTGAATAGAAAGATGATAGCAGACAGAGACTATTAATTGAAAAAGAATCAATAAAAGATATGCAAAAGCGACTTTCGGATATAATCAAACAAGTGAAATTGCTTGATCGGATTGGAGAAGCAGATCCTTTAATTGAGGATCTTACCTTTGACTCCAGAGCAGTTGGGCCACATTCACTGTTTTTTGCAGTAAAAGGAACCCGTGTGGATGGTCATGCTTTTATTGCAAAATCTATTGCGGCCGGGGCCCTGGTGGTGGTCTGTGAAGAACTCCCCGAGGGAAATCATCCCAATGTGGTGTTTTTGAAAGTCAGGGATACGCATGAAGCAATGGGACTTATGGCGGCGGATTATTATGACCGGCCCTCCGAAAGTCTTCAGCTGGTTGGGGTTACCGGAACTAATGGAAAAACAACCATTGCCACCCTGCTATATCAAACAGCACGGTTGCTGGGATACAAAGCCGGTCTTTGCTCTACCATGGGTAACTTTATTAATGATCGGGGCCTGGAAACCTCATACACTACTCCGGATGTAATCACGCTCAACCGCCTGATGCAGGAGATGGTAGTGGCCGGATGCGACTATTGTTTCATGGAAGTTAGTTCTCATGCGATACATCAGGGAAGGGTAGCTGCCCTGAATTTCAGGGGCGGAATTTTCACCAATATTACCCACGATCACCTGGATTATCACAAGACCTTTGATGAATATATCCGGGTGAAAAAAATGTTTTTCGACGGGTTGCCTGGATCTGCCTTTGCACTTACCAATGCCGATGATAAGAATGGTCTCGTGATGGTTCAGAATACCTGTGCCGAAATTAAAACCTTTTCTTTGCGTGAAGTATCCGATTATCGGGCACGTATCATGGAAAGTGTTTTTGAAGGAATGCAGCTGCAAATTGATGGACAGGAGTTCTGGACTCCTTTTATCGGACGATTTAATGCGTCTAACCTCCTGGCCGTTTATGGCTCGGGTGTCGAACTTGGTTGGGGCAAAGAGGAACTGCTGGTAGCCATGAGCCGGCTGAAACCTGTAGGCGGCCGTTTTGAAACAGTTCGGTCGGCCAGCGGTATTACCGGCGTTGTTGATTATGCCCATACTCCTGATGCTCTGAAAAATGTGCTGGAAGCCATCAACAATATAAGACTCCCTGAGCAAACCCTTATTACTGTGGTTGGAGCAGGGGGAAATCGTGATGCAGCCAAAAGACCTGTAATGGCTGCCGAAGCTGTTAAGCAGAGCTCCAAGGTTATTCTAACCTCCGACAATCCCCGCGATGAGGAGCCTCAAACGATTGTGGATCAGATGATGGAAGGAATTCAGTTTGCCGACAGGATAAAAGTGCTTACCATTTTGGATCGGCGGGAGGCTATTCGTACGGCTTGCAGCATTGCCAATCCGGGAGACATTGTATTGGTGGCCGGGAAAGGCCATGAAACCTATCAGGAAGTGAAAGGACAAAGGTCTCATTTTGATGACAGAGAAATCTTAAGAGCGTTTTTTGACCAACAACAATAGTTATGCTTTTTTCTTTATACAAATACCTCGAATCTGTTGACTTCCCCGGAGCGGGAATGTTTCAGTACATTTCTTTCCGTTCCGGAATGGCTGTCATATTTGCCTTGCTGATTGGAACCATTTTTGGCAAGCTCATAATTCGCAAGTTGCAAAAGCAGCAGATAGGGGAAGTGGTTCGTGATCTGGGACTTGAAGGACAATACCAGAAAAAAGGAACGCCTACGATGGGCGGTCTCATTATAATTACTTCAATTCTGATACCGGTATTGTTGTTTGGAAAGCTTGATAATGTATATGTTTTACTGATGATTACCACCACTATTTGGCTGGGAATTATCGGTTTTCTGGATGATTATATCAAAGTTTTTAAAAAGAACAAAGAAGGACTTGCCGGAAAGTTTAAAGTGATTGGACAGGTGGGACTTGGTCTTATTGTTGGCCTCACACTTTATTTTAGTGATGATGTGGTGGTACGGACCGAGTCTCCTGTCAATGCTGAAACCCGCCAGGTGACTACCGAAGAGATTGTAGACGCTCCCCAGACGGAATACATTAAGGCTCCTGTTACCAATGTGCCCTTTTTTAAGGAAAACCGTTTTAATTATGAATCAGTACTTTGGTTTCTTGGAGAAAAAGCACCTTACTGGGGATGGATCATTTTCGTCTTTGCTGTAATATTCATTACAACCGCCGTTTCCAATGGGGCCAATATTACAGATGGATTGGATGGACTGGCCACCGGGACATCGGCCATTATTGGAACCACGCTGGGTATACTGGCTTATGTTTCCAGTAATACCATATATGCCGATTACCTGAATATTATGTATGTTCCCCATTCAGAGGAGTTAGTGGTGTTTATGAGTGCTTTTATTGGTGCTACGGTCGGTTTTTTGTGGTACAACTCCTTCCCGGCTCAGGTTTTTATGGGAGATACTGGAAGTCTGACCATTGGCGGGATCATTGCGGTATTTGCCATTCTCATCAGGATGGAACTTTTGATTCCTATACTTTGTGGAATATTTCTGGTAGAGAATCTTTCAGTAATGATTCAGGTTTCATGGTTCAAGTATACAAGAAAACGATATGGAGAAGGACGGCGTGTATTTAAAATGTCGCCGCTGCATCACCATTATCAGCTGAAAGGGTACTCCGAATCCAAAATTGTAACGCGTTTTTGGATTGTGGGGATTATTTTGGCGGTTTTGACAATTGTAACATTGAAAATCAGATAAAGCATGGAGAAAGAGATTGTTGTTCTGGGTGCCGGTGAAAGTGGAACCGGAGCCGCCCTTTTGGCTAAGGCGAAAGGGCTCTCTGTGTTTGTGTCTGATTGTGGGAAAATAAAACCTCAGTTTGAAGCCGAGTTGGAGAGTGCCCACATTGAATTTGAAAGTGGCGGGCACTCCAAAGAACGTATTCTTTTAGCTTCAGAAGTGATCAAAAGCCCCGGAATTCCAGATCATTCTCCGCTTGTAAAAGCGCTGAAAGAGAATAATATTCCGGTGATTTCGGAAATAGAATTTGCCGGCCGTTATTCCAAGGCCAGGATGGTGGGGATTACAGGCAGCAATGGAAAAACTACAACTGCTCTATGGGCTTACCACCTGATGAAAAAAAGCGGGTTGGATGTCATATTGGCCGGAAATGTTGGAAACAGTATGGCACGAGAGCTTTTGGTTCATGATCCTGAAATTTTTGTTCTAGAACTAAGTAGTTTTCAGCTGGACGGAATGGATCAGTTTAAATGCCATACCTCTATAATAACTAATATTACTCCCGATCATCTGGATCGTTATGATTATAAGTTTGAAAATTATGTAAATGCCAAATTCCGGATACTCAATAACCATACAAAGGGAGATGTCTTTGTTTTTAATGCCCACGACAAGGAGATTATGAAGAGGCTGAAAGAGATAAAATATCCGGGACACCGATGCCCTTTTGCTTTTGATGATGTATATGGAGAGGGTTCATGTGTGGATGGAGATAAGATTGTGATCAACACTCCGCGGTATCATTTCAGTATGAATGTAAGAGAAGTGGCTTTACCCGGAAAACATAACCTGAGTAATGCTATGGCCGCGTCTCTGGCTGCTTTGAGTATGGGGGCATCTCCGGAAGCTGTGAAGGAAGGCTTGACAGATTTCCCTGCTGTTGCTCACAGACTCGAAAGTGTGGCGGAGGTAAATGGAGTGCTTTTTATCAATGATAGTAAAGCTACCAATATTGATTCAACCTGGTACGCACTGGAGAGTATGGAAAAACCTGTTATCTGGATAGCAGGGGGAACCGATAAAGGGAATGATTATTCTGTTCTGGAAGAGTTGGCTGTTCAAAAGGTGAAAAAGCTGATTTGTCTGGGGGAAGACAATACTAAATTGCTGGAGGCATTTCAGAAGAAACTTCCCTCTATTGTTGAGGCTAAGTCAATGCATCAGGCTGTTGAACTTGCCATTGGGGCAGGTCGGCCCGGTGATGTGGTTCTGCTATCCCCGGCATGTGCCAGTTTTGATTTGTTCGATAATTATGTGCACCGGGGAGAGCTGTTCAAAGAAGAGGTTAAAAAACATGAAGGTTAATGAGTAATTTCGTCCGGAAATATATTAAAGGAGACCAGTCTGTTTGGGTTATTGTGGTTTTTTTGGCCCTGGTTTCATTGCTTACGGTTTATAGTGCTACAGGGAGTCTGGCCTATAAAACCCAGGGGGGGAATACCACCTATTTTATGTTCAAACAGCTCGGATTTTTGTTGATGGGGATCGGTGTCATTGCCGTTGTTCATCATATTCCATATAAGTATTTTGTTATTTTCAGTGTGCCGGTTCTTTATATTTCAATCTTTTTACTGGGGATTACATTGGTTTCAGGCCAAAATCTGAATGAGGCAAGTCGTTGGTTTACCGTGCCCGGAATAGGACTTTCGTTTCAGCCTTCCGAAATGGCTAAGTTGGCATTGATCGTATATGTGGCAAGGGTTTTGGCAATTCATCAGCGCGATGATGGGCCTACAGAAGGAGCTTTTTGGCCGATTATGATTCATACCGGAATTGTATGTTTACTCATTTTTCCTGAAAACCTCTCTACAGCGGTTTTGCTTGCGGGAGTCGTGATGTTGATGATGTTTTTGGGTCGGGTGCCATTCAAGTATCTTTTTCTCACAGGGTTTACAGGGATTGCACTGGTCTCTCTGGTGCTGATCCTGGCCATGAACGACATTGTTCTTGTGGACAGAGCCGAAACCTGGGCTGCCCGGGTGGAACGTTTTATGAGTGAGGAGCAGGAAGTCAACGAATATGGGAGTGATTATCAGGTAACACAATCAAAAATAGCGATTGCTACCGGAGGTTTTCTGGGAAAAGGACCTGGGAATAGCGATCAACGGAATTTTTTGCCCCATCCTTACAGCGATTTTATCTATGCTATTATTGCTGAGGAGTTTGGATTTATTGGAGCATTGCTGGTGATGGGTGCTTATTTTTTCCTGCTGGGGCGTATCGGGGTAATTGTAAATGCCAGCAAAAGAACATTCCCGGCATTTATGGTGTTGGGACTGGGAATAATGCTGGTGATTCAGGCTTTTGTGAATATGGGGGTTGCTGTGGGTGTATTCCCGGTTACCGGGCAACCCTTGCCATTGGTTAGTATGGGAGGTACCTCTATTCTTTTTACTTGTTTTGCCCTTGGGGCCATACTTACTGTGAGCAGACACAATCAAATGGAAAAAGCACGTCAAAAAGTTGCCGAAGATCGTGTGGCAACAAAGGAAGCAAACGGATAACAAATAGAGGAAAAACGAACAGAAGTGGATGAAAATATGAAAATAATCGTTAGTGGAGGTGGTACCGGAGGACATATTTTTCCGGCCATTGCCATTGCAGATGCCCTGAAAAGCAGAAATCCGGGAGCAGAGATCTTGTTTGTGGGAGCCAGGGGCAAAATGGAGATGGATAAAGTGCCCGCCGCCGGTTATAAAATAGTGGGGCTGCCTGTAGCTGGTTTTCAAAGGCGGCTCACTTTGAAGAATGTGACCTTCTTTTTTAAATTGGCGTCCAGTTTGTGGAAAGCCAGAAGTATTGTGCGTTCTTTCCGTCCCGATGTGGCCATTGGGGTGGGAGGATATGCCAGTGGGCCTGTATTGAAGGCTGCCTCGGCTGTTGGAATTCCTACCGTATTGCAGGAGCAGAACAGTTATCCGGGGGTAACCAATAAAATTCTGGCCAAAAAGGCAAAAAAGATTTGTGTTGCCTACCCCAATATGGAGCGGTTTTTCCCACCTTCAAGAATTGTGCTGACAGGAAATCCTGTTCGTCAGAACCTTCTTAAAAATGTAGATCGCACAGTTGCTTATCAAAAACTGAAACTCAACGATCAGAAGCAAACGATTCTGGTGGTTGGAGGATCACTTGGGGCTGGAAGTATCAACACAGGAGTGCTTCAGGCGTTGGAGCGTATAGGAGAGCGACCTCATATACAGGTTCTTTGGCAATGTGGCCCTTTCTATTATGAAAAGTTGAAGGAACAAATGGCACTTAAAGGAGTTGAGAATGTAAAACTAGTGCCTTTTATTGCCAATATGGACATGGCTTACGCTGTGGCCGATGTGGTCGTGTCCCGCGCAGGAGCCGGCACCATCAGTGAACTGGCGTTGCTGGGGAAAGCGTCTATTCTGGTTCCATCTCCCAATGTTTCTGAGGATCATCAGACCAAGAATGCCATGGCTCTGGTAAAGGAAGGTGCAGCGCTCATTGTTCCGGACAATGAAACTGAGCAGAACCTGATCCCCGGAGCTCTTCGTCTGCTGGCGAATGATCTCCAGCGAAAAAGTCTTGAAGAAAAAATAAAATGCTTTGCTCATTTCAATTCTGCCGATCAGATTGCGGAAGAAGTTGAAAAAATTGTCAAGGAGCAAAAGGGAAAAAAGAAATGAATTTATTCAAATAATGGCACAGATCGAGCAGTATAAAAAAGTATTTTTCATCGGAATCGGAGGAATTGGCATGAGTGCTCTTGCGCGTTTCTTTCATTCTTCCGGTTACCTGGTTGCCGGCTATGACCGAACCTCGGGCCCGGTGACGGATGCTTTGACTGATGAAGGGATTGAAGTGATTTTTGATGCCTCCGAACAATGTATTCCTGATATTTTTCGTTCACCAGGGGATACACTGGTCGTGTATACACCGGCTGTGCCTGTAACTCATCATCAGTTGGTCTGGTTTACAGAGTATGGGTTTGATGTTTTTAAGCGATCCCGGGTTTTGGGAATGGTGACTGAAAGTTTGAAAGCGGTATGTGTGGCAGGAACCCACGGGAAAACAACGGTTTCAACCATAACCGCGTTTTTATTTCATCATAGTAGCATGGGGGTAAATGCTTTTCTCGGGGGAATTTCCAAAAACTTTGGAACCAACTTTATAGGAAACCAGACATCGGAATTTGTAGTGCTTGAGGCTGATGAATTTGACCGCTCTTTTTGGCAACTCACACCTTATGCAGCCCTTATTACATCCATGGACGCAGACCATCTGGATATTTACGGTAGTGCATCGGAGGTCAAAGCCGGTTTTGATGGTTTTGCCAGAAAAATAAAAGAAAACGGTTGGTTGGTGTTGAAAGCCGGTTTGCCTGTACCTGAAGGGCTGGCAGGCAACGTGGAAGTGATTTCTTACTCCATTACCAGGGAGGCAGATTATCATGCTGTAAATATCCGGGAGAATGGAGGTGCGTATATTTTCGATATTGAGACTCCAAAAGGGGTTTTTACGGATTTCCGTATGGGGATTCCGGGGCTCATCAATGTAGAGAATGCTCTTGGAGCTATTGCATTATCACTTCTTTGTGGAGTTACTCCTGAAGAAATCCGACAGTCGTTACCTCTTTTCCGTGGAATAGCTCGAAGATTTGACGTAGTATTCAGAAATCCCGGGAAATTGATTTATATTGACGATTATGCGCATCACCCGGAGGAAATCAGAGCGACGCTTAAGAGTGTGCGTGCTGCCTACCCTGGAAAGAAGGTGACAGGAATTTTTCAGCCTCATCTTTATTCGCGTACCAGAGATTTTGCAGAGGAGTTTAGTGCCAGTTTGGAAGAGGGACTGGATAATATTGTGTTGTTGCCTGTTTATCCGGCTCGTGAAGAACCAATTCCGGGAGTCTCCAGCGAAATAATTCTGGAAAAAATTTCAGGGAAACCGGCCATGCTTTCGCAGAAGGAAGAATTGATCTCAGCGATAGATCAAATGAATCCGGAAATACTCATTACTATGGGAGCCGGTGATATTGACCGGTTGGTTCCTGAGATCAAAAAATGGGCAGAAATGAACAAAAAATGAAAAATATAAAGAAAATACTGCTTTGGGGGTTGTTGCTTCTTTATTTCCCTGTGATGTTAGGCTTTATTGGGGCGTATCGGGACGGAGTGGTGTGTCATGATGTAGTTGTGGCAGTGCAGGACAGTTCTGTTACCCGTTTTGTTACCAGTGAAGAAATAAGAAAAGCTATATTGGCCAAATTTCCAAATACACTCGGAAAGGAGTTCGATGCGGTTTCCATGTATGATATTGAACATTTTGTTGAGAAACACCCGGCCATTAAGAATTGCGAGGTTTATCAGACTATCGGAGGGCATCTCAAGGTAGATCTGAATCAACATCTGCCACTTTTCAGGGTATTTGAAGATACACGCAGTTACTATATTGATGAAGCGGGGCAGGAAATGCCTCAGTTCGATTCTTTTACCGCCCGTGTGCTGGTGGTAAGCGGCAATATCAGTGGAAAGATGGAGGAGTTGCTCTATTTGGCACGTCTCTTTAGAGGAGATCCATTCTGGAATGCTCAGATTGAGCAGTTGTATGTGAAGAAAAATGGGGATTTTGTATTGGTACCCAGGGTTGGTGATCATTTGATATTGCTGGGACCTCCCGTGCGGGTGGAAGAAAAACTCAGAAACCTGAGAGCTTTGTACAAACAGGGTCTGTCACCTCGTGAGTGGAATAATTATCAGGTTATTAATCTTAAATTTAAAGGACAGGTTCTTTGCTCTAAAAACAGAAATATATGAGTCAGGATATGAATTTAATCGCAGCAGTAGACATCGGTTCTGCCAAAGTGGTGGCCGCTGTCGGACGTAAACATCCCGATGGGCAGGTGGAAGTCCTGGGAATGGATCATGTTTATTGTGATGGAATGAAACGTGGCGTGGTGTTTAATGTGGAGGAGATTGTTAATGCCG
The DNA here is from genome assembly GCA_002411085.1 of Marinilabilia sp. UBA5340. GTDB lineage: Bacteria > Bacteroidota > Bacteroidia > Bacteroidales > Marinilabiliaceae > Marinilabilia. The sequence continues at coordinate 3,252 of DHQK01000269.1, read as the reverse complement.
TCCGGATGGTTTTGTCCAATTTAGAGCAGCGTCTCAATATCAAACTTATCGATGTTTATGTGAGTGTCTCCGGATTTAATATTCGAACCACAGAAAATAGCTGTTACCGGTTTATTAAAGAAGATGAACTGGTCAAAAGTTTTGATCTGGAGCAGCTTTTGCAGGATAGTTACCGTATTGTTCTTCAGCCTGACGAAAAGATTCTTCATGTGGTACCACAGGACTATGCGGTGGATCATGAGCGTGGAGTGAAAAAGCCTATTGGTTATTCCGGCCAACGGTTGGAAGGAAATTTTCATGTAGTAATAGGCCGCCAGTCAGATGTACGGAAAATTGAGAAGTGTATCGGGGATGCCGGACTTCGCTTGAATGGGCTTGTTTTTTCTCCTCTGGCTTCGGCAGAGGCGGTTTTGTCCGAAGAGGAAAAAGAGGCCGGAGTGGTAATGGTGGATATAGGAGCTGGTACAACAGATCTGGCCTTGTTTCATGATGGAGTTTTGCGCTATTCAGCTGTGATTCCGTTTGGAGGGAATGTGGTTACCAACGATATTAAAGAAGGATGCGGAGTGTTGCAAAAGCATGCCGAAAAGATGAAAACCCAGTTTGGTTCTGCTTTAGGTACAATGGCTCGGGAAGATGCAGTGGTGGCCATTCCCGGAATTTCGGGGTGGGAGCCTAAGGAGATTGCTTTTAAGAGCCTGGCTTGCATAATTCAGGCCCGTATGGAAGAGATTATTGAGCTGATCGTTCATCATATTGAACGCTCCGGTTTTTTTGATAAATTAGGAGCCGGAATTGTTTTTACCGGAGGTGGTGCTATGTTGAAACATTTGCCGGAGCTCACCAAACTGAAAACCGGACTGGATGTTAGAATTGGTTCAACCACAAGAGCCTTTTCAAGTGAAGAAGAACAGGGAATGAAAAACCCCGCTTATTCAACAGCTGCGGGACTTTTGATTTCGGTGGGTAAATATCCCGGAACCCGGATTACACGAGAACAGGTATTGTTCGATGATGTGGAAAAAGAGGAACAGCCAGCTCCCAAAAACGAAAAAAAGAAAACTGTATCGAAAAATAAAAAACCCAAGCGGGAAAAGTTGGAGTATATCACAGGCGATCTCTTCAGTAACTTCAGGAAGGGAATTGCCGGTATGTTTGAGGAGAAAGATACAGATATGTAATTCCAGCACAGAAGGAGGTTATTATGAGCGAAGATTTGATGAATTTCGATATCCCGGGTGATCCCAACTCCATCATTAAAGTGATTGGTGTAGGAGGTGGTGGTAGCAATGCTGTTAACTACATGTATGGGCAGGGAATCAAGGATGTGAGTTTTGTGGTTTGTAATACAGATGCACAAGCCCTCACCAATAGTCCTGTTCCTATCAAAATACAACTAGGCGAATCGTTGACCGAAGGCCGGGGCGCGGGAAACAAACCCTTGAGAGGACGGGAAGCTGCCATCGAAAGTCTGGAAAATATTCAGCAGGTGCTGGCCGATAACACCAAGATGGCTTTTATTACTGCCGGAATGGGGGGAGGTACAGGTACCGGTGCTGCACCGGTGATTGCCAAAGCGGCAAGGGATATGGGAATTCTGACAGTGGGGATAGTCACCATCCCTTTCAAGTTTGAGGGAAGAATCAGGATTGAACAGGCCCTGGAGGGGATTGCCGAAATGGAGAAACATGTGGATTCATTGCTGATTATCAACAATGAGAAACTGCGGGATATGTACGGTGATCTCAAACTGAGCAATGCCTTTTCCAGAGCAGATAATGTATTATCTACCGCGGCCAAGGGAATTGCAGAAATTATTACAGTTCATGGTTATATTAACGTGGACTTTGCTGACGTGGAAACAGTGATGAAGGATAGCGGAGTGGCTATTATGGGCTCTGCCACTGCAGACGGAGATGAGAGGGCAATTGATGCCATTCAGGCAGCCTTGGAGTCTCCATTGCTCAATAATAACGATATTCGCGGAGCCCGAAATATTCTTCTCAATATCACTTCCGGAGTGGATGAAATCACCATGGATGAGGTTTTTGAAATAACTGATTATGTGCAGGGACGAGTAGGTGCCAGTGCTTCTATTATCTGGGGATCCGGAACTGATGAGCAGCTTAATAGCGAAGTGGGAGTGACGATTATTGCAACCGGTTTTGCATCGGGTCACATTATCCAGAAACCGGAGGAAAAACCGGTTAAAAGTAAAGTAACCCGCTTTAATATGGACGAGGAGGGTAATGTTACCAATGGGGATGAAGAGCAGGAGATGGAATTTGAAAGTGAAAGTGAAGCCCGGGTGTATGATTTTGAAGACATTGAGCGTCAGAAGGAAAAACAGATTGAGTGGTTGTATGGAGACGAAGAATCCCATGAACAGGAAGATGAAGAAGGGGATGATTTCTTCCTGAAGGCAACCAACCCTCATCAGGAAGGAGTAAGTCCATTACTTGACACGGGATCAGCTGCAGCTTTAACCCCGGAAGAATTGAGTGATGAAACAATGATAGATGAGATGGAAAATATTCCGGCTTACAAAAGACGGGGTGTGAATATCAGAAGGAGCGAGAAAACATTGAATAAATCAACAAAATCCGATTCTGAGAAAAAAGTATCAAGGTTTTCGCTGAAAGATGGTAAGAATGGGCCAAGGGTGAGCGACAATAACCCCTGGTTGCATGATAATGTAGACTGAAATAGTAATACATATAAAGTTTTGATATGAGTTTGATAGATAAAATTTCTGAAGAGATTAAAGGAGCTATGAAAGCCCGTGACCAGCTTAGGCTCGAAGCGCTGCGTAGTGTGAAAAAAGAGCTTATTGAGGTTAGAACTTCCGGAAAATCTGGTGGCGATATTTCGGAAGACGAAGAGTTGAAATTGCTTCAAAGGATGGTCAAACAGCGGAAAGATTCTGCCAATATTTACTCAGCTCAGGGGCGTGCTGACCTTTATGATAAGGAGATTGCTGAAGCCAATATTATTGCTGAATTTTTACCTGAGCAGATGTCTCCGGAAGAGATGGAGAAGGAGGTTGCTGCGATCATCAGTGAGGTAGGTGCTGAATCAATAAAAGATATGGGAAAAGTCATGGGGGTAGCTTCAAAGAAACTTGCTGGTAAAGCCGAAGGGAAGGATATTTCCGATACGGTCAAAAGATTACTTGCCGGTGCTTAAATCGATTTTTTTATATTCCCAATATTTTTAAGCTGTCTTTTTTAAGGCAGCTTTTTTTGTTCTGTG
>DHQK01000090.1:13247-30339 GCA_002411085.1 Marinilabilia sp. UBA5340 | reverse complement strand
TTGCCATGCTCGTTTCATCAGTATATAATTTATCTAACTTATTGGTCTGATGGAACTCCCATGTAAGAACATTATACATATTCTATTGTGGTTCCCTGGCCATGCTCGTTTCATTCGTTTACAATTTGTTCGGCAATCTGCCATAAATCAAAATCGCCATAATGTTCCAGTGAGTTTCCACAATGAACAATAATAATTTCTTTTTCCGGAATCACATAGATGTTTTGTCCTAAATTGCCGGATGCCGCAAACTGAAAAGTGGAATCACAATTGGCATGGCCCCACCACTGGTAGCCATAATACACTCTTTTGCAGCCATCCCCAAACCATTCAGGAAAAATACTTCGTGGTAGGCTTTTATCTTCGCGGGTCGATTGGAGTACCCAATTTTTTGAAATGATCTGATTCCCGTTCCAGTTCCCCTCATTAAGGTAAAGACGCCCGAATCTGGCGTAATCAATTGCTCTTGCAATCAGTCGGCTAGGCATATATTCAAATCCCGATTTTTCACTGTCGATGGAGAACAATGCATCATACTCCATTATTCTTGACCATAGTTTCTCCTCCAGGTATTCGGATACTGTCTTTTGGGTGGTTCTTTCAAGGATTAACCCCAGATAACTGGTGTTATAATTACAGTACTGAAAGACTTCTCCCGGCTCGGTGGCAATTTCCACTTTCTTCAACAATAGTTTCCTGACATTCGGATGGTAGTATCCTATGGCTTCATCATGCCAGGGGGCATGAATATATGTGCCGGGCAGAAAGCTGGTATTGTACCTGAGTCCCGAACGCATCTCCAGTAAATGTTTGATGGTGATTTTCTTAAATCTTTGATCTCTTTGCAGAAGCTCAGGGATATACTTTGTCATGGGATCATTTATGTCATGGATTAATCCTTCGTCAATGGCTGCTCCAATCAAAAAGGATATAAATGATTTTGCCATCGATTGCGAATGGAAATAAGAATCCCGGTCGAATCCGTTGAAGTACGCTTCATACAAAATGGTGTCTTTGCGAATAAAAATCAGAGCGGTGGTTTGTGATTTTTCGGCCCATTCATCAAATGAGTTAAAGCCAGACTGTAATACTCTTTCCTGGAATAAGTTTTCCACATATTCCTGTTGCAGATTTTTGGGGAATTGGAATGTACTGTCAGCCCCTTTTATGGTTCTGTTTGAGTAAAGCTGATAATCAAATACATCAGCTACATTTTGAGTGATTAAGCGATAAACATAGACAGGAGAATACTTGACAGAAAGAAATGTCAAAAGAAGTAAAAGAAGAAGGATAGGGGTTAAGGTAATGATCGTTAGGGCTTTTTTCATATTAAAGGATTTGATTCATATCTGAAATGAGAACAGCAGTGTTTTAAACTTATATTACAATACATAGTTGGTCATTCCCATTATTGCTACATAATTTTTTCCATATTTTTTAGCACATTTTGGGCAAGTGGTGTACCACATCAACCATTTATTTACCGTCAGACTTTTGGTGGCTGCAAATGATTCAAAATCCTTGCACCACACCGCAGTGTCTTTGTAGGGGCCTTCATAAACTTTGCTGAGAATATGACCCTTTAGTTTTACATTCTCGGCGTTTTTCAAAGGTTTATCCACGGCCATATACAGATCCATATTCCATCGGGAGGTATGATCAGATAAGACCATATTGTCCTGACAGGTGGCATTGGATTCTTGCAGCTTCCTGAACAGCCGTTTCATGGTTTGTCCGAAATTGACAGGCATATAGAAGAAAGTGAAGACTTTGTCTTTGACAAAAAGTTTGTCGTTCCACTGAAAACTTTTTTCCTGCCAGGGTTCCGGATTAAATTTTGGACAACATTCTTCAGTTTGCATAGTCTTAGATTTTTTTCCGGGTTTTTAAAAGAGTGTTTTACTGGACTAAAGATAGGGAAATAGGAGTTTGATAGCCAGTGTGTTTTGAAAAAAAAAGAGGAGTATCGGTCTGATACTCCTCTTTAGTGATTTTTATCTGGTGATAAGCTTTCAAGGCGTTATCTCTTTAATGCCTATTTCCTGCCCGGTTTTTTGCCTTTTGTTTTTTGCATTTGGGCCTGTTGTTTCTGCATGGCTTCCAATCGTGCCTGGAACTTCGATTTCTTTGCCGGTTTCTTCTGGTTCGCTTTCAATTTTGCCAGAATGGCTTTTTCATCCACAAACTGACGAATCAGAAGGGTTTGTCCAACTGTGATCAAGGTGGATACGAAATAATAATAACTCAGACCTGAAGCGTATTGATTGAAAAAGAAGAGGAACATGACGGGCATCATATACATCATTCCTTTCATGCCTGGCATCTGGGCCGATGATTGTGTCATTTCCTGATTGATGCGTGTGTAGAAAATGTTGGTAACGGCCATCAGTAGTGTAAATAAACTTACATGGTCACCATAAAACGGAATCTCGAATGGCAGATTCCAAATACTGTCGTAAGTCGATAAATCGGTGGCCCAAAGGAAACTTTCCTGACGCAATTCGATGGAACTGGGAAAGAACCGGAACATTGCAATCAGGATAGGCATCTGCAAAAGCATGGGTAAACATCCCCCCATGGGATTTACTCCTGCTTTGCGGTAAAGTGCCATGGTGGCCTGTTGACGCTCCATAGCTTTCTCTTTAGGAATGCGCTCATTGATTTCATCAATTTGTGGTTTCAATACCCTCATCTTGGCAGTCGACATATACGACTTGTAGGTGAGGGGGAAAAGTACCAGTTTGATGAGTATGGTCAGAATAAGAATGATGATACCATAGCTCCCGATAAATCCTTCCAGGAAGTTAAAAACGGGAATTACTGCATAGCGGTTGATCCAGCCAAAAATTCCCCAACCAAGCGGAAGAATCTGATGAAGATCTAAATCGCCGTAGGCTTGAAGGGTGTAAAAATGGTTGGGCCCAAAGAAGAAACGCATCTGCGCTTCGTCGTTTTGAGAAAAATCAAAGGGAACTGCAGCTTCGGCCTGGTTGATTCGGATGATTGGATTGGTTTCGTCTTCAATAACCGTCGTTTCCACAAATCCACTGGCCAGACTTTCATCAGCAATTAAGACCGAACTAAAAAACTGGTCTTTAAACGCAATCCATTTTACTGGTGTTCGTAAATCTTCGCTGCTACTGCTGTTTCCGGAAATATCATCTACATCATCCTGAAAAAATTTGTAGTAGATGCCGGAATACTGTAGTTCAGATGTACGGGCTTTTTCCTGTGCAGGCATTTTTTGATACCACTCCAGATCCAGAGCATTGCGCGGTACATCAAATTTGTTCCCCAAATTTTTGGCTGAGATGCTGTGTTCTACAATATTGGCATCATCCGATAAGCTGTAGGTCAACGACAGGTTTTCTCTTTCAGGACCAGAAATCTCAAAGCTTACGGAGTTTTGGCCTTGTTTTTTTACATCGAAATAGATGTCGTTGGTATGATAGATATTGGTGTTATAGGTGAAATTGAATCCATAACGGTTATCGTTTCCTTCAAACAAAACCAAAGGACGACCGTCGTGGGTTTCATATTCTTTGAGTTCTACCGAATAAATGCGTCCTCCAAGATTTGAAAGGGTGACTTTTATTTTTTCGTTTTCAAGGGTGGTAAATTGCTGCTCACCATTGATATAAGGAGCCAGAATTCCCGCAGCCTGCTGACGGGCACTGTCTTTGGCTGCTTTTTTTGTCAACTCTTCTTCCGACACCTCGCGGGTGGTTTCTTCTGAAGCATTTTTTTCGGCTTCGACAGCTCGTAGCTGCTCTACACGATTGATGGAATCCAGCTGGCGTTTACGTTCGGCAAGTTCTTCTTCCGATGGCTTATTCATCCACCAAAACAGGGCCAGAATGGCTGTAATCAGTAGAAGTCCTGTTATCGAATTTTTATCCATTATTTGAAATTGTTTGTATTTTAATATTCTCTTATGACAATAGATTATTGACTTATTGTCATTGTTTTTTGTTCAATTGACTGTTAATTGACCGGTTATTGGATGGTATGTCCACCATATTTATAAACCTCTTCAAATGCTTACGCCTTCTTTGCTTCCTCTTCATGCTCGATAGCTGCTTTTACAAATGCCATGAACATGGGGTGAGGTTTGATGACGGTACTACTGTACTCCGGATGAAACTGAACGCCCACAAACCATTTGTTTTTAGGTAACTCTACGATCTCCACCAATCCAGTATCCGGGTTAATTCCGGAACTAATCATGCCGGCCTCCTCGAATTGCTGGAGGTATTCGTTGTTGAATTCATAGCGGTGACGATGGCGTTCATGTACCAACTCTTTATTGTAAGCCCGGGCCGCATTGGTTCCGCTTTTCAGTTCACATTCGTAAGCACCCAGTCGCATGGTTCCGCCTTTTTCGGTCACATTTTTTTGATCTTCCATCAGGTCAATCACCGGGTTAGGGGTATTGTGATCCATCTCACGGGAGTTGGCCTTCTCCAGCTTCAGGATGTTTTGAGAGAACTCAATTACGGCGCATTGCATTCCCAGACAAATTCCGAAAAACGGGATGTCTTTTTCACGAGCATATTTCACTGCAAGCAGTTTCCCTTCAATTCCTCTGTGTCCGAATCCCGGCGCTACCAATATCCCATGAAGGTCTTTCAGTGTGTTGTCAACATTTTCGGAATTAATATTTTCGGAATGAAGTAGCCTGATGTCTACTTTCCGGTCATTGTATGTGCCTGCGTGGTTGAGGGCTTCGATGATGGATTTGTATGCATCGGGCAATTCCACATATTTCCCCACCAACCCGATACGGATGGTCTTCTTGGCTGACTTGAGTTTGTTCAGGAAGTTTTTCCACTCTTTCAGTTCAGGTTTTCCTTCCACCGGAAGTTGCAATTTCTCCAGAACAATTTCATCCAGTCCTTCTTCCTGCATTTTTACCGGTACTTCGTAAATGGAAGATACATCAATGGATTGGATTACTGCGCGACTGTCAACATTACAGAACAATGCTACTTTTTTGCGAATATCGCTCGAAAGATCATGCTCGGTTCTGAGTACCAACACTTCGGGTTGCACCCCGATTTCGAGCAAAGATTTGACTGAATGTTGAGTGGGTTTGGTTTTTAACTCACCACTTGCAGCAAGGAAAGGAACCAGCGTAAGATGAATCACTGTAGCCCGGTGTCCCAGTTCCCATTTTAGCTGACGGACAGCTTCAATGTACGGGAGAGACTCAATGTCACCTACAGTACCACCTATTTCGGTGATTACTACATCAAACTTATGTTTGGTTCCCAGTAGTTTGATGTTCCGTTTTATTTCATCGGTAATATGAGGAATTATCTGAACTGTTTTCCCCAGATAATCGCCCTTTCGTTCTTTATTTATGACGTTTTGGTAGATGCGCCCGGTCGTAACATTGTTGGCCTGTGAGGTAGGGACATTCAGAAAACGCTCGTAATGTCCTAGATCCAGATCCGTTTCGGCACCATCTTCGGTTACATAACATTCCCCATGTTCGTAGGGATTGAGTGTTCCGGGATCTACATTCAGATATGGATCCAGTTTTTGAATGGTTACCCGGTATCCACGGGCCTGAAGCAGTTTGGCAAGTGAAGCCGAAATTATTCCTTTTCCTAGTGAGGATGCTACACCTCCGGTTACAAAAACATAACGTGTATCGGGCACAGTTCCATTATTTTAAGATTCAACGATCGTGCTTTTTTGAAATTTTAAGGCACAAAGTTAGCAAAAAGTACCCGGAATCTGTGTTGATAATTTATAAAATCAGGGAGAGGCCTCTATGGAGACCTCTCCCTGATTTGTTTGTATGCAATAAAATTGAGTTACTGATGCCGAAAATAATAAAATTGCTATTTGGGGATTATTACGTATAGCCGTTTGTCTTCAAATAATACTCAACTCACCCAAAAACCAAAACTCTCAACCAGAAACTTATTTCTATCCTTCCATCTCTTCTATCAGGTCTAGTTTGTCATTGAGCATTTTAATGTTGCGCTTTCCGTTTTCAATTTTGTTCTTAAAATCGCGAACCAAGGCTTCAGAGCTTTTGGATTTGGCAAAGAACCCAATGTTGTTTTCCCAGAGAATGATGTCGTTCTCAAGTTGCTTGAGTTTGCCAATGATTTTGTTCCGCTCCTGGTTGATGCGGTCATCAAACTGTCCTTCGTTTTGCCAGTTTTCCAGTTTGTTTCTGAATTTCTGGAGGGCTTTGTTGTTTTCATCCATGTTCAGATGGTCAAAACGGGCATTGATAAGATTGCGAAACTCCTGATTTACCCGATCCTTCTCTTTGATGGGGACAAAGCCAATGTCTGACCAACGGCGCTGAAAATCCTGAAGTGTGGAAAAACTTTTTTCATTGTTCTCGCCCGGTTCGTATTGTTTCAGCTCTTCAATTAGTTCTTCTTTCAATTTCAGGTTTTCCTCCTGTGCTTCATCTTTTTTGCTGAAAAATTCAGATTTGCGGTTGAAGAAATGATCGCAGGCTCCGCGGAATTTTTTCCAGATGATATCCGAATGCTTGCGCGGTACCGGTCCTGTCTCTTTCCACTTTTTTTGGATGCGGATCAGTTCATCAGTGGTGTTTTTCCAGTCTGTACTGTCCTTAAGTGCTTCGGCCTGCTCTACTAATTCGTTCTTAAGTTGCAGGTTGTTGTGCTGTTCTTCCTTGTATTGTTTGAAAAAATCGCGCTTCGCATCAAAAAATTGATCACACCCTTTTCTGAAGCGCAGATAAATTTCCTGATTGTCTTTTTTGGGTGCGAATCCAATGGTTTTCCAGATTTTTTGGATCTCAATGATGGCTTTGCTGTTTTTTTCCCATTCCTTCGGACTTTTCATATCCTGCTGAAGAATGGTTTCTACTTTTTCGCACAACTCCTGCTTAGCCTCCAGGTTTTTCTCTAACTGCTCTTTCAGCTGTTCAAAGTGCTCCTGATGTTTTTGATTGATCTTAATGGTGGCTTCATGAAAACGCTCCCACAATTCTTCTTTTTTTTCGCGAGGCACGGGGCCCGTTTCACGCCATTGGTCGTGGTATTTTTGGAGCGTCTTAAAAGCTTTTACAATGGATGAATCCAGGAGGAGTTTTTCCGCTTTTTCGCAAAGCGCCAGTTTGATTTCGTAATTCTTTTTCAGATCCAGGTCGCGAAGCTCTTTGTTAATTTTTATATAGTTGTAAAAATTCTCCACATGCAGATGATAGTTTTCCCACATGTCGTGGACTTCTCCCTGGGGTACAGGGCCTGTTTCGCGCCATTTCTGCTGAAGGGCTCTGAATTCCTCGAAAGTATGATTGAGTGACTCCTGGCGGTTTATCAAATCTTTGATGCCTTCAATTACCTCATATTTCGCGGCAAGATTTTTCTTTTTCTTTTCTTCCCGCTCTTCTCTTTCGCCATCTCTTTTCTTTCGATATTGTTGAATGGCATCCTGCATGGCATCCGAGAGATCATCATGAGGCGGGGAAAAGGCTTCTGCCGGCTCACCTGAAGCTACAAACTCTTGTTTCAGTTTGGCCAGCTCCGAGGCACTTTTACGCTCAAATTCTTTTCGGATGGCCTCTACATGACCTTTAATGGCATTGGCAGAATATTCCTGTAGTAATTTATGATAGTGTTCCAAAAGCTGTTTCCTCGAGAATACAGATAAATCTACTTCTTCGGGATGTTCTTCTTTTGCCTTTTGTTCAGTAGGGGAATTTCCGGGAGAGGATTGGTGCTCCCCGGCCGATTCAGATGAATTTTCTGTCGGTTTTTCTTTGAGTTCCTCTGCCGGAGCCTCTGTATTTACATTGGCGGTTGGATCAATCAAATTATTTGAATCCTCCTGTGGTGGCTCCTTTTCCTCTTTTGTGTCGGACAAATCATCCGGGTGGCTTTCATGTTCTTCAACCTTTTCGGGCTGGTTTTGGCTGGGGTCAATTGCCTGGCTGGGTTTGTTGTCCTGATTCTCCATATTTTCAGGAGTGTTTCCTGAATCCAAATTCATCTGTTCCTGAGATGATTTGTTAAGATCGTTGGCTTCCATCTTTTTTCTTTTTAAAGATGCGACAAAGCTTTTTTGGCTCTTATCACTAAAATACTTTTTACGAAACTATCAAATATACTACAAACCTCAAATTTTTTTACATCAAAATGAGCTTTTTAACAGCTTTATTCGATATTGTTCCGTTAAAGAAAAAAACGGGTTGTTGAATACTGTACTGCCGATTATTGCTCAAATATCTGTTTTTTTTTCTCAGAAATTCTAGCGATCTATTGTTACCTTTGCTCAAAATTTTATTACATGCGTATTGATATTCTCACTTTGTTTCCTGCTATGTTTCAGGGTCCTTTTAGCGAATCCATCATAAAAAGAGCAGTTGAAAAAGAAGCCGTGGAAATTGTTTTGCACGATATCCGTGATTACAGCACCGATAAACACAAACGGGTAGATGACTATCCATTTGGAGGGGGTGCAGGAATGGTTATGCAAATAGATCCCATTGCCCGGGCCATCAATCAATTAAGGAGTGAAAGAATTTACGACCATATTCTTTATATGACTCCTGATGGCAGACGTTTCGATCAGAAAGTGGCGAATCGTTTGTCGTTGAGTGGGAATATTATTATTCTTTGTGGACATTATAAAGGGGTGGATCAGCGTGTTCGTGATCATTTTATTACCGGGGAAATTTCGGTGGGTGACTTTGTCTTGAGTGGAGGAGAGCTTGCTGCGGCGATTGTGGTAGATGCCATTGTTCGCATATTACCGGGCGTCATTGGAGATGAAACTTCGGCTTTGACCGATTCCTTTCAGGATAATTTACTGGCCCCACCGGTTTATACGCGTCCTTCTGATTATAAGGGATGGAAGGTACCCGATGTTTTGTTGTCCGGGAATGACAAACTGATTGATGAATGGCGTGAACAGCAGGCACTTGAACGTACCCAGCGATTGCGCCCGGATTTACTGGAAGATTAAGGACAGAAAAGGATTTCAGGTTATGGAGAATTAAAACCGGGTTTCTTTTGCCTGTTGGCTACTTTCATCTAACTGAAGCCAAAAGTTTTTTGAAAATGTGAGATCTGTATGGTTTTTTGGTATGTTAGCAGATGAAATCCTGCTATTAACTACTGACTATAAGCCATTGGCTAATTTGCTTCTACCTACTTTAAACATATTTCCTTATACACACAATATTCGCAGTTTTTGTCATGAGGTGTTTGTTTGAAAGGAATTTTTTCATCGAATAGTTCATCAAGCAGTATACTTAGACCTTTTCGGTATTCTTCTCTGACGAGTTCTAAGGTCAAAGGTGTTTTTTTCTGACGTCCTTCCTGAAGATAAAGGGTGGTGTCCGTATCGGTGAATAGTTTTCGCATCCATACTACACCGGGTTGTATTTGTTCTGCAGGAATTCCGCTATCTTCCACCATCAGAGAATAGAGTAAAGTCTGAAAAGTGGCTTTTATTTTGGAGTGTTTGGAGGTATCAAAAAGGTGCTCCAGTTCGGCAATTTTGTTTTCTCCCTGGCCTGTTTTGTAGTCGATTACCCGGGTAATCCCTTCTTTTTTATCCAGACGGTCTATATTTCCGCCCAGTCTTACATTTTTGCCTCCCGGCGTGGTGAATTGCATATACATGTTTGCTTCCAGTCCTTTGATGGTGAACGGTGCATTTAGTTTTTCACTTTTGAAAAAACCGGTGAGATACCGCATCAGCACTTCAAAAACCAGACTGTTTTTCCCTTGAAGGTCAGCGAATACACGCTTGTCCTGCCGGATGAAGGGAACATTCCTGGCAAAAATATCTTCCAGTGTTTTGGCAATTTTTTCGGGGCTGGCAATCTCTGTGATAATTTCCGGAGTAACTACAGCTCCCAGTAAGGGTTTGTAGAGTGCCTCAACCGTTTGGTGAAAGAGGTTTCCGAAAATGCGGGGATCCAGTTCTTCCGAAATATCTTCAGGCTCTTTGGCACCGGCCAGATACTTATAATAAAACCGTAGCGGGCATTCGATGTAGGTGCTCAATGCGCTGGGCGAAAGGGATCGGCTTCCGTTTTCCAGATAGACATTTAACTGCTGCATGACCTCAGGGTTTTTTTCGGAGAAAATTTCCGGGGCCATCCTGGTTCCGGCGGTCTGGACATAGGTGTCTTTTTGAACTACTCCCGGGTATTCGTAATATAGCTGATGAAGAAAACGGCTCATCTCACCAGCCTGACCTCCGGCATCGGATGATGACCAGACAAGCGTCACATTTTTGGCCCGGTGAATCAGCCGGTAGAAGTAATAAGCAAAGATGGAGTCCTGGTTGTCAATGGTGGGGAGTCCAAAGCCTTTGCGCAAATTGTAAGGAATAAAACTATTGGGCGGAGCAGCATGGGGGAAAATGCCTTCATTCATGCTCAAAACCACCAGATTGTCAAAGTCAAGTACCCTGGTTTCCAAAATCCCCATAACCTGTAAGCCACTCAGTGGTTCCCCTCTGAATGGAACGGTCTGAAAGTCGGCCAGTTTTCGGAATAACCGGTGCCAGGTATCCGTGCTGATTTTTTCGGTTTGTGCCCCCAGAATTTCTCCCAGTCGTTTAATGGTGAGGTAGAGGTGGTACACAAATTCCCGCTCCAGACCGGTTTCCGGGTTTTTCTTCAAATGCTGATAAACCGTTTGCAACACTTCTTTCAGGTATTGAGTCAGCTCATCCGAAGTTTCCGTTTTTTTCAAAAGTCGGTCAATGAGTTCATTATTGGGAATATTGCTTTTCTCTATAAATACCTGGTTGCCGGATATCAGTCTGTTCACCAGTTGACGTCCTTCATCGCCCAGTATAACTGTGATGTATTGATGTCTCAATAAACCGAGTAAATGGCGATGATAAAACCATGTTTTGCCTTGTTGTGTGGTACGCATGGATTGTTGCAGCGTCATCAGAGATTCCACCAATCCATAAGCCGGAGTGTTTTTGAGCGGATATCCCAGCGTTACATTGATTTTATCCCAATCTTCCGGGATGGCATGGATCGCCGGAAGCATCAGTGTTTCATCGGCCAGGACCAATGCTGTTTTGGCATGGGGTGCGTTGTTTTCTTTTGATACGTGGGGACTTCCGGAGGCTACATTTTTCAGAAATTCGGCACCGATCTGTGTTTGGCCAAGGTCATTGGCTGCTGTAGCGATAGTGATATTTTCCGGCCCTTTGCTTTGTGGGTTCTCCCAATCTGGTGGCATGGGAAAATCCAGAATATTGCTTTTGATAAACCGGGCAGCTTCATGTTCTCCTCTGATCAGGCCATGTTCCGACGATTGTACCGGAGCCTCCATCACCCATTGGGGATAGTCCCAGAAAAAAGTGGCAACTCCTTTTATCTTCAGGAAGTTGAGTAGTTTTTTTTCACAATTGTTGAGGGCATTGAGACCTGCAAATACAATGTGCCGGTATGGGATTTCCTCAAGGCTTTTTTGTTGTATTTTTTCGGCAACCAGGCGAAACATCTTTCCTTCATAAGCTTCATTGTCATGATCAAGTCGCTCATTGAAGTGGCGGTAGAGCTCTGGCATTTTTTCCCACACCTCTAAAAAGGATTTTTGAAGACGTGAGAGTTTTTCCGGATCAAAAGAGCTCCAGAATGTGCGAATGGCTTCTATTTGATCATCATCCAGGTGGCTGAAATTATCGTCCAAGGCTTTCTGATCCGCCAGATTGCGAAAGATCTGCTCAGGATTTGCCAGGTATTTATCAATGTCATCAAAATCAGCCAGACACATCTCTCCCCAGGGAATAAAGTCGTCCAGAGAAATATCTTTGTCCATGATCTCTCTGTAAGAGTCATATAGTTTGAATATCAGACTGATGTTGTCGCTTACAGGTCGCTGCTCCAGTTTCCCGAAAAGATCGTTGATGGTGAGTATGGCGGGGGAGAATATGGGCTTAGGGGTCTTGTCGTTCAGGTATTGACGAAAAAAAACACCTGCCCGGCGACTGGGAAAAACAAAACAAAACTCAGATATATCTGTTAAATACTTTTGAAGATGGTAATCGGCCAGTTGTTCCAGAAAAAAACGCATAGAGATTGATTTTTTTGTCGTTTTTATGGCAATTTTGTCAGCGGTTACAGAATATACCTTTATTTTGGGTGTTGAAACATCAAAGATAATCCTAACTATTTGAAAAATTTGATAATTCACTAATTAAATAATCCGGGACAGACCGGAGGATGCCCTATTAAACAGGAATTATGGACTCATTTTCGTTTGTCGGAAACAGCGACATTGAAGCGATAGAACAACTTTACAAAGACTACCAAAACGATCCTGATTCAGTAGCACCTGGAATGCGCGATTTCTTCAGAGGGTTCGATTTTGCCCGGGCGAAATACCAGGATGGTGCACCAGAACTTATGAATAAGGAGTTTGATGTCATTAATCTTATTCATGGATACCGGCAACGCGGTCATCTCTTTACTGCTACCAACCCTGTGCGGACGCGCCGGAAATACTTTCCGACTCTGGATATTGAGAATTTTCACCTTTCAGAAGAAGATCTGGATACTGTGTTTCAGGCCGGAAATGATATTGGGCTGGGGCCGGTTCCTTTAAGAGAAATAATAGCTCATCTGAAACAAACATATTGTGGATCAGTGGGGGTTGAGTACCTCTATATTCGTCATCCCGAAATGGTGTCATGGTTAAAAAAGAGGATGGAAGAGGTACGCAATACCCCCTCATTCACAAATGAAAAGAAACTACGGATATATCACCGTCTGAAAGAGGCTGTTGGATTTGAAAATTTCATTCATCGCAAATTTGTAGGTCAAAAACGTTTTTCGCTCGAAGGTTGTGAAGTCCTGATTCCCGGGCTGGATGCGTTGCTGGAAAAAGGAGCTGACCTTGGAATTCAGGAAGTGATGATTGGAATGGCGCATCGTGGCCGGTTAAATGTTTTGAGCAATATTCTGAAAAAGCCGGTTCGGGATATTTTTAATGAGTTCAACGGAGACCAATACGATGATAGCATCTCTCTGGGAGATGTGAAATACCATCTGGGGTACGATAATCATGTGGAAACAATTTCCGGCAAGGAGGTGAAAGTCAATTTGCTTCCTAATCCATCTCATTTGGAGGCTGTTACGCCTGTGGTTGAAGGGTTGACGCGATCCCGTGCCGAGCATGCTTACGAGAAGGACTATAAAAAGGTCATTCCGGTAGTTATTCATGGTGATGCAGCAATTGCCGGTCAGGGAGTGGTGTATGAAGTAGTTCAAATGGCACGACTCAATGGTTATACCACCGGTGGCTCCATTCATATTGTTATCAACAACCAGGTGGGATTTACCACCAATTACCTGGATGCCCGTTCAAGCACCTATAGTACCGATGTGGGTAAAGTTACCAGAAGCCCGGTTTTTCATGTAAATGGTGATGATGCAGAGGCTATTGTCTATGCCCTTGAGCTGGCAGTGGAATATCGACAAACTTTTCAGGCTGATGTTTTTGTGGATATCCTGTCGTATCGCAAACATGGACACAATGAGGGCGATGAACCCCGGTTTACGCAACCCACACTTTATAAGGCGATTGCTTCGCATCCCAATCCGCATGATGTATATGCACAAAAACTTCAGAAGGAAAAAGTTATAAGTAAAAAAGATATTGCCAGGTTTCAAAAGGAATATGCGGAAGACCTGGAGACAGAACTTACCGAGTCGCAAAAGACAGATGTTGTTCATATCAGGCATTTTTTAAAAGATTTGTGGAAGGACTACCGGTATGCTGAAAAACCGGATTTTGAAAAATCTCCGGCTACAGGGGTTGATCGAGATACACTGCTGCATCTGGCTGAAAAAATCAATCAATTGCCCGATGACGTGAAATTCTTCCGAAAATTGGAAAAGTTGGTAGAAGATCGAAAAAAAATGGTCGCAGAAGATCGTCTCGACTGGGCTCTGGGAGAACAACTGGCTTATGCTTCATTGCTGAATGAAGGGCATCCGGTACGAATTAGTGGTCAGGATTCGGTGCGGGGTACTTTTGCACATCGACATGCCGGTTTTACACTTGAGGATCTTGCTGAATCTTATTTTCCGCTAAAGCATCTTTCTGATGATCAGCCTTCTTTCAATATCTACAATTCGCCACTCAATGAATATGGAGTTTTGGGTTTTGAATATGGCTTTGCCCTGGGAGTTCCCAACGGTCTGACGATTTGGGAAGCTCAGTTTGGCGACTTTTTTAATGTGGGACAAGTGGTCGTTGATCAGTTTGTGAGTTCTGCAGAAGAAAAATGGGGGCTGATGAATGGTTTGGTAATGTTATTGCCGCATGGTTTCGAGGGGCAGGGTCCGGAGCATTCGAGCGCCCGCATAGAGCGGTTCCTGAATCAATCGGCCAATAACAATATGCAGGTGATGAATTGTACCACTCCGGCCAGTTTTTTTCATGCACTCCGCCGACAGTTAAAAAGAGACTTTCGCATTCCCATGGTGGTGTTTACTCCCAAAAGTCTGCTTAGGCATCCAAAGTGTGTATCTAAAATAGATGACCTGGCAACCGGTGGTTTTCGTGAAGTTATTGACGATTCCAATACTGATCCTGAAAAGGTGAAACGTGTGGTGCTTTGTTCCGGGAAAATATATTACGATTTATTGGCCAGAAAAGAAGAGCTTGATGCCAAAGATGTTGCACTCATAAGGTTGGAACAGTTACATCCTTTTCCCAGGAAGCAACTAATGGAAGTGTTGAAACGTTATCCCAATGCACTCTTAAATCTCTGGGTGCAGGAAGAGCCTGAAAATATGGGACCCTGGTATTATGTGGAGAATCAGATTCCCGAACTGAACCTGGTGCCTGTGGCCCGATTGGCAAGCGCTAGTCCTGCAACCGGACTGAGTGGATTGCATGTGGTGGGGCAGAAAGAGATTATTGGTAAAGTGTTTAAGAAATGTCATTGTGAACTCAAAAATGATTATTGTGGATTACAGTGCGTGGAAGGTAAATCACGAGCCGAAATATTGAAACAACATAAATATTTTGAGTCGCCACAAAGGTTTTCTATTTAGGTTTTATTTGTATCGTCTGAGAAAATCAATAACCAAATCCACTAATTACAAGAATATGATTGACGTAAAAATACCAAGTCCGGGAGAATCTATTACAGAAGTTGAATTGGCCACCTGGCTCGTCTCAGATGGTGATCTGGTACACAAAGATCAGGATCTGGCAGAGATAGAGTCAGATAAAGCTACTTTAATGCTTAACGCTCCAAAGAGCGGGAAGATCTCAATTAGTGTTGAAGCAGGAACAACAGTGAGTGTGGGGGAAGTGGCCTGTAGTATTGATACTTCTGTGGAGGTTCCCGATGAAGCGGAAGAACCCTTAGAGGAAGAGGTTGATGAGGTTTCGGAGGATGAGTCTTCAGAAAATGAAGTCGAAAAGCCAGTTGAAGATAAGAAAAAGCCGGCTAAAGCAGCACAATCCGGGGGCGATGAAAAGGTGAAAAATGAAAAGGTTCGTCCCACTCCCCTGGCACGCGAAAAAATGAAAGTAGCAGGGTTGTCTGTAGATGATATTGTTGCAGGTCTTCAAAAATTGTCTGCATCCGATGTGGACGCAGTGATTGAAGGGGTATCAGTAGCGCCTGAAGGCAGTAAAGAGACCAGTGAGCCCAATCGTTCAGACAAACGGGAAAAAATGAGTCAGCTTCGCAAAAAGCTGAGCCAGCGATTGGTGAGTGTGAAGAATGAAACAGCCATGCTTACGACTTTCAACGAAGTTGACATGTCGGCAGTGATGAACATTCGCAAACAATATCAGACACAGTTTGTGGAGAAGTATGGTGTGAAAATTGGGTTTATGTCATTTTTTCTGAAAGCTTCGGCACTGGCACTGAAGATGCGGCCCAAGGTTAACAGCATGATTGATAAGGACGAAATTGTGACCCCACAATATGTGGATATTTCTGTGGCTGTTCAGACTCCCAAAGGGCTTATGGTGCCTGTTATCCGCAATGTAGATAAGCTCTCTCTTGCTCAGATTGAAATGGAATTGAAAAAGCTGGCCGAAAAGGCCCGTTCCGGGAAAATTTCTTTGGATGAAATGAGTGGAGGTACATTCACCATTACCAATGGAGGCGTTTTTGGTTCCATGATGTCTACTCCCTTAATTAATCCTCCTCAATCGGCCATCCTGGGGATGCACAATATTGTTGACCGTCCGGTGGCTGTGGATGGGAAAGTGGAAATACGCCCGGTAATGTATACTGCCCTGAGTTATGATCACCGACTGATTGACGGAAAGGATTCTGTGGGATTTCTCATGGACGTTAAAAAAATGCTTGAAAAACCTGAAGCTTTCCTTTCGGGGGGAAGTGACCCATTGAAAGCAGTATTGCAATTATAATAAAAAAATGTCCCCAAAAACCGAGCTTTTTCTGATGAATGAATTGCTGGTTTTTGAGGACACTTTTTAATACTGAAAGTTTCTATTCTCTGCAGATTTTAAACTACTGACTGATAGTTTTTTTCATCGGATGCGATTCAGAGATCTTACCAATGCCTCGTCTTTACCAATTCCCCGCAGGGCCAGATAGGTGAATACAATAGCAATCAAAGGCAATACCAGGGGCCAGTTGAAAGACAGTTCGGAAGCTCCCAGTTCTTTGGCTCCGCTTTTGCCAAGATAATAGATCATGCCTGAAAGTCCCAGTTGAAGACCCATATTTAAAGCGCACAGCCGAATCTGGATCATGCGCTTTTTAAAGAGAAAGATGTTAATCAGCGAAACAGCAGTTGCCAGAATGGTGAGGGTGGATAAAGCCCATCCGGGAATCATTATTTCCATGCTGCCATCACTTCCTACCTGAAAAATACCCTGCCAGTTGAGGCGGTAAAGATTTTCCATGTCGGCCATTTCTGCCATGTTCAAAAAGAAAAGACTTCCCGTAAGTATGGCCGCAATCAATAAATAAATAGTCTGAATACGTTGTATCATGAATTGTTTTTTTTGCAAAAGTAAAAAATATTTGCTTGAACAGTGATTTGGCCTTCATTGAAAGGTTTTATTTTCCAATATTTTTTTCTTATTTTGAATATTATTGTAAGGATGATGTATCC
>DHQK01000090.1:0-13021 GCA_002411085.1 Marinilabilia sp. UBA5340 | reverse complement strand
CAAATACCATTGATGTAATTCATTTACTTTATGACTAGAATTGAAGAATCAGAATTAATAATAAATCCCGACGGTTCCGTTTTTCATCTCCATATTAAACCTGGAGAACTGGCTCCAAATGTTATTTTGGTGGGTGATCCGGGACGTGTGGAAACTGTCGCCGGATTTTTTGATAAGACCGATTTTCGGAGTAGTAACAGGGAGTTTGTGTCCCGCACAGGAAGTTATAACGGAACCCGGTTTACGGTTCTTTCAACAGGTATAGGTACCGATAATATTGATATCGTGTTGAATGAACTGGATGCATTGGTGAATATAGATTTTGAAACACGCACCATTAAAGAGAAAAAGACTTCTCTGAATATTGTGCGCATCGGAACTTCCGGTTCGTTACAGAAGGATCTTCCGGTTGACAGCTGGTTGTTGAGTCAAAAAGCCATTGGTTTTGATGGGTTGCTCAACTTCTATGAGGGATGCGAAAGCATCTGCAACCTCGATTTTGAAAAAGAATTGATTGAAGAAACCGGATGGTCTGTTCGACTAACGAAACCTTATGTGGTGGATGCCGGAGAAGTCCTGTTCAACCTTTTGGACGGGGAAAATGTTCATAAAGGAGTTACCATTTCAGCGCCCGGTTTTTATGGCCCCCAAGGACGTGTGTTGCGTCTCAAACTGCAGGATTCGGATATTAATGAGAAGTTATCTGCATTTCGATATCAAGAGGAGCGTATTACCAATTATGAGATGGAGTGTTCCGCGATTTATGGTTTATCAAGGCTGATGGGGCACCATGCTGCGACGGTCTGCGCTATTATTGCCAACCGGAAGGCAGGAGCATACAGTAAAGATTATAAACCTGTGATTAAATCACTGATTCAGTATGTGCTGGATCGTTTGTCTCAATAAGGTTTTGTATTTATGGAAACCAACAAGATAAAGGCACTGATAAGTTTGCTGGACGATCCCAGCGAGGAGATTTTCAACACCGTGGAAAATGAACTGATGAAAGCGGAAGTGGAAATTGTGCCTGAGCTCGAGAAAGCCTGGGAAGAACATCCTGATGGTATTTTTCAGCATAGAATTGAGAATATTATTCATTCATTGCAATTCCGGGATGTAAGAAAACGCTTCCGTGCATGGGTGACTTTCGATGGAGATGATTTATTAACGGGTGCATGGCTGGTAGCTAAATATCAGTATCCGGAACTAACGCTTGAAGAGTTGGATGCTGCCATTAATAAATTAAGAAAAGATATCTGGCTGGAGCTGAATGAACACCTTACTGCACTTGAAAAAGTACGTATTCTGAATCATATTCTTTTTGATGTGCATGGTTTTTCTCGTAACAACAGCAATTTTCTTTCTCCGCAGAATTCATTTATTTGCGATGTGCTGGACACACGCAAAGGAAATCCTATTTCACTGTCGATTATTTATTCTGTCATTGCCAATCGTTTAGGATTGCCGGTTTATGGTGTTAATCTTCCGAAGAATTTTATTTTGGCCTATATGGATGAGCCAAACAACGGGCCTATGATTACTTCCGGAGATGAGTCTTCCGTACTTTTCTACATCAATCCCATAAATAAAGGAGCTGTTTTGGGGCGGAGAGAGATAGAACACTTTATTAAGCAACAAAAGCTGGAGCCCCGGGAGTCTTATTATGAACCTTGTTCCAATCTGGATATTATTCGCAGAGTCCTCAACAATCTGGTGATGGCCTATGAGCATACAGGGCAGCTTGTAAAAATTGAAGAAATCCGGGAGCTGCTGGCCATTATGGATGAGGATACCAATGTGTCCGGGAAATGATTTTACTAATATCTAACAGTTTTAAGAATGATAAATAATGTTTTTGACGGATTATATCCGGAGAAAGTATGGGCCTTTTTTGATAAAATATGTCAGATTCCCAGGCCTTCTAAGCATGAAGAAAAAATAGTACAATGGTTATTAGAGTTTGCAGCTGACCATAATCTGAAAGCCAGAAAGGATAAAATAGGGAATGTGGTGATATGTAAACCGGCTACTCCGGGGATGGAAGATAAGAATGCTGTTGTACTTCAGTCGCATGTGGATATGGTGGGAGAGAAGAATAATGATAAAAAGCATGATTTTTTCAAAGATCCGATCGTTCCGGTGCGTGACGGTGGATGGATTAAAGCAGATGGGACCACACTTGGTGCTGATGACGGAATTGGGATGGCTGCTCAACTGGCATTGCTGGTAGCTGAAGATATTCCTCATCCTGCATTGGAATGTCTTTTTACGGTGGACGAAGAAACAGGCCTGACAGGTGCTTTTAATCTGGAAGAGGGCTTCTTTGAAGGGAGAACTTTGATCAATCTTGATTCCGAAGATGAAGGAGAATTGTTCATCGGATGTGCCGGAGGAATTGATACACTGGCGTCATTTAAACCTGTATATGATCAGGTTCCAGCCGGATATACAGCAATCGAAGTTGAAGTAACCGGCCTGAAAGGTGGACACTCAGGCGATGATATTCACAAAGGACTGGGGAATGCCAATAAAATTTTGGTGCGTTACCTTTATCAAATGGCAAAAGAGTATGGTTTTAGAGTTGCCAGTATTCAAGGAGGTAATCTCCGGAATGCTATAGCCCGCGAAGCCAGAGCTGTTGGAGTGGTTCCCTCAAAGTATAAGGAAGAAGCCCGTGTGGTGTTGAATATGCTTGTTCATGATGTAGAACAGGAATTAAGATACACCGATCCTGGTGTTAAACTAAAGCTTGGTTCAACAGATCTTCCCGAACGTGTTTTTTCGTCAGGCTTTCAAAAACAATTATTGAATGCTTTGTATGCCTGCCCGCATGGTGTTATGGGATGGAGCAAAACGATTGATGGGTTGGTGGAAACTTCTACCAATCTTGCCTCTGTAAAGATGCAGGATGGAGATATTCTTGTTACCACAAGTCAGCGAAGTTCTGTAGAAAGTGCACGTGACGATATCGCAAACATGGTGAGTAGTGTGTTCGAACTTGCAGGAGCGCATGTGGAACACTCTGATGGTTATCCGGGCTGGGAGCCTGATATGGAATCCCCGGTTTTGGATGTAGCCGTTTCTACGTATCAGCAACTATTTGGCCAAAAACCCGAAGTGAAGGCCATACATGCAGGACTGGAATGTGGCTTGTTTTTACAGAAATATCCCGATATGGACATGATCTCAATAGGGCCTACCATAAAAGGGGCCCATTCTCCCGACGAACGCCTGGATATTGAGACGGTGCGTAAGTTTTGGGACCATCTGTTATTAATCCTGAAGTCGCAATAAAATTATCTGAGAGGTCTGAATTCATTGAATTTGGGCCTCTTCCCTTTTTTGTTTATGTCATTTATCAGCAGGTCTTTGGCCGAGCAGGAAGGACAACCTCCTCCGCAGGCCCTTCCGTTGTTGGAAAACATGGTTTTCCAGAAGGAATAAAACGTATAAATAAATGCTGCGCTTACCGCAATGCCTGTTAAAACTTCCTGTATCATCATAAACCTTTCTTTTTTTCGTTCAACTAAAAACCCACAACCCGGAACCCGGAACTCAAAACCCGGAACTCAGAACATCTGTCCCACCTGATAAATAATAAGCGACAAAAAGTACGCCAGCCCGGTAGTATAGAAAATGGTAAAGAGTGCCCATTTCCATGAGGCTGATTCTTTTCTGATAGCAGCAATTACAGCCACGCAGGGGAAATAAATCAAAATGAATACCAAAAACGAGATGGCTGATAATGTGGTAAAAACCGGAGTGCCATCCGGGTATTTGTCATTTCTGATTTGTGCTATTAATTGCGCATTGCCACTTGCTTCAGCATCATCCGTTTGATACAATACGGCCATGGTGCTCACAACAATTTCTTTTGCAGCAACCCCACTCAGTAAACTGACACCCATTTTCCAGTCAAATCCTAAAGGTTCAATTGCGGGTTCTATACTTTTCCCAAGCCTTCCGATATAACTGCCCTCGTGCCGAAGCTTCTCCTGCAGATGATCCAGATGTTCAAGTTTTTCTTGTTGTTCTGTTTCTATTTTATCAACAACTTCACCATCTGTATGTTTTTTGAGTTCTGTGTACTTTTGAACCAGTTCTTGTTTTTGTTTTTCAATAGCCTCGGTTTGGGCATTTTGACGGGGATAATAACCCAAGAACCAAATAATAACTGAGGCGACCATTATTACTCCTCCCATTTTTTTCAAATACTGGCTTCCTTTGAACCACATGTGTCGGGTAGTGCTTTTCAGTGTCGGGAGCCGATAAGGAGGGAGCTCCATAACAAACGGAGTATCCGATTTTTTGAACAAAAACCTTTTGAATATTCGCGCTACAATGACAGCCAACGCTATTCCGGTGCCGTAAAGCAAAAATAGCACTGTTCCCGGATGATCAGGAAAAAATGCACCTATCAAAAGGATGTAGACCGGTAATCGTGCACTGCATGACATAAACGGATTGATGAGCATGGTCAGTAACCGGTTGTTTCGGTCTTCAATAGTGCGGGTGGCCATAATGGCTGGTACGTTACAGCCAAATCCCATGATTAGGGGGATAAATGATTTTCCGTGCAACCCTATTTTGTGCATTACCTTGTCCATAATGAAAGCAGCCCGGGCCATATAACCGGTGTCTTCCATGAAGGATATAAAGAAAAATAAGATCAGGATGTTTGGAAGAAATACGATGACACCTCCAACCCCTCCAATTATGCCATCCACGATGAGGTCGGTGAATGGTCCGGCCGGCAAAATTGCCGATGCCCACTGTGAGAGCACTGCTACGCCCTCTTCTATCCATCCCATAGGGTATTCACCCAAACGAAATGTGGCTTGAAACATCAGCCATATAAAAAAGAAAAAGAAAGGAAATCCAAATAATTTGTGCGTCAGAACAGAATCAATAATGTCGGTTTTTCTTCGCCTGGTCTGGGGATTTTCCTTATAGGTTTCTTTCATGGCCCCGGCTATAAATCCATAGCGGGCATCGGTAATGACGGTTTCTGTGTCTTCCTGGAAAAGTTCTTCCAGTTTGACGATTTGCTTTTCTGTTTCTTTGATAACAGGTGAAAAATCCTCTGAGTCAATTTGCTCTCTGAAAACCTTATCCTTTTCCAATAGCTTGATGGCCAGAAATCTCGAAGAAATTTTGCTTGTAATCTCCGGAAAATTAACAGCTTTTTTTTCTATTGCATCAATGGCTTTTTCAATATTCTCACCATAGTTTATTTTTATTCTGCGTGCCTCTTCTATTTTGTCTTCATACACATCCACCACTTTGGCAAATAATTCTTCTATCCCCGTTCCCCGGGAGCCAACGGTAGGCACGAAAGGAATTCCGAGAAGGGTGCCCAGTTGCTGGTAATCCAGTTTGTCACCTTTCCTCTGTAAGTCATCAAACATGTTCAATGCCACAACGGTGCGGACATCCATATCAATCAACTGAGAAGTAAGGTAGAGATTTCGTTCCAGATTGGAGGCATCTACCACATTGATGATAATGTCGGGTGTCTCCTGGCTGATGTGTTCGCGTACAAATACCTCTTCGGGGCTGTAAGCCGAAAGTGAATAGGTGCCAGGCAGGTCGGAAACCTTTAGAGTATAACCTTTATGATGAAAATGTCCGGTTTTAATATCGATGGTGACACCACTGTAATTGCCAACATGTTCATTGGCTCCACTGGCCTGATTGAATATGGTGGTTTTTCCGCAATTGGGGTTTCCTACCAGAGCAACATTGATGGTTTTACGTTTTTCTGTGGCTTTTCTTGCCAAAAGATCATCTGTAATAGTTCCGTTGTATGTTCTTGCATCCATCTCCTCTGCTTCTCTACGACTGATCACCTCAATGAGTCTGGCTTCGCTTCGTCGCAGTGAAACTTTGTAGTCCATTATTTTGTACTCAATGGGATCTTTCAGTGGAGCATTTTTTACGACTGTTACCTTTTTACCCCTGATAAAACCCATTTCTATGATGCGTTTACGAAAAGCACCGTGTCCTTTTACTTTTACGATAACCCCTTCCTGCCCGTTCGTTAACTCTGATAAATTCATATATCCTGAAAACGTTCTAAATACCTTGAATTTCAATGATTAGTGGAGGTGTGCTTGTTTTTTGACGGTTAGAAATACAATATTTGCGCTGGGTTTTTGACAAAACCCCAAAAAACTTTCTTCCCGTAAAGGTTGCCAATAGTCACCTGTTTTTGCTGTTCTGTTTTAATGTCTCCACATTCTAAAATTTTTCAAAAATAGCAAAAGCACTTTGATGCAACAATCCCAACATTTGGGGATTTTTACTTTTCAATATATGAATCCTAATATCTCAAAGGCACAAAATGTCAGTTGGCTGAACTGATGTGTGACGCAATGGCAGATTTCGAGTGTGAAACATTTTGTGTAACCTTTTAGTTATACTTTTGGTAAGATTATTGAACCGGGTTACATAAAAAACTGGAGGGTGCATGGATTTTTCAGGGACATTTGAAGATTTTCAGAAAGTTATAAGAGAGAATGGTGGTGAAATACAGATCATGGAGCGTGAAGTTGGACTGGATACTCAGATGGCTTACATGCGTATGGCCAAAGAGGTTAAGAGTAACCTGCGTCCGGATGTGGTGATGGCTGGAAAATATGAGTTGTGGGATGATAGTTCTTCCCGCCAAAGTAAGCGTAAAAAGCTTGCATCTATTGCCTCACTTGGAAGTCCTGATGCCATTCGTACTTTGCAAAGCTATCAGGAAGCTCCCGACAGGGGGCTCGAAGATTGGACTTACCTGGCACTTCAGGAGTGTAAACTGGTGTTTCAGGCATCTATGCTGGATCACCCACCTATGTTTATTTCCACCGGATTGGGTGGGAGAGGACAAAAGCTGCGTTTTTTTGGTGCTTTCTTTTCCCAGGATGGGTTACCTTTTGATAAAAACCGACAAAAGGTAATTTCCGGTGAAGTGGAGTATATGTTCAGAAAGTTCAGTGGAAAGCTGGAGTTTATAGCCTTTTCCGGACAATTTGTAACTTTTTGGGGCCTGGTACCTATCGATGTTTCATTGAACGAAAAAGTACAGGCAGCCATTGAAGAGTCTAATCTACTGGGCGCTGGTCTGCGCAAAGATTTTGTACTTACGAATGTGAAAAAATTGACCTTTAATGAATTGGGAGATATTCTGACCAAAATAAAAAATGGGAAAATGGGATCCGGCAAAGGAAGTGAAGAAACTATTTAATACAAAAAAAGCGAGGGTGGATTAAAATTTCACCCTCGCTTTTTTAATTCGATAAAATGATTTCCTATTTACTTAGGTCTTCAAAATCAACATTGGTGTACTCTGCCGTTGAAAGAGAATCAGCAGTTTCCTGCTCTTCTTCCTGAGGACCTTCCTCGGTATATACACCTTGTTCAGCCTGGATGAAATCAATGACTTCTTTCAGACCATCCGCAAATTTTTCAAAATCTTCCTTGTAGAGGAATAATTTGTGTTTTTCGAACCGAAAGCGGCCATCCTCTTCAAAACGCTTCTTACTTTCGGTAATGGTCAGGTAGTAATCATTCTTTCGCGTGGCCTTTACATCAAAAAAATAGGTGCGTTTTCCGGCTCTTACCGCTTTTGAAAAGATGTCGTCCCTGTCATTTCTCTTTTTGTCAAAATCATCTTTTTTGTCAAATCCTTCCATCTTAAAATAAATTTTTTTGAGTAAGAAAACTTTGTGTTTCTCCCGGTCAAAAATGGCAATAATTTTTTAAAATAACCAAAGATTGTTTACAAAATTATTCCAAAATTTAAACTCTTTAACGCGATATTGTATTTTTCGTCACAGAATTTTCCTTTTGTTTCTTTTTTGTGAATTGTTTTGTATTGAAAATCTGTTTGTTATGAATTGGGGTGGGGAGTTTTTTTCAAATTAGGGAATACTATCTTGCCGAGAATAAAAAAACACCTACTTTTGTGGTTGAAAAATTATCAGAAGTAACAAAAGTTCTTTAACGAATGCTTAGTAGAAGACTGCTCCGAGTGAAAGTGATGCAAACGGTTTACGGTCATTTCAGAGGAGGTGAATCCACCATCCAACAGACCGAAAAGGAATTGTTTCACAGTATTTCCAAATCCCATGAACTTTACCATCTCCTTTTATTATTGATTCTGGATGTGCGTGATTATGCAGAAAAGCGAATTGAAAACGGACTCAATAAAAAGAGACCTACACATGAAGATCTGCATCCCAATAAGAAATTTATAAATAATGAGGTTGTTTTGCAATTGAAGGAGAATAAGCAATTGCTCAATTATATCGATGCTACAGGTTTATCCTGGAAAAACAATGAAGAGTACATAAAAGATATTTATAAGCTTATCATTGAATCTGATCTCTACAAACAATACATGGAGTCTGAGGAGCAAAGTTATGAGAGTGACCGGAAGTTTATTTCAAAACTATACGAAAAGGTTATAGGACAATATCTTCCGTTATATGCTTTGTTCGAAGAAAAGAGTATTTTCTGGAATGATGAAGCAGAGTTTGTCGTAAGTATTGTCGTTAAGACCCTTAAGGAATTTCAGGAAGAGAATGGCATAAACCAGCCGCTTCAGCGAGAATTTAAGGATGAGGAAGACCGGGATTTTGTGAAAACGCTTTTTCGAAAAGCTGTTGTAAACAATCTCGAATACCAGAATCTGATAAAAAAATTCTCCCGCAACTGGGATCTTGAGCGGGTTGCTTACATAGATATTGTTTTAATGCAAATTGCCATTGCTGAAGTTATGGAATTTCCTAAAATTCCTGTGAAAGTGACCCTCAATGAGTATATTGAGATAGCTAAACATTATTCAACTCCCAAGAGTGGTAACTTCATAAATGGCATTCTGGATAAGATAATCAATCATTTGACCGATGAAGAAAACCTTGTAAAACCGGGAGGTCAAAATGAAAGCAGTGCCAATTAGATATCTCCCCTTTCTGTTGTCCTTGATGTTTGTTGCAGCGGGTTGTGGATATACTTCAGGTAGGGACTCCTCTCAGGAAAACAACACTGAGTCAGCAGAGGATAACTTTGGAGGAGAAGCTTTTTTTGAGGTAACCGAACATAACTTTGGAGAGCTTTCCCCAGGAGATGAAGTTGGAGCCCGTTTTGGCTATAGTAATATCGGGGATGGCCTTTTGCTTATTGATCGGGTAACTACCGGATGTGGTTGTACCGTTGCTGAATATTCCGAAAACCCCCTTAAAAAAGGAGAAAACGGGTTTGTTGAGATTATTTTTGATAGTCGTGGAAAACGGGGTGCTCAAATTCAGGAAGCTCGTGTGTATTTTCGGGGACATCATCAGCCGGTACGGTTATCTATTTTTGCCGAAGTCGGTAAAAATTAGTTATATTGCAACGGAATTTTTTTATTGATTTAGTTTAGAACCAAAATTTACTTATAATTATGATGAGTTTGTTTTTACAAGCAGGCGGCGAAGGCAGCCCTGGAATGCTGATGCAATTGTTGCCATTTCTTTTGATTATTGTGGTGTTTTATTTCTTTATGATTCGCCCTCAGATGAAAAGGCAAAAAGAATTGAGAAAATATCGTGAAAACCTTAAGAAAGGGGATAAGGTAGTGACTACCGGAGGGATATACGGGAAAGTAACCGAAGTGAAAGAAAGTCATGTTGTTATCGAAATAGCAAATGATGTAAATATTAAAGTGGACAAAGCAGGTATTATCATGGATATGTCTGATGCTGTTAAGAAATAATAGAACCATTTACGTTCTTAATACGTATTGTTTTATAGAAGGCCAATGATTACTTTTGTCAATCATTGGCCTTTTTTTGCATAATGACAGGATAAGTTACCGGTTAATTTCAGATTCCCGGTTGTTACAAGATGTATGGTTACCCTTTAAACTGATTTATGGATTTATTCAGCTTAAAACATTAAAACCCGCTTTTATGGCATGGAATAACCTTTTTGGTAAAATTCAAAATCTTTGGGAAAGTCTGCTTGGATGGCTGAACCGGATACGGCAGGATCGGAATCTCATTATCTTTCTTGCTTTTTTGGTTATTTCCACGGGATTTTGGTTTCTTAATGCTTTGCGAAAAGAGTATACAGCTACCTTAAATTATCCTGTACGTTTTGTAAATGTCCCTGAAGATAAAATGCTTCCCGAAGATCTGGATAATAATATTGCATTAAAAGTCAAGGCAGGTGGTTTTGTTATTCTGCGTTATCAATTGAGTAATACCTTTCTTCCGCTGACATTTGATTTATCTGAAATGAAGACGTGGTCGTCTGGTGATAACAAGGGGGTATATTCTGTTACCAGAGAGGGGCATAACAGAATTGTCGGACAGCTGTCTCAGGGAATGGAGCTGATAGATGTGGAGCCGGATACCTTATTTGTGCCCTTGCTTGAAAAGGGAGCTGCTAGTGTTCCGGTTAAAATTGATACCCAATTAACTTTTGAAAAGCAGTTTTTGCAGGCTGGTCCGGTTATTCTACAGCCTGATTCTGTTGATATTTTCGGGCCAAAAAATATAGTGGATTCGCTCCATTTTATTGAAGCCAGCCCTGTTATATTTGAGAATCTTGCTGATACGGTAACCACTATGGTGAATTTAAAATTACCCGCTCAAGTCAAGAGTTCAGTTAAGAGAGTTGCAGCAACCATTCCGGTTGAACCCTTTACAGAACTTAACATGAGTGTACCATTAAGGGTTAATGGTTTGCCTGATAGTCTGAGAATTAAAACATTTCCCTCTGAAATACAAGTTTCCTTTCGTGTTGGTATCAGCAAGTATGAGGCAATTAACCGAAATATGTTTCGAGTTGCTGTAGATCTTGATCAGGTCTTTAAAGAAGATCGGCCCGACCGCTTAAAGGTTCGTCTTGAAAGGGTGCCTGATGATGTGGAGTCTTTGAGTTTTTCACCCATCTTTGTAGAATACTTACTGGAGAAAAAAAGATAAATTTTGATTAAGGTTGGAGTCACAGGAGGCATTGGTAGTGGGAAAAGTACTGTTTGCCGAATTTTTGAATCATTGGGCATTCCTGTTTATTCTGCTGATAAACGGGCCAAAGAGCTTATTCAGAGCGATTCCCGGCTTATTGAAGGGTATCGAAAGCTTTTTGGGCCTCAGGTTTATGCCCAAAATGGTAGGTTTAACAAAGAAATTGTAACAGAAAAAATTTTTAAGAATCGGCAGCTGCTGGACAAAGTCAATGCGTTGGTTCATCCGGTAGTTCGCGAAGACTTTGAAAATTGGAGTGCCCGACAAAGTACTTCTTATATTATCAAGGAAGCAGCAATTTTAATTGAATCGGGTGGAAAGGATACTGTTGATAAAGTAGTATTGGTTTCTGCACCCGACGATTTAAGAATCCTCAGGGTGATGGAGCGCGATCATGCTTCACGTGAGGAGGTGCAGGCAAGAATTAACAATCAGTGGTCCAGGAAGCAGCTCAGAAGATTTTGCGATTTTGAGGTTTGTGCTGATGATATTCATCTGGTGATACCACAAGTTTTGGAAATACATAAAGGTTTATTAAAGTAATGGGTTTTTTAGGTTCATTGATAGGTTTTGGATTAGGATGGTGGGTCTTTGGCCCGGTTGGAGCACTCATCGGTATGTTTCTTGGCAGCCAGGCTGAAGCGGTAACCACAGATGGCAGGCAACCTGGAGGTATGTCCGGGGGAACTGCCCGCGATGGTTTTATTGTATCTCTGCTGGTGCTGATGGCTGCTGTGATGAAGGCTGATGGTAGGATATTGCGATCAGAATTGGATTATGTGAAGGTGTATTTGCGTAATATGCTGGGGGCTCAGAAGGCAGGAGAGGCGCTCCGTGTTTTGCGTGATCTAATGAAAAAAGATATCCCGCTTACCGATGTTTGCCATCAGGTGCGGGTAAATGTGGCTTATGACAGCAGGGTGCAGCTGCTTCACTTGCTGTTTGGATTGGCCAAAGCGGATGGCCAACTGAATGATGTTGAAGTACAGGTGATTCAGCGAATTTCAGGGTTGCTGGGAATCTCTTCTTCGGACTATCAGGCGGTGTTGAATATGTTTTTTGACAATGTGGGGGCAGCTTATAAGGTGCTGGAAATTTCCTCTTTGGCTACCGATGATGAAGTGAAAAAGGCCTACAGAAAAATGGCCATCAGGTTTCATCCTGATAAAGTAAGTCACCTTGGCCCTGAATTTCAGAAATCGGCCAATGAAAAATTTGCAAGAGTAAATGAAGCCTATAATAAAATAAAAAAGGAGCGGGGCATGAATTGATGCTGCTTGCTCTTTGCTATATTAATGTTTGTATTATTTTTGCAGCCTTAATTTAAAATTGAAGGACAATGTTGAAAGGAATTCTTGCAATTTCCGGGAAGCCCGGGCTTTTCAAATTAATCTCGAATGCGAAAAACAGCATTATTGTAGAGTCGCTTATTGACGGGAAAAGAATACCGGCTTATGCCACATCAAAAATTAGTTCATTGGAAGATATTTCCATTTTTACACTGGATGGTGATACCAAGTTGGCTGATGTTTTCTTGAATATCTTTGAAAAGGAGCTGAACGTGAATCCAAAGAAAGCTTCTTCCAGCGATTTGAAGAATGCTTTTAGTGAAGCATTGCCCGATTATGATGAAGATCGTGTCTATGTTTCCGACATCAAAAAGGTTTTTGCATGGTACAATCTTCTTAAGGAGAAAGAGGTTATTTCCGCTGATTCTATTGCAGAATACAAAAAAGGAGAAGACCAGGAGGATGCTGAAGAAACTAAAGAGTAATTTTTTTATCTGATTAACTGAAGGTTATATTTTTCTTTGGTTTTTATTGCTCTTTTTATTTGGAAAAGCCGCAAACAATGCGTTATCTTTGCACCCGCTTTGCAAGAGAGACCAAGGGGTCTGCGAGAAAGGGCAGAGCGATCATTTTGAAATCAGAGCTGACGAGATCAGCACTTGAAAAAAAGATGAAAAATAAATTTGGCAGAGAAAATAATTTACTTTATCTTTGCACTCGCTTTTGAAAAAA
>DHQK01000101.1 GCA_002411085.1 Marinilabilia sp. UBA5340 | reverse complement strand
AAGGTTTAACAAAAAGAGACGTTATGAAAAAATTATTGATTTCACTTATGATTGTACCGATGATGCTATCGTGTGCAGGTGAAAAAAAAGAAAACGCTAATAGTTCGGGAAATTATATGAATGAGCCCTGGCGGCCCCAGATTCATTTTACTCCTGAAAGTCAGTGGATGAATGACCCCAATGGTATGGTTTATCATGAGGGTGAATACCATTTATTCTATCAATATCATCCTGATAGTACAGTCTGGGGGCCTATGCACTGGGGACATGCAATTAGTAAAGATTTGATTCATTGGGAGCATCAGCCGATAGCTCTTTATCCCGATTCATTGGGGACAATCTTCTCAGGTAGTGCCGTTGCAGATGTAAACAATACTTCCGGATTTGGGAAGGATGGAGAAATTCCGCTTGTCGCCATTTATACCAATCACAGCCATGAGAAAGAAGCCAAAGGTGATATCGATTATCAGACACAGAGTATTGCTTATAGTCTGGATAATGGTAGAACCTGGAAGAAATACGAAGGTAATCCGGTATTGGATAATCCCGGAATCAGAGATTTCAGAGACCCAAAGGTTATATGGCATAAAGAGAGAGAGGAGTGGATTATGGCACTGGCTGTGAAAGACCGGGTCTCTTTTTATTCATCCCCTGATTTAAAAAACTGGACTTTTGAAAGTGATTTTGGTAGTGGTGTTGATCACGGTGGCGTGGTTGAATGTCCGGATCTTTTTCCGATGAAGACCCCTGAAGGGAAAGAGAAATGGGTTTTGCTGGTAAGTTTAAATCCGGGTGCACCCAATGGCGGGTCAGGAACAAAGTATTATGTAGGTGATTTTGACGGAACAGAGTTCACTTCCGAATGGCCTGCTGAAAAGGAAGTGTGGCTGGACTACGGAAAAGATAATTATGCCGGAGTAACCTGGTCCAATGTGCCGGATGAAAACGGAAGTCGTCTGTTTATCGGCTGGATGAGCAACTGGCAGTATGCTACTGTTGTGCCCACCGAAAAGTGGCGTAGCTCAAATACATTGCCCCGAAAACTGACATTGAAGGAAGATGCGTCAGGTAATTTCTTTGTGCAGTCCGAATTTGTGGAAACATTGGACAAAATAGCTGCTGAATGGGAAAAAGGGAATGAACTTACTATGAATCCTGAAGAATTTCCGGCTTACCAATTAAAAATGAATGTGGAGACCAATGAAAGCTCCCTTTTTGAAATTGCATTGAAAAATACAAAAGGAGACAAGGCAGTTTTCCTGTTTGATTTGGAAAAAGGCTTACTCACTTTCGACCGCAGCAACTCGGGGCAAACAGCATTTCATGAAAACTTTGCCGACCTGGTTACTGCCCCTCTTGATTTCGGACCAGTTTCAGAGATAGAGATGGTAGTGGATCAATCCTCCATTGAATTATTGGTAAATGGAGGAAGAGTGCAGATGACCAACCTGGTATTTCCGCAAGAACTTTTGAATAAGGTGGAAGTTGTTGAATCGGCTCAAACCAAAGTTGTGTCAGCCCAGGTACGGGGATTAAAATCTATTTGGAAATAAAGGCCGATTCAATTGGCATAAATATAAAGATATGAAGATCGAGAAGAATTTGTTGTGGGCCATCATTGTAGCAGTGATGGGTAGTTTGATTTTTGGAATAAATATGGCTGCCATTTCGGGTGCGGTCTCTTCCATAAAGTCACAGTTTCTTTTGAGTGAATTTCAGATAGGCCTGGTGGTCAGTGCTCTGATTATAGGGTGTATGATTGGTGCTTTTACGGCCGGTTCGCTGTCCGAAAAAATCGGACGAAAGATGGTTTTAGTTATTACCGCCGTTTTATTTGGTGTTTCAGCCGTTTGGAGTGGTTTGGCCAACTCTATGATTGCCTTGTCCCTGGCAAGAGTAATCGGAGGAGTCGGCGTGGGAGCAGTTTCTGTTATGGTACCCACTTATATCAGCGAAATATCACCCGCCAGAGTCAGAGGAACCCTGGGAACCTTTAACCAGCTGGGGGTTGTAATCGGGATATTGGGTGCTTATGTGTTTGATTATTACATGATAGGTGAAGATGAAGGTTGGCGGTGGATGCTGGCAAGTCCTTTGTTTATTGCCATTCCGTTTCTGGCTGCTATGTTGATTAAGTTTCCGGAAAGTCCGCGCTGGCTTATCTTAAAAGGATACAAGGATGAAGCACTGGGTGTTTTGAAAAAAGTTGCCGGAACGGCGAATGCCCAGAAAGAGTATGATTCTATTCTAACAAGAATTGAAGAAGACCAGAAGAAATCAGGAAAAGGGGTGAAGTTTTCCTCCTTGTTTAAAGGAAAGCTGGGCAAGGTGGTATTTCTGGGAATCATGCTGGCAGCCTTTCAGCAGATCACCGGTATCAATGCAATCATTGCCTATGCTCCCACCATTTTTAATCAAACCGGAGTGGGAAGCGATATGGCTCTTTTGCAGGCCATTATGGTTGGAGTAGTAAATTTTCTGTTTACCCTGGTTGCCGTTTGGCTGATAGACCGGATTGGCAGGAAGAAGCTGTTGCTGATAGGCACAGGGGGCATGACCGTGTCTCTGCTATACCTGGTTTTTGCATTTATGACCGGGCGGGCAGACAGTCTGGGTGTTTTGATATCGATTCTTGGATACATCGCCTTTTTTGCCGCTTCTCTGGCACCCGTAATGTGGGTGGTTACTTCTGAAATATACCCCAATAAGATTCGCGGAATTGCGATGTCGGT
>DHQK01000249.1 GCA_002411085.1 Marinilabilia sp. UBA5340 | reverse complement strand
ATTTTTTTGTCGAGGCTATGTAAGATTTTTCCAATTTCTTCTTGAACATGAATTGGAGGAAAACTTAATGGGATTGATTGAATTGATTCTCCATTTAGACTAGCTCGAGTTGTCATTGTAGCATAATTAGCTACAGATCTTCTAAAAAATCTTGTTCTCAACATGTACCCCATAAACAAAGGGGATATTTCTATAGGTGCATTTCTCCTTAGCCTTAACCTCTTACTGAAACCATTAAAAGTAGAATTTGGATAATCTTTTAAAGCGACAGAAGTCATACCAACTTCATCAAGAGATTCACTGGTTCTTGTTATTAAAATATCCCCTTTACTAACATTGCATGTAGATTGCTCTTTTTCATTTGAATTAACCAAACCTTGGGGTTTCTCAGGAATAAAGTAATTCCAAAAAACATCTTTAAAACTGATAAAAGTATGACCAAAACCAAATTGGTCAGCAGCTTTGGATAAACCAGAAGATACTTTGTACAGGTCACCTAAAGTATATTCTTTCCACTCACTCATAACTCAATCCCAATTTTAGCCAATTGTATTCTAATTTCCTGATCAAGCTCCTGAGCTTGTTTCATCTGCTCACGTAATTGAGTAGTAAGTGCATCCACCTTTTCCTGAAAAGGAATGCTGTCATCTTCTTCATCGGGAATACCTACATATCGTCCGGGAGTCAAGACAAACTTATGTTTTTGAATATCGGCAAGACTTGCTGACTTACAAAATCCCTTCTCATCCTGGTACGCTTCGTCACTGTTGAGCCAGTTATGGTAGGTGTCGGCCACCTTCATAACATCTTCATCTGCCAGCACGCGATTTTTGCGGTTAATCATATACCCCAGTTCTGAGGCATCAATGAAAAGCACCTCTCCGTGACGTTTCTTTTTGCCACGTCGCAGGAACCACAAACAAGCCGGAATTCCGGTATTAAAAAACAGTGCTTTTGGCAGCATTACAATGCACTCTACCAGGTCGTTTTCCACCAGGCTCTGCCGTATTTGTCCTTCACCGCCAGTATTGGAACTCAACGAACCGTTTGACAGTACAAAACCGGCTTGTCCTGCATTGGGGTTGAGGTGATAAAGGAAATGCTGCACCCACGCAAAGTTGGCGTTCCCCACCGGAGGCACACCAAATTGCCAGCGGGGATCGTCACGCAACAAATCGCCACTCCAGTCGCTCACATTAAAGGGTGGATTGGCAATGATATAATCGGCTTTTAAATCTTTGTGTGCATTATTCAGAAAAGAACCTTCTGTGTTCCACCGAATATTTGAGCCATCAATACCACGTATGGCGAGGTTCATTCTACACAAACGGTAAGTAGTCTGGTTACTCTCCTGTCCATACACCGAAATATCGTCTAACCGTCCCTGGTGACGCTCAATAAACTTCTCACTCTGCACAAACATGCCACCACTCCCGCAACATGGGTCATATACACGGCCAGAGTATGGTTCCAGCATCTCAACCAGTAATTTCACAATACTCTGCGGAGTGTAGAACTGTCCGCCCTTTTGACCTTCAGCAAGCGCAAACTGGCCAAGAAAATACTCATACACTTGTCCCAATACATCCTGGCTTCTGGCTTTTTCATCACCAAGCGCAATGGTGCCAATGGTATCTATCAAACTACCCAATGATTGAGGGTCTAAGTTCTGACGTGCATAAACTTTGGGAAGTATGCCTTTCAGTGTTGGGTTATCCGCTTCAATCAAGTCCATGGCATCATCAATCAGCTTGCCAATGTTGGGCATTTTACCCTGTGACTGAATGTATGACCAGCGCGCTTTTTCAGGAACAAAAAATACATTCTCCGCGCCGTACTCATCTTTATCCTCCGGATCAGCACCGGCATACTCCCCCTCACCTGCTTTCAGCTTTTCGTAGAGCACGTCAAACGCATCAGAAATGTATTTCAGAAAAATAAGACCTAGCACCACATGCTTGTATTCCGCAGCATCTATATTATTGCGCAGCCTGTCGGCCGTTTTCCATAATTTTTGTTCGAGCGTTTCGTTTGCTCCATTTCCTTTCTTCTTTGCCATCTATTTATTGTATAGTTTTTTCGATTGTTCGGGTAAAATTAACATTTCATTCGGGAAAAACGGAGGGAATTCAGGAAAGATATACAAAGATTCAGGCTTATGGCTTCACTTCTCCACCATACCGGCATCGGGACAGCATCGATACAATTCAATTCTAAAGTCATATTAAAGTCATTATAAAGCCGTATTAAAGTCGTATTAAATTCGGTTATAATTGAATTTAGTTTGACTTTATAACGACTTATTAATAACTTGAAAACTAATTTGTAGTGGACTTACCACGAAGCTGTGACGAACCTGATCAGAAGCTGGCAGGTGACAAAGCATTTTGAGAAAGAAAAATATTCAATAACCTAACAAACAATGGCACGACTAAAACAAGGCATTAACGGGCCAGGACAAGGACGGGTAGGTAATGTAATTATGTACGAAATGTTTGGAAAAACGTATCTCCGTTCCCGCCCGAACCGGTACAAAGACAAAAAATCGAAGAAACAACTGGCACAGCGTCAGCGGCTCACACTGGCACAAAATCTGGTACGGTATCTTAAGCACCTGGTACGCATCACCATGAAAGACATTTCAACAGGACGATCCACCTACCACACAGCTGTTTCAATGAATCTAAAAGAGGCTATTGAGGGCAATTACCCCAATCAATACATCAATCCGGAAAAAGTTATTCTCAGCAAAGGAGACCTTACCACCCCGAATACTGTGAGTTTGAAAAAAAACGAAGAAGGGATATTGCTGGAGTGGTCAACCGAAAATCAAAGCGAGGACTTCAATCATCCCTCCGATAACTTAATCTGGTGCATGAAGGACTTAAAGTCATTGGTCCATGGAGATTATCAGATCACTACCATAAAAAGACACCAGGGTAAGGCTTTATTGCCAACTCCCCTCTCCCAGGAACCGGTGGAACTATGGATTATGTTTCGCAGTGAAGACGAAATGAAAATAAGTGACACCAGATGGGTGGGAACGATTGGTTAAGAGTAATTAGCCCTTATGTTTGTAA
>DHQK01000209.1:20707-23155 GCA_002411085.1 Marinilabilia sp. UBA5340 | reverse complement strand
TACTATTCTCTACTAACTACTGACTATTCACTAATCCCCCGTATCTCTTCCACAACCTCCCTGGTAGGTCTAAACCCGCAATCATAAATGGGGACCTGAGAAGCAATATCCAGGATACGATCAAGATGCCTGCCGGTCATCTCTTTATCGTAGAAGTGCTGAATGCCATTGGCCATAAAACGCATAGCTGCATTAATTCCCGAGAGTTTTTCAATCTCGTTTTCGGGAGATTGTCGGAGGAGAAAAATTTGATTGAGCGGTGCCATCAGAGGTTTCTGTGCATAATAAGGCATCGGTGTATTGAACATATACCACCTGTCACCAATCTTTCGCAACCACAACCGGTCATCATTGATAACGGTGGCACCTTCGTTCTTCCAGATACCCGCCATGGTACTTTTTCCGGTCCCCGAGACGGCCGTAAAGAGTCGTCCGCTCCCGTTTTCCAGCACCCCTGATGCATGCACCAACACATCATCCTGATGATGAGCCAGCACCACCATTAATACCGAACCAAAAGGCTGAAAGAGCGGATCGACAGTAATCGTCTGAATGCCATCTTTTGGTACGAGTGTCGCTGAAATCGTATTTCGAGAAAAATCGATAACCCCCAAAACCTCTTTTAATTGCGGGTCATCATCAAATTTAACATGGATGGCAATATCCTGGTTTCTGCGGAGAATAGTCCAGGTATAGGGTATTTCAGAACCGGGGAAAGACTCACCGGACAAGGCTTTTGAAAACCCCCCACAATTGACAGATGAAAATATTGAATAGATAACCTGAAAAGAATGGTATTCGTCAGTAAAAGAATAGTTGTATTGAGAAGTCCCGTAAGGGAAAAGCTTTATCCCAGATGATTCAACAGAGAATTTCAATCGCAGTCCGGGAAGAAAAACATCCA
Organism: Marinilabilia sp. UBA5340; assembly: GCA_002411085.1. Classification (GTDB taxonomy): domain Bacteria; phylum Bacteroidota; class Bacteroidia; order Bacteroidales; family Marinilabiliaceae; genus Marinilabilia. The sequence continues at coordinate 22,251 of DHQK01000209.1, read as the reverse complement.
TGGCGCAAAAATTAAAATCTATCTCTCGTAAGTAGGTGTGCCCCCCCCAAAGGGATTGTCTTTGGGGTATTGCTGGGTTTCATCGTAAACGGGCTTATCTTGGTTTATTGCATCATCTTGAGAGGTAGATCCTGCAACAAATGGTGGGCCCAAAGTAGGGTTCATGAAAATAATTTCCCGATCAATATCCACCACCTCCAACTCCGGTTTCCGGTAGGCCTTTTTACGCTTATTTATATGTAAGTTCTTCCCAATCCTCATTCGGGTTAAAATCTCTCTTAGTTAATTATTTCAACAACTTTTTTTGCTGTAGCGACCTCCAAAAAATCATGAATATCAGCTTCGAGCGTTGCCTTATCTACGTCGTAAATGATTAAAAGGTTATCAGTCAATTCATCAAAAGTCTTTGGTGTCTCTAAAGCTTTAAGTATATCAGCACCAACTTCATTAAGCGTAAGCACGCTGGTCATATCAGCAACCTTATCCGATAAAGGCACCATCACCATTTCGCTACCCATCTGGCGGGTCACAAAATTATCTTTATTTGCACAGTAAAGAACTTTCTGTTTATCCACGTTCACTTCTACTGAATTTCAATGCGCAAAGATTGCAAAAAATGAGCAAACTCCCTACTGGATTAGACAAATAAAGCCTTTTCTTTGATTAATGAAAGAAATAAATAGGTGGTAGGTGGTAGCTTGTAGCTAAAAACAACCCTTTCTTATATCACCCCAATCTTCATCAATCCATGACTCAACATGTGCCATCCTAAGACCTATGAGCTATCAGTTAAGAGCAATCTTTCCCTCAAATCCCCATCCGTGCAAACGGAGCCACCTCCTGTCCCACAAACTCCTGTTTGCGGAACTTAAAAAGCCCGGTAATGGCAATCATAGCCGCATTATCGGTGGTGTACGAGAACTCAGGAATATAAATATTCCATCCATATTTTTCACGACCATCCACAAAAGCCTGACGTAATCCTGAATTGGCAGAGACTCCTCCTGCAAGCGCTATTTCTTTAATTCCTGTCTTTTTGGAGGCAGCAATAAGCTTATCCATCAGAATATCAACAATAGTTTTTTGCAATGAGGCGCACAAGTCATTTTTGTTATTTTCAATAAAATCGACCTCTTCCTTGATGTGATCCCTTAAAAAATACAGGAAGGAAGTCTTCAATCCGCTAAAGCTGTAATCAAAATCAGCAATACGAGGTTTGGAAAACTGAAAAGCATCCGGATTCCCCTCTTTTGCAAACTGATCAATCAGTGGCCCGCCAGGATAGGGCAATCCCATTACCTTGGCACACTTATCAAAGGCCTCACCGGCAGCATCGTCGATGGTTTGTCCGATGATTTCCATCTCCAGAAAATCTTTCACCAACACGATCTGGCTATTCCCCCCCGAAACCAGGAGACATAAAAAAGGAAATTGAGGCACCTCATGATTCCGGTTTTTTTCCTGAATAAAATGAGCAAGCACATGCGCCTGCAAATGATTCACCTCAATCAATGGAATCTTCCGGGCCAGAGCAAACCCTTTGG
>DHQK01000209.1:16296-20462 GCA_002411085.1 Marinilabilia sp. UBA5340 | reverse complement strand
GCCACTGCCGAAATATCCTCAGGAGTCACTTCAGCATCTTTCATAGCTTTATGCACCACCGGGATGATATTTTGCTGATGAGCACGTGAAGCTAATTCCGGAACAACGCCACCATATTCTTCGTGAACTTTCTGTCCGGCAACAACATTGGAAAGAATAGTATCCCCTTTGATAATTGCCGCAGAAGTATCATCACAGGAAGATTCTATGCCTAATATTACGGGATCCATGTTAATTATTTTTTCGATCAGGCCGTAAAGATAATGAAACCTTCATGATTTAGGAATCAATCAAATCGTAAACCGAAAGGGTTACAGCAGAAAGAAACTACGAGCCTAATTTAATTTATCGAAATCCCTCGCCGGCCAAATAACGAAGAAAGAGGAAATTGATTTTCATAAAATCATTAGCAAAACACAAAAATTAACAGAAAAAGAATCATACACATTACAAATTCATTATCTTTAGACCTCACAGACAAAAAACAATTAGAATATGCGATTCAAGAAAAAGCCACAATACCGTACCATTGTGGTTGGGACAATTATCGTATTAACGGCCGTTTTGGTTTCCCATTTCTCAATGATCCACTTCTGGTGGCCGGCTATATTAATGGGATCGGGAATTGTTCTCTTTTTTCATAGCTTTTTACAAAACAGAAAACCGCAGAAGCGCATTCGCATCATTCAACGGAAAACAGAGCACAAATAGAAAGACAATCTAACCATGGAAGTAAAATTTGAAAAAGCGACCCTGAACGATCTGGTTGCCATTAAAGAAATATACGACTACTATATCACTAAAACCACAGCCACATTTCACACGCATCCCATCAGTTTTGAAGAGTTGAGGGAAATTATTCCTTTTTACAACAAGAAATACCCCTCTTATCTGGTGAAAGTAGACGGGAAAACAGCAGGCTATTGTTATTTGTCGCAATTTAAAAAGCGACAGGCCTACGACCGGACAGCCGAAGCTACTGTATATCTCAAACAGGAATTCTGCGGACAGGGTGTTGGCTTTCAAACGGTAACTTTTCTGGAGCAGGCGGCTCTCAAACGTGACATCAAAGTGCTTTTGGGCACCATTACCGGAACCAATGAAAACAGCATTCGCCTGTTTGCAAAATGTGGCTTCACCAAATGCGCCCATTTCAACCAGGTGGGACAAAAGTTCGATGAACTACTGGATGTGGTGATTTATGAGAAAATTCTTGAATAAAACAGGTTCGCAAGCATACTATTAGTTTTTCAGATATTTCTCAAACAACAGAGCAATAGATTTTGGTTCCCCGATCAGGGTAAGCACATCGTGTTCGCGCAAAACAGTATCTCCGTGGGGAGCAAAAGTTTCCGAATCACGTTCTATTAAAGCCACCAACACATCGGAAGGTAACTGGATCTCTTTCAACTCTTTTCCTACCAGCTCAAACTGAGCCGAATTGGGCAATAGCCTGACTGTGAAGAACCGTTCATTGTGCAGGAGATATTCCTTGATTTTGCGTTGACTCTTATGATCAAACATTTCCTCTACAAACTCCTCCCGCTCAATAACATCTACCAAACGGGAAAGCATCCGCAACTGTTGCCTTGACTCGCTCGGCGGATTAACCAAAAAGAAAAAGATACGAATATAATCTTCGGATGAGATGCCGCCTTTCCCTACAGGTTTGCGTACCCCGCGACTGGACAAAACAATATGCAAAGAAGGATGGTCTACGCCCTCACTTCTGGCATACAAAATGGAAACTTCAGGAATAATCAGAGCTGGCTCAATAGCCGATGTGGTCATAAATTCACTGATAAGTGTTTCCTTACCAGCATGCATCTCGGTAGAAAATATTTCTGCTACATAGTCCACCAGATCGTCAAACTCAAAATCCTTGTTCAGGTTGGTTATTCTTGCCCTGGTGATAGTCTCATCAAATGGATCTCCATGTCTGAGTCCCTTTTCTTTGAGAATGGTCATAAATTCATTCTCCAGTTCCACATACTGATATTTACCTAAAAGCGCAAACCAATGAAAAATAGCACCTTCCCGCTTCACCTTCTCGCGGGCATAATAGTAATACCACAGAAAAGAAAGTAAAATAACCAGACCACTAAAAAGCACGGCCATCCATCCCATATACACAATCAGCACCAGTGAAATAAAAATACCCGCAACCTGCATTCCCGGATACCATGGGGATTTATACCCCGGATCATAAGATTCTATATTGCTTTTGCGAAAAACAATAACCGCAAAATTAATAAGCATAAAGATGAAGAGCTGAAAAGCACTGGCTAGTTTGGCAATTCCTTCTTCAGAAACAAAAAGAATTAAAAAAAGAATGAGTCCTGATGTAAACAGGATGGACAAAACAGGAGTTCCTGAGTTTCCAACTTTCGAGAACTTAGGCGGAAATAGTTTATCACGTGCCATGGCAAACGGGTAACGGGAGGAGGAAAGCAAACCCGCGTTTCCTGTAGAAGCAAAAGCAGCCATGGCTGCCCCCACCATCAAATACGCGCCAGTCTGTCCGGGCATCCATTTAAACAGCTGCTTGGCTGCTGTAGCCGCCGGAGCCAGCTCTTCCGCAAATTGAGCCGGATCTATCAGAGCAACCATCACAAAAACCCCGAGAAAGTAAACAATACTGGTAACTGTTAACGACAGCAGCATCCCCATTGGGATATTACGCTCCGGGTTTTTGATCTCTTCAGCAACACTAGCCACTTTAGTGAGGCCAAGGTACGAAACAAAAACAAACCCTGCCGTGGTGATTATACCCTCAATTCCATCAGTGAAAAACGGAGAAAAATGTTCATTTGCTCCGGGGCCTTCAATCCTTTCTGTGAAAAAGACCGTGTATAACCCCTCAAAGATGAATCCTCCCAAAACGACCAACAGAAATATGATAAAGAAATTCTGAAGTCCTGATGTCTTTTTGGCACCCACCAAATTCATCCCTGTGAAAACCATGGTTGCAGCTACAGCCACCAACTGTACCGGAACATCCCAGAAAATTGCTGCATAAGCTCCAATCCCGATAATAGCAAAAGCTGTTTTAAACACAAGAGACAGATAAGTACCTAATCCTCCAATTGTTCCCATTAGCGGCCCCAAACTCCTGTCCAGAAAGAAGTAGGCCCCTCCTGCACGGGGAAGAGCCGTCGCAATCTCAGCCATGCTGAACATCGCAGGTAAAATAAACAAACCTGAAACGAGGTAAGCAACAAACACAGATGGCCCTGTATATTGTGAGGCCAGTCCGGGCAAAAGAAAAAAACCGGAACTAAACATAGCACCGGTGCTGATGGCAAAAACATCAAACAATCCCAACTCTTTCTTCAATTTCTTTTTCCCGTCCATAGAAAAACATTAAATACTCAACTCTTTAATTAAATCAGAAATTTTGGCAATAACATTTTGGGAAAGCTTCTCCATCCTGGTTCTCAGGCCCAGGTGTTCCTGAATATATTGATGATCCTGAGTGACAGGAAAATCCTTGTTATAATATTGCAATTCCTGTTCCTGGGTTTTTATACGCCCCATCATCTTTTTCAATTGATCTTCCCACTCTTCAATAACCATCTCTTCCACGGAATTGAGTTCTTTTTGTCCCTTCCCTCCGGCAATTTCTATATTTCGATCTCTGATAATCTTCAAATCACGAAGGAACCAGTCAATGTGATTTTTCCACATTTTATATTCAAAATCAAGATCTATAAGATGAATCTTTCCCTCCTTCATAGTTACATCGATTTGATTGGTTTTGTTTACTTAAGATAGTGCTTTTTTTGAAAAAACACCACTTCGTAAAGAAAATAGATCGCTGAATTTATACATATTGTAACCTTCAGGCAGAAGTTTGGAAGGCAAAAGGCAGAAGAAATGGCATCAGATTAAAGACTGTTTAAAAACAGAATAAAACCCAAATTCTTGCAAGCAAGTGGCGATGCCGAATAGAGTGATTCCCACTCAATGGATTAAGAGAATGTAAGGTCTCCACCAATTGAATGATGAAAGCGCAATATTTTCTATATCGGGTTTAACGCTAAGTAAAGCGCTAATTCGTTTCCCTCGTACCGCTCAACTTAAGTGAAAAGTTTTCTGACACAGAGAAATAAATGAGTGACTTATTTCAAATGAAACGAGTCCCGAAACTTCGGGACGAGTTCCAT
>DHQK01000209.1:3372-16090 GCA_002411085.1 Marinilabilia sp. UBA5340 | reverse complement strand
CCGAAACTTCGGGACGAGTTCCATCAGACTGAATAAAATTTAAACAGTTTCTTAACGGTCATTTTAGGGCATTTCAAGAACAACTTACACCCTCAATTAGCCAAAAGATCTAAGAAAAGCCTGTACCATATTAATGCAAAGAGCCCACTACAATTACCAAATTCACCATAAAACCATTACGACACCCAAATTTATCATTAAAAAAAAAGAGAAAACAAGCATTTCCTGTTTTCTCTTTCTATTTGCGTTCCGGGAATAAATTTACAAATCTGACTTTAGCAAGCAAATCTGCTCACCCAACACCCATAATCAAAAAGTCATGATTTAAACCCCTGCAACACTGACCTCCTGCACTATTTCTGTTCCCCGTTGAATGGCTTTCTCATTCATAGGAATCAGGTGGTGGTGTCGTTCGGGGAGTGATTTTTTCAATCCCTTGAGCACATTATCCATTTCCACTACAGGTTTCAGCTTCAAATATGCTCCCAAAACAATCATATTAAAGGTTTTGGACGATTTCATTTGAGATGCCTCTTCAGCCGCTTCAATTTTATAGATATTGATATCGTCACGCTCCGGATGCCTTGTTATCCCATTGGGATCATACAGCAACAGACCGCCGGGTTTCACCATGGGTTCAAACTTATCCATGGATTGTTGATTCAGGATAATGGCTGTATCAAAAGCATGAAGAATCGGAGAACTGATACGACTATCACTGAGCACCACAGTTACATTGGCTGTTCCTCCACGCATTTCGGGACCATAAGAGGGCATCCAGGTCACCTCCTGACCTTGCATCACGCCGGAATAGGCAAGAATTTTACCCATAGACAAAACACCCTGACCACCAAAACCTGCAATAATAATTTCTTCCTTCATAACAAACTGTTTTTTGTGCATTCAAAATCAGAATGAATCCACAAATATCTTGTTAAACATCTTACCGGCAGATGAACCGGCAATTTTTAAACGTCTTTTATATCGCCCAGAGGATAAAACGGAAACATATTTTCCTCCATCCACTTATTGGAATCAACAGGATTCATCTTCCATCCTGAATTACATGTGGAGACCACCTCTACAAAGGACGTTCCGGTTTTCTCCTTTTGCTTTTCAAAAGCTTTGCGAATGGCTTTTTTGGTGCGCCTTACAGCTGCTGCAGTATGAACAGCCTGGCGGGTAACAAAGTTAGTTCCGGGCAGTTGTGCAACAATCTCTGTCATTTTCAACGGATTTCCATCAGTTTTGGGATCACGACCAAACGGACAGGTGGATGCTTTCATGCCTTCAAGGGTCGTTGGAGCCATTTGGCCTCCTGTCATCCCGTAAATACCGTTATTGATAAAGATCATCACCATATTTTCTCCACGATTGCAGGCATGAATGGTTTCTGCGGTACCTATAGCAGCAAGATCGCCATCGCCCTGATAGGTAAACACAAAACGATCAGGACGCAATCTGGAAATAGCTGTTCCCAGTGCAGGCGCACGTCCGTGAGCGGCTTCCTGCCAGTCGATATCCAGGTAGTTGTAGATAAATACAGAACACCCCACGGGAGCTACTCCTACAGTTTTATCCTGAATGCCCATCTCCTCAATCACTTCTGCAATCAGTTTATGAACTACACCATGGCTACATCCCGGACAATAATGCATAACATTATCGGTAAGCACACTGCTCTTTTTATGCACCAGGTTTTCAGGTTTCTTAATATCTTCAAGTAATTCCGCCATTTTCTTATCCTCCAATCAATTTTTGTTCCAGAGCATCAGCCACTTCATCGGGAGAAGGTACTACACCTCCATAACGCCCAAAATGCTCCACTTTCACTTTACCATTCACAGCAAGTCGGATATCTTCAACCATTTGTCCGCTGCTCATCTCCACCGAAAGAATCCCCTTCAGTTTGCCTGACAATTCCTGTAATCTACTGGTAGGAAAAGGCCAAAGAGTGATAGGTCTCAACAAGCCTACTTTTAGTCCTTTTTCGCGCAATATTTCTATGGCTGCAGATGAAATACGCGCACTACTTCCATAAGCTACTATCAGATAATCTGCATCATCTGTATCAATTTCTTCGAAACGCACCTCATGCTCTTCTATCTCACGATATTTGGCCTGAAGACGATTGTTAAACTGCTCATGCGCCTCGGAATCAAGCTCCACAGAGGTAATAATATTGCGGTCGCGATCAGCTGTTTTTCCGGTAGTGGCCCAGGAATGCATCTGAGCTACTTCCTCATCGGTCCACCTTTTTTGCTGCGGCTTCAGCTCCACTTTTTCCATCATCTGGCCAATCATACCATCCGACAAAATCATGGCCGGATTACGGTATTTAAAGGCAAGATCAAAAGAGAGTTCCACAAAATCGGCCATTTCCTGAACCGATGCCGGGGCCAATACAATCAGCTTGTAGTCGCCATGGCCCCCACCTTTGACCGACTGAAAATAATCAGACTGAGATGGTTGAATGGTTCCCAGACCCGGGCCTCCACGCACTACATTTACTACCAAACAAGGTAATTCTGCACCTGCCATATATGACAAGCCTTCCTGCATAAGACTAATACCTGGACTGGACGAAGAGGTCATTACTCTTTTACCACATCCGGCCCCTCCATATAACATATTGATGGAGGCAACTTCACTTTCTGCCTGAAGTACCACCATACCGGTGGATTCCCATGGACGCAATTCCATTAACCGTTCCATCACCTCAGACTGAGGTGTGATGGGATACCCAAAATAACCGTCGGTACCACAGCGAATTGCTGCCTCGGCAATGGCTTCATTGCCTTTCATTAACCTTAGTTCACTCATTTGCTCAAATATTTCTTGGTACTGATTTTTTCTGATTGACAGATCTAATCAGGCCATTTCAACTTTTTTACGATAAACTGTAATACAACTATCCGGACAAACCTGAGCACAATTGGTGCAACCGTTGCATGCTTCCGGATTGGCCATGTATGCATAATTATACCCCTTACCGTTCACCTCTTCAGCAAGAGCGATGACATTTGTCGGACAAGCTTCGACACAAAGCGAACAACCTTTACAGGTCTCAATATCCACTTCTATTGCTCCTATCATTTTTGCCATAACAAAATTTGTTTTTTCTTAAAACTACATTACGAATTTAGAGAAAAATTGTAATTCACCTTCATGACACTCATCATTATTTCCTATAAACAAAGCGAATAAAGTGAATTACAATTCGTAAGTTTATCGAAAATCAGAGAGTTAAGATCCTTGTTTATATACATTCTATATTTTATTTCAATTCCTCATGGCTGTTTTCATCGCCATCAAAGTAGCAAAGGTTCAGTAAGACAAAAAATTCATTACTGATTTTCAGCAAATTGCCTCAATCTAAAGCCCAATTCATCCATGCGTTCGAGCGAGGTATGTGACACACAAATCCTCAAACCTTCTTTTCTGGAACTACCTGTGGTATCCAGAGTTATTGCACTGATTCCAAATCTCAATAATTGCCCCAAAAGTTCTTCACCCGACATCCCGGGATAAGAGATCGTAAAATAAAAACCATCCGCCACCTCATACGCCTCATCTTTGTCATAAACAATTCTAAAACCACTTTCCAGGAAGTGTTTTTTCATAATACCAGCCCGCTCTCCATACTCCTTCACATAACCTCTGAAATCAAAATCTCCATCGTTTACAGCCTTCAGCAATGATGCAAAACCCATCTGTGCCGAGTGAGCTGTTCCTGCAGTAGTGGAATAGAGCGCATCCTGCAGAATGGCTGTTCCAAACCGATCTGAGTTAAATACTTCACCAAGAGCGGGAAACTTCTTATCATACAAAGCATCTGAAATCAACAAACTACCAATACGCTGACCAGCATAACTAAATATTTTCGAACCCGAAAACAGCAAGACATAATTATCTGTGTATTTGGCTACAGTAGGCTGATGAGGCCCCTTTCCCGGCACCCCGTAATTTTGTCTGAAATCCATTCCGAAATAGGCAAGATCTTCCATCACAATTACATCATATTGATTTGCCAGTTCGCCAATAATCCTCAATTCTTTATCGGTAAAGCAAATCCAGGCAGGATTGTTGGGATTGGAATAAAGAAAGGTACTTATATTTCCGTTTTTCAGATAACTTTCCAGCTTGGCCCTTAGCTTTTCTCCCCGGTAATTGTAAATATCAAAACTTTCATATTTCATTCCCTGAACAGCAATCTGACGTTTATGAACAGGGAATCCCGGATCTATAAACAAAGTGGTGTCCTTTTCCCGGTCTCTCCGATTGGCTACCATAAATGTGACGAATGAAGATTGCATAGATCCAACAGTGGGCACGCAGCATCTCGAATCTATTTCAACATCCAGAAAAAGCCTGGCAAACCGGGACAATTCCTTTTTCAACTCAGCTCTTCCTTCAATGGGAGGATAAACGGATGCCACTCCATCATTCAGTGCTGCGATTTCGGCATCTACCCCTACCCTCGGAGCTTTCAGACCGGGTACTCCCATTTCTGTCCGGATAAATGACTCACCGCTGATTTCCTGCAGTCGATTAACCAACTGAACAATTTGCCTGATGGTACAAAATGCCAGACTCTTGATTCCAAGCTCTTCCCGAAGGCTCTGCAATACTTCCTCCGCTATGGGAAATGAATTCTTACTCATCCATTTTAAATTTAAGTATTCAAAATTAAGAGGCTGTCCAAAAAGTCCAATTTTAATATCACTCTATGCTTGGGAATGAATATTTTCGTTTGAAAAACAGACATTTCGACTTCGCTCAACATGACACTTCTTTGGTGCTTTGTACTTTTTGAACGATCCTCTCTTTACATGCTTCTGATTTTTCTAAAACCTAAATTGAGCGATTTAACATAGGGAAAAAGCGCTTTACATAGGGTTAACCTTGATTTAGAAATTATCGGTTTTCACCGGATAGGTGAGGTAAAAACCATACAATTTCTTTATCGTGAGCGAGAATCGCTCTGCTCGGCTTCGCAACCTGCTTACAAGAATTTGGGTGAAAAAATCCTGCAATAAAAATCTTCACTATTGCCAAATAAATGATTAATTGTGACGGATTCTGATACGCCATTTTGTTTTAAAACAGTGGATCGGGGCTCAGGGTAACAAAAAACATTCACCCCCTGCAGAACAAAGAGTATACTCAGAAACCCGCCTCCATAAGCAGGACTTCTTTCTTTATCGAATTTTCCTTTTGTCAATCACTCTCCTGGCTTTGCCTTCGCTACGCTCAATGGTTTTTGGCTCTACGAGCTTCACATTCACCGTCAGGCCTATTGTACTTTCTATCTGATTCTTTATCTTCTTCCCAAGATTCTGAAGTTCGCTGATCTTATCCTGATAGAAACGATCTTCCACTTCCACATGCAACTCAAGGGTATCCAGATTATTGATCCGATCCACTACCAATAAATAATGTGGTGTTGTTTCATCCATTTCAAGAAGGACGCTTTCAATTTGCGAAGGAAAGAGATTCACTCCTCTGATAATCAACATATCGTCACTGCGACCGGTGCATTTCTCCATTCTGACAAGTGTTCGTCCGCACCTACATGTTTCAAAATGAAGCCTGGTCAAATCGCGGGTACGATAGCGAATAATAGGCAATCCCTCTTTGGTGACGGTGGTAAACACCAGTTCCCCAAGTTCCCCCTCAGGAAGGACTTCCAATGTATCCGGATCAATAATCTCCGGGATAAAATGATCTTCATTGATGTGAAGTCCGTTCTGATATTCGCAATCGAAAGAGACACCGGGACCAATAATCTCACTTAAACCGTAAATATCGAATGCTTTTATCTTCAACTTCTTCTCAATCTCCTTTCGCATATTATCAGTCCATGGCTCAGCACCAAAAATACCGACCCTCAACTTCAGATCTTCCCGCCTAATGTCACTTTCATCAATGGCTTCTGCAAGGTAGGATGCATAAGAAGGAGTACAGGCCAGCACGGTGGAACCAAAATCATTCATCAACTGCAACTGCTTGCGGGTATTACCTCCCGAGATCGGAATTACAGAAGCTCCTACTTTTTCACCACCATAATGAAGCCCAAGTCCACCTGTAAACAAGCCATACCCATAAGCAATCTGGATAAAATCATTCTTGGATACTCCTGCAGATGTCAAGGTACGTGCCATAACTTCAGACCAAACGGCAATATCGCGGCGCGAATACCCTACCACCGTTGGTCGCCCGGTAGTACCCGAACTGGCATGCAACCGAATAATTTCACTCATAGGCAGCGCAAAAAGCCCAAAAGGGTAATTGTCTCTCAAGTCCTGCTTAGTGGTAAAAGGTAGTTTATTCAAATCATCTACTGATTTAATATGCTCAGGACCGAGGCCTTTCTCCTGCATTTTAGCCCTGTAATAAGGCACATTGTAATAAACCCGCTCAATTGCTTCTCTTAAACGTTCGCTTTGAACATTTTTCATTTGTTCCCTCGGCATGGTTTCAAAATGCCGGTTCCATATCGATATCTCCATAAAATTTTAAAATTTGTAAAGGTCACTTGCCGACAACAACTCCATCTCATGCTTTTGAAATTCAGCCACAGCTTTGGCGGCGTCATCCGGACGCAGAACAATAAAAGATTTTTCACCGGGAGAAAAACCATAAAGATAATCCACACCAATACCAGCATCAGCCAAAATCTTCAAGGTACGCGACAGTGCTCCGGGAGAATTGGGAGCAGCAAATGATATCACCTCACTGACATTCACAGAAAAGAGATTTTTTTTCAATATTTCTCTGGCCTGAATGGGATCGGAAGGAATTAGTCGCAATATGCCAAATTCGGAGGTGTCCGCCAGGCTACAAGCGGAAACGTTTATATTATTTTTGCCCAGTATCTCAAACACCTCATGCAATCTGCCGGATCGATTTTCCAGAAAAACCGATAATTGTTCGATAATCATAATTTTGAACATTTTTGGTTAAAACGACGGGAATTTACAAATTTTTAACAAGTTTATGGAATTTGAAATGTTTTTTTCTATCCTGAATTGATCTATACAAATCATTTGCGTGGAAGCAAAAATCATCTTATATTAATGACACAAACACAAAAAACAGCTAGATTATGGAATCAAAAGAACATGCAGTTAAAGTGTTTTCAGGCACCGAAAAGGAAGCGAGAGACTTACGATCTAAACTGGAAAAAAACAGCATTCCTTCCCAGATCAGAGATGAAATGGAAAACAAAGAGCCTGAAGGACTTCGTGGGGTTCCACCAGCGAACGTTAATCTCTTTGTAAATAATTCAGATATCCGGAAAGCTGATCCCTTAATTAAAGATTTCCTGACCGGAATAGGTCGATAAAAATTTTTACCGGGTTTTCGTCAATGAAAACCCGTTTTTTTTTAATCTATCTCCCTTTTTATTAGAAATGTTTAGCTCTTTGCACTATTTTTGCAATAGATGAAACCAGCATTGCCTCAACCTGAAAATCCGCAATCCCCAAAAAGAAAAACCAGACAAATTTCGGCTGACATCAAACGGTATAACAAAATAATCTACATTGCCTTACTGGTAATCATCGGGTTGCCACTTATCGGCTCCATCATATTTATGGTGCCCGGTGTACAAACACGTATTGTAACCAATATTACCGATCGTTTGAGTAATGATCTGAACACCGAAATTTCCATAGGTAGCATTCAAGCGCTTCCATTTTCAGGTATTCGTATTAAGGATTTTCTGGTACGTGACGTGCAAAATGACACTCTCCTTTTTGCTCCCAGGGTTCACTCTGAAATTGATTATTTTTCTTTCTTTAAAAAACACATCTTCCTGGGCCGTATCACATTTGATTCTCCAAAACTCAAACTCAAGGAATATGAGGAAGGAATGAATTTTACATTCCTTCTGGATTCGCTGGCTAAAAACCAACCAGACACTGTAAAATGGCATTATTCAGTTCGGGGTATAGACATCAAAAATGGCAATTTAAAGATCACCAACCAAATATTCCAAAATGAAGCATTCAAGATTGACTCACTGGCTTTCAGCAAACTAAATATCAGCGCTACCAGAACTTCGGCCGTTAGTGATTCTATTGACTTCGAACTGAACGACCTGAGTCTTGTGGAAGAAAACGGGCTAGAGATAACCAGTGCAGGGGCTAAAGGCAAATTCAGAAAGGATAAAATAACCATCCGTGACTTTTTCCTGCGAACAGATAAATCCGACTTGAGCATAAACAGCTTTGATCTTGCCATTAACCCTGAAGAAACAGGTCCCACAGCAGAACAAAGATTCAAAACAGACATGGAAAAACTGCTAATATCACCCCGCGAGTTGTCCATGTATTTTAACAACATTCCTGTTCCCGAAAATCCGATCATTCTTTCCGGTCAGGTTTCCGGTTCTTTAAAAAGTCTGAAAGGCCGGAATTTTGTTCTTTCCATGGGACGGCGCACAAGACTGAGAACCTCCTTCGATCTGACAGATTTACGAAATTTTCATGAAACTTTTATTTTCATGAAAATTGAACAGCTTCAAACCACCTCTGAAGACCTGCTTCAATTCAGCAAAAAAAATAAAGAAACACCTGCTTTTCTGAAAAATCTGGGAATGATTCATTATTCAGGAAACCTGACAGGTTTTTTTAGTGATATGGTGGCCTTTGGGACTTTCGACACGGAATTCGGCTCACTCAGCACTGATATTGGCCTAAAATACTCAGATCAGGAAGGCATCTCCTTTAGCGGAGCTCTTTCCACCAAAGATTTTCAAACAGGAAAGGCCTTTACCAACAAAGACAATCCGGGCGACCTTGATATGAATATGGAAATCAATGGATTCTGGAAAAACAAGACCAGTTATTTTGCTTATCTAATGGGCGATATAAATTCTCTGGAGTGGAACAACTATCTTTATCAAGACATAAATGTTAACGGATTATTTACCTACCAACGCTTTGATGGCTCAGTGGAAATGAAAGATCCTAATGGAATATTTCGTTTTGACGGAGAAATTGATGCCTCAGGTCAAACACCTACATTTCAGTTCCGTGCAGATCTCGAAAATGTGATGCCTGACCGGTTAAAGCTCCTTCCCACACTTAAAAACGCAGTCATAACGCTCTCGGCTGCAGCCAATTTCAAAGGAGATAACATTGACAACCTTGCCGGTAAAATTGACATTACCGAAGGACTGATATACACTCCGAAAACTTCTCTTTCGCTGGATTCATTATCGCTTAATGCCTATACCGTTGATGAGACCAAAAAGATTGAACTAAATTCCGATTTCATTGAAGGAACCATTTCGGGACAATACAATTTTGAAAAATTCCGGCAGTCCTTTATAGACATGGTCTCCCATTTTCTTCCCTCTCTCATCAATCAGAAACCCGGAAAAAACTTGCCGGAAAACGATTTTGATTTCGAGTTTTCTTTTAATGGTTTTGATCGTGCTGCTGCAATTCTGATTCCAGGTCTGGAGGCCGCCTCGAATGGTACGTTAAAGGGCAACGTAGATTCCAAAAACAAAATCCTCAACATTGATGCAAATTTCCAAAAAATAGGTTATCAAGGAATTTCCGCCAACGACATTGAATTTCATGCCTCCACCAACGATGAACGGTTTATCGAAGTAATATTAAGAACCTCCCGGATTGAACGCGAAAACACAGCGGCCCTGTATAATTTCTCCATTCACAACAAAGCAGGCAAAGATACGCTGGACATCAATTTATTTTGGAATAACTGGGGGGAGATCACCAATAGCGGAGCAATTTATACTACCACAGCTTTCAGAAGAGACAGAAACAAAAAATTCTATTCCGACATACACCTCTCCCCCTCCACTGTCATCCTTCAGGATTCTGTCTGGAACATTAGTGAAGCCCGAGCTTTACTGGCACCAAGTTCATTCAGCATTCAAGGATTGGAAATCATACACAGCCAACAAAGACTTGCCTTAAACGGCTTTCTTCATAAAAAATCGATGGACGGGATGCGGTTGGAGATGGACAACATAGATCTGGCTCAACTATTCGGGCCTAACAGCCAATTCAAACACAGGTTTGGAGGAACAGCTGACGGGAGCGTAGAACTGAAAAATTATTACCGGTCTCCCCTTTGGTCTGCCAACTTTTCGATTGATCAGTTTAGCTTCAATAAAGATACGGTAGGTTTCTTTAGCATAGGGTCACGTTGGGATCCTGAAAAAGAGCAGCTCGCAGTAAATACTTCCGTGCAAAAAAATGGGAAAAAACCACTAGAAGGGTCAGGCTACATAAGTCCGGGGAAGAACAAGATGGATATAGAACTGGATCTTGATCAGTTCGAAATAAACTTTCTCAATACTTTTCTCGGTAACATCCTACAGGATCTGGATGGAACAGCCTCCGGAAAGCTATACCTGGCGGGTCTGCTTTCTAAACCATTACTGACAGGAAAAGTAGATGTTGATGAGGCCAAATTTAATGTAGACCTACTTCAAACCAGCTATCAGCTAACCGATTCGGTTTGGTTTTACCCTAACGAAATACGTTTTAGGGATTTGAGCATTACGGACAAAAACGGAGAAAAAGGAAACTTCAGAGGGTCCATCTATCATGAAAACTTTGCAGATATGATCTACAATCTTCAGATGGATGTGAATAAAATGCTAGTGCTGGACACTGAACTGAAAGATAACCCCTATTATTACGGAACCGTCTATGCCAACGGTACCTTATTGGTCACCGGAACCACCAACAACATCGAACTCAACATTGAAGGAGAAACTCTTGAAAACACGCGCTTCTTTATCCCTATGGCCGATACGGAAGAGGCCGTTCAAAGTAATTTCATCCAGTTTATTGGCGACAACACGCAACAACAGCAGCTTGTAACATCTGCCGGCAGCGAAGAATATAAAGTAGATCTGTCAGGACTCGAATTAAATATGGAAATAGATGTTACCCCACAAGCCCGGATCGAAATTATCTTTGATTCCACCCTTGGTGATCTTTTGAGTGCATCGGGTGATGGTAATATCCAGATCCAAATTGACAGGCAGGGAAACATTAGTTTTTACGGAGATTATATCATCGACCGGGGGGAATATCTGTTCTCTCTTCAAAACCTTGTCAACAAGAAATTCGATATCAACAAAGGAGGAGTTGTTTCTTGGCAGGGTGATCCTTACAAAGCCCGGATTGACCTCACAGCTGTATACAAGGTTAAAGCATCTCTGTCGGATCTGGTAGGCCCGATGTCTAATGGTACTTCCGGAGATGAAGGAGGAAGCCTGCAGCGACGTATCCCTATAAATTGCAACCTGATGCTCAATGGCCCACTGGAAAAACCAGGAATCAAATTTGGATTAGAGGCTCCCACACTAACTGAAAGCAGGGAAAGCTATATGCTGGATTTCATCTCCACCGAAGATGAAATGAACCGCCAAGTACTCTCACTATTGGTTCTAAACAGGTTCTACACTCCTGATTACATGCGAATGGGAAGTGATCCCGGCTTGCAAACCAACAACGCCGCACTCGTAACCACCACCGAAATGCTCTCCAATCAGCTTAGTCGGTGGTTGTCTAACATCAGCAATGATCTGGATGTGGGAGTAAGCTACAGGCCGGAAGACAACATCTCGAGTGAGGAAATTGAGGTTGCTCTGTCAACGCAAATGTTCAACAACAGAGTAACCATTAATGGCAATGTGGGATACGGAAAATACCAGACCAACACCAGTAAAATGGTGGGGGATTTCGACATGGATGTAAAACTCAACCCAAGCGGAACCATCAGAGCCAAAGCTTATACCCGTTCCAATGATGACATCATCTACGAAACATCCCCAACCACACAGGGAATTGGACTCTCCTTCAAGGAAGAGTTTAATAAATTCACTGATTTATTACTGAAATACTGGAAGGCGATCACTGGTGATCAAGAAGAATGAGTGGCCTTCCCAACCCCTCCCGGGGAGGGGTTATGAATAGCAATGAACTTAATTTCAGCTTCCAACAGCTTCCTGATCCAACAGCCAAAGGCTTTTGTCCCGGTTAACCCGGGCAGCCGGGTATTTCATGTAATCATTCTTTTCATTAAGAATTTCATCCACTTTTTCGGCTTTATTCTTCCCGGTGACCAGAAAAATAATCTCCCGGGCATTGTTTATTACCTTTCCGGTAAGCGTTATTCTTTTCTGTCCCGAAGTTGGGTGAGTCCCGATTTCACAAAGTTCTGATGAATCCCACAGTGCTATTTCAGGTGGAAATATTGAAGCTGTATGACCATCATCACCCATCCCCAACAACACAATATCAAAATAGGGCAATCCCTCTTTTTTAGGCAATTCTTTATCTATTACCTGACGGTAATCCCTGAGGGCATCTTCAGGTGTTAATTCTCCCTTTATTCTGAAAATATTGGTTTCCGGCACAGGCAACAAAGAAAACAGGTGCTGATTGGTCATATTAAAATTACTCTCATCATCATCCGGCGCCACACATCGCTCATCACCCCAAAAAAACCTTATTTTTTCCCAGTTCACCGAGTTACTGTACTCCTGCGATAAAACATCAAAAATGGTTTCGGGAGTACTTCCGCCCGAAAGAGCTATATTAATCTGCTCATTCTCCTGTGTAAGGGTGGAAAGATAGTCTCCAAAAAAACGCGCCAGTTGTTGCTTTGAGTAAAATATTTTGGTTTCCATAGTTTTTCATTATGGTTTAGAATACATTAA
>DHQK01000209.1:0-3117 GCA_002411085.1 Marinilabilia sp. UBA5340 | reverse complement strand
TTCTGGCACCGCTCTGCGGCTTAATTCCGTACGGGACAACCTCAACACAAAAATCAAAATCCGGAACTCAAAACTCTCTAAAGCTCACAATACAGCCCGTCAGATAAATTTTTACAGGGATATCGCCATGTCATATTCCCCTCAATAAGGTCATCACTCACCTCCGGCCCCCAGGTTCCGGCAGGATAACCGTGCACTTTAATACAGGGATTCTCTTCCCAGGTTTTCAATATGGGATCAATAAATTTCCATGCTGCTTCCACAGCATCGCCCCGGGAATACAGAGTAGGATCACCCAGCATACAATCCAGCAGCAAACGTTCATACGCAGAGGGCAGATAGGTATCTCCCAGTTCAGAGTAGTGAAAATCCATATTCACGTCCTGCACCCGGAACCCAGCTCCGGGAACTTTCATCCCAAATTTCATCAGCAAGCCCTCATCGGGCTGAATCCTGATGACCAACTGATTTTGTTGCCGCAGAATATCTTTATCCTCAGCAAACAAGTGGTGCGGTGTGGGCTGAAAGTGAATGACAATTTCCGTGACGCGTGTAGGCAGCATTTTGCCTGTCCGGATATAAAATGGAACACCTGCCCATCGCCAGTTGTCAATAAAAAACTTCATCGCCACAAAGGTTTCTGTTCGTGATTTGGGATCAACCCCCTCTTCCTGACGGTAACCTTTGACATCTTTCCCCCGCATATCAGAGCTGGTATATTGCCCACGAATTACGTAATCCTCTACCTTGTCTGAAGGAATGGGACGCAAAGACTGGAGTACTTTCACAATTTCGTTACGGATGCTCTCTGCATTAACCAATGTAGGAGGCTCCATAGCCACCAGACTGGTTAGGAGCAACAAATGATTTTGCACCATATCGCGCATGGCCCCGGAACCTTCATAATAGCCCCCACGGCTACCCACGCCTATATCTTCAGATGAAGTCACTTCCACGTGGTGAATAAAATTCCGGTTCCACAACGGCTCAAAAATGCCGTTGGAAAAGCGCGTAACCAATAAATTCTGAACAGTTTCCTTCCCCAGATAATGATCAATACGATAGATTTGCTCCTCCTTGAAATACTTCTGTAAGTCACAATTCAACTCCTGAGCACTTTTCAGATCATAGCCAAAAGGTTTTTCCACAATCAACCGGCGAAAACCGTCATCACTTTTATTCAATCCCTGTTCTGCGAGAAACCGGGGTACCAATGGATACATGCTGGGAGGAGTGGCCAGGTAAAATATATAGTTGCCATCTGCACCAACTTCCTGATTCAGGGCTTCAAGTCTTTTGCGAAACCCTTCATATTCATCCCCATCCTTTGTATTAAATGAATAATAGTACAACTGGCTCAAAAATTCATTATGTACTTTATCTTTTTTGGATGCAAATTCCTTTACACCACCACTCATTTTTTCTCTGAAATCCTGATCAGACAGATCGGTTCGGCCGAGCCCCAATACGGCAAAATTTTCCGGCAAAAGCTCCTGCTGATGCAGGTCTGCAAGTGCCGGAATCAACTTTCTTTTTGTTAAATCTCCTGAGGCTCCGAATATTACCAATATATGGTTTTGTGGTTTTCTCATTGTATAATTACTTTTTCGTCTTGAAAAAACACTAAGATTTATTTTTTCAAATTTCTTGTTCTTCTAAAAAAATGCTCTGAATCCCCCCATTGATTGTATCCCGGTACCCGGCCAATCATCTCTATACGAATAGAGAGACAGTTACTACAATCATCCGCTCCTTCGTCGGTACAAGGTTTGTTTTGATACAACAAATAATTGCGCCGCTGGTTCGATGGCGTAATATTTGGCATAATAACATTGGCCCCTGCCTGCATGGCTTTTTCTCTGCCCACGGGATCAATTGTCTGCATCGCTGTAGTTGCAGCAATATTGATGTCCGGCATCATCAACCGTAAGACAGCCACCATATTAAGTGATGTCAGAAAACGCTCCTGAAGAGGCCACAGCAGATCTTTTTTCGCATACATCGGAGTTTCCTCATGTTCAATATAAGGCCCCATTCCCACCATATCGATGTCAAATTCTTTCATAAAAAGGAGATCATTCGCAAGATGCTTCAAGGTCTGGCCCGGAACTCCAATCATGACACCAGTCCCGGTTTGATAGCCCACTTCCTGCAGCCGAATCAGGCATTGCAGCCTTTTCTCAAAATCATGCTTCTCATCGTTCGGATGTAACTGATTATAAAGCCTTTCATCAGATGTTTCAATTCTTAACAGATAGCGATGTGCCCCACTTTCAAACCAACGTCTGTAGGTCTCCGCCGATTGTTCACCCAAAGAGAGGGTGACGCCCAACGCACCATTTGTGGCAGACTTAATTTTCTTCAGCAGCTGATCGATCCGCTCCACAAATGCTGGATCGTCACGTTCTCCGGATTGCAAAACCAATGAACCATACTTGTGTTCATGAGCAAAACAGGCTGCCTCCAGAATGGCATCATCTGACAAGTCGTAACGCTCGTTGTTACGATTGCTCTTACGGATACCACAATAATAACAATCTTTGGTGCAAATATTGGAAAACTCCACCAGCCCGCGATAATATACTTCATTGCCACGGTTGCTGAGAAGTGTCTCTCCCCCCATGCTCAACAATTCCTTTTGTTCTTCTCCCCTCAAGGCCAGAAGTTTCTCAAGATTTTCCGCAGTCCAGTCAGCAGATAATATTATATTTTGAATCGTACTTTCCAATGAGGATTATTTTAACTTTTATTTCTTCGAAAATAATAAGAAAAAAGGAGAAATGTTGCGATGGTAATGCTGAACCTAAGCTTTGCCGAATTTCTTTCAGCTTCTTCATTGCTAAATGAGAGGCTGCTGAAAATGTCAGTAGCCCCTAATTTTTAATCAATTTTTCTACTGTTCTTTTTAGCATTGCTCCAAAAAGGAACCAAAAAGGTCTAGTCCGTTTAAACCTATCCGCCCGCGAAAGCAAAAACTTCCAGCCATTGCGCAAGGTCGTAAAAGTCGCCCATTTTGGCTTCCCGCTATCCGCCGGCCCGGAAAACGAACAGGCCACCGTTCTCTCATCTTTTGCCATCCCTGCCCATTGCTCACACCATGCTCCACGCTCTAAGCAC
>DHQK01000208.1:38509-40603 GCA_002411085.1 Marinilabilia sp. UBA5340 | reverse complement strand
TTTCTGTCCATAAAGTACCACTTGCGTCGTTACGCTTGCCGCCAAAATACTCATTTACGATTAGTAAACTCCGTTTTTGGCGGCTTCGCAAGCCTTGCAACTGGCACTTTCTGACCAGAAACATGACTAAAAACAAATTTTGCTTAGTTTGTAGACAGACTCCCTTTAGATTCATTTAAACAGAAGCTGCTGAAAATGTCAACAGGCCAATTTTTCTTTTTTTTATCCTTTTGAGCATCGCCACGACAAGAACAAAAATGGCGTTAAGGCTTAGCTTTTTGATATTGCGTCAGAAAACCTTGCAAATAGGCCGTAGTAGCAACGACCCCCAGATTTCCTTCAGCACCCGAAACCAATCCTATCAGATGCCCGTTCTTATCAATCACCGGAGAACCGCTTCTTCCACTTGGATCCACATTTCTGGAAAGTGTTTGCACATAAGCAATAGAACCTAAGTTGCGATAAACTTTCATCTTCACCACTGATGGCTTTAAGGTATTCTGTTTTTGTGCCCATCCAACGGCATATACAATGTCATTTTTTCTCATAGCCCTATTACTTATCTTTAACGGGTAAATATGAGAATTCATCTGTTTGACTTCGAAAACCAGCCAATCCCTGACTTTAAGTGTATTAAAATCTCCTATTTCCTCCCTGGGATTTCGATTAAGCAAAGGTCCTGCTATCACCTCTTTCTTTCTTTGCCCTTTTGGATACATTTTCCATTGTTTAAAACCTTCACCTAAATCAATGCTATTGGTAAAACCATGGTTTCGAAAAACCATGAACAGATGTTTGCAAGTTACAGCCAGCGTATCATTTCCCGTTTCAATCAAAAAGCCATTGGCCAGGTCATGAAAAGTAGTATCAGCATATTCTATCGTATTGGTAAGCGCAAAGGAAGGCCATTCCGCATAAGACCCACCAATCCACGGCTCTGGCAACAGATCCTCTTTCGATTGCACACACCCTAAGAGCAACAGGAAACTAATCAAACAAGAAAACAAAGTTTTCTTCTTCATCACAATTTCTCCTCATTAATTACAGCATATCGGTATTCATCACAAACGACCTCGTTTTTTATCAGAGCTTTCCGAAATGTACATTCCAACTGAAACCCGGCTTTTTCAAGGACGCGCTGAGACCCTTTGTTATAGTCAAAGACTCCCGTGAATATTCGAACCAGTTTCAGGTGATGGAAGCCATAATCGACCATCCGCTTCACCGCTTCAGTCATAATTCCCTTTCCCCAGTAAGGCTCTCCGAGCCAGTAACCAATCTCAGCTGAAATTCGGTACACATCCGTTTGAGGAACAAGACCAACAACTCCTGCAAGCAGTCCCTCATACTCTATTACAAAAGTATATTGAGGATCTTCTTTTCGGCAAATTGAAATAAAGTCGCGTGCATCCTGCTCTGAATATGGATAAGGAACAAAATCCCGGATGTTGTTCCAGATCTTTTTATTGTTTAAAAGCCGGGCCAGCACCGGGGCATCTTCTTCGCGAAAGGGACGGAGGCGAATGTCTGTTGGATGGGTATTACCTTTCATGGAATATCAATAAATTACAAATGCATGATTATCAATAAAAGTAACACTTTTCTCAATTTAATGCGAAAAAAAGAGGTGACCTACAAGCAAGCCACCTCTTTCCAGAATCAGAAACAATTAAAACCTTTCAAAATCGTCTAAATGTGCGCCACCACTATTCATATCGAGCTTAATGCCTGGATTCCCTGAGAAATGTGATTTTTCTTCAGGCTTAAGTTCATTAGAAATTTTCTGTTGAACACTTTTCCTTTTCTCAACACGATGGTATCCTTCTCCCACTTTAAAATAGGAAATAACCTCTTTCATCTGCTCAGCCTGACTGGAGAGTTCTTCTGAACTGGAAGCCATCTCTTCTGATGCTGCAGCATTTTGCTGCACCACCTGATTAAGCTGCTGAACAGCACTATTCACCTGCTCTGCCCCAGAGTTCTGCTCCATACTAGCAGCAGCGATTTCCTGAACAAGCTTAGCTGTTTTTTCAATTTCTGGAGCAATTTCCATCAACTGTTTACCAGCTTCATCAGCCATATTTACACTATTGA
>DHQK01000208.1:33997-38256 GCA_002411085.1 Marinilabilia sp. UBA5340 | reverse complement strand
AGCCATATTTACACTATTGAGCGACAACTCATCAATTTCATCGGCTGCCACCTGGCTTCGTTCGGCAAGCTTACGAACTTCATCAGCAACTACAGCAAATCCATGACCGTGCTCTCCGGCCCGGGCAGCTTCCACTGCTGCATTCAGCGCCAAAATATTTGTTTTATAGGCAATATCGCCAATAATAGAAACTTTGGAGGCAATATCTTTCATCGCTTTGGTAGAGGCAACCGCATTCTCACTCACCCTTCGGATTCCTTCCGCTGCCTGAATAGCAATCTTCTCCGTTTGCAATGCGTTATCGGTATTTTGCTGAACATTCGAAACCATTTCTTCCATGGAGGAGGAAATCTCCTCGGCAGACGATGCCTGTTCGCTGGCTCCCTGCGATACCTGTTGAGAACCGGAACTAAGCTCTTCACTGGCAGCATTGATATTATTGGTACTCGTCATCACATCCCCGATAATATTTTTCAGTTGCTCTACCATGTGTTGCAGGGCACGAGCCAGTTTCCCTACCTCATCTTTTTGTTGCAGAATCTCGTCATCCAGATTCATCGTAAGGTCACCCTTCGAAATTCTCTCGGCAAAAGTGACCCCATTATTGAGTCCCCTGGTGATATTGCGCGTAATAACCAATCCCAAAACTATGGCAATAGCCACTCCCAAAAGAACTACAAACACGATTAAAATTATACTGTTCCTAAAGGTAGCCGCGCCACTTTCTCTTTCAGCCATTGCTGCCAGTCGGTTTATCTCCTTGAGCTGGCTAAACTTCTCTTCAAATACCTTGTGATACTCAGCTGACTCCACCGTAATCCCAGTACTCATATCTTCCAGAAGAGTCTGGGATTGTTCAGCTTCTTCCAGCAATAGATCAAAGACTGCAAAAACTTTTTTTGCAGCAGGGTTTAAAACCTGGTCATAATGATTATGTGCAGCATCAATACGCCCCTGACTGATGTAACTTTTTACCGCATGCACTGCTTCATGGAACAAATCATGATTTTGCCTTATCTCTCGAAGATTAGAATTAAAAGCAGCATTCTGAGAGCTAAATTCTTTGCCCCATTCACCAAAACTGCACTTCTTTGAATCCTCTCCTCCCTCAAAAGTTGCTCTATCCTGAATACCATTGATCACTTTTAGCTCAAGCTCATAATGATCTTTCATAAACATCTCAATCTTCGCTACCAACTGGGAAGGATGCATCAGATCAATCTCAATAAACCGGGCATTTTTGCGTTCTATCTGCTGATTAATTGTCCGCCATGGAGCAATTATACTTTCCAATTCTCTGTAAATCCGACTCTCTTCCTCGGTCTTATCTAATTTATTATACTTGGCCATTGCTTCCCCCAAACTCTGCCGATTTAAAGCAATTTTGGCAACAATATCTTCTCGTTGATTCCGACTAAGTTTTGGATCCAATAACTGTACATAATTCTGGAAGATCCTTTCCACTGAAACATCCATTTCACCCAGATAATAGACGGCTGACATTTTTACATTTGCTACTTTCTTAAATGAGTTGCCCATGCTATTCATTCCAACAATACCAATAATACCTATTACCAGAGCAATAAATGCCACCAGAGAAAATCCGGCTACAATTTTCTGACCTATTTTCAAATTTTTAAAATTCATGATTCTCTATTTTTGATATTCAGACTATTATTAATTATTTGCTGCTTCTTCCTTCTCCGCTGTCTGACGAGCTGCATTTATTGCTTTAATATCAATGAGATCGTCTGAGGTAAGCACAGCATCAATATTTAGTACCATCACAAACTTCTCCTCAACCTTTGTCATTCCCTGAATGAAATCGGATTGAAATCTGTTTCCGATCGATGGCGGAGGAAGTATTTTATGATCTTCAATTTTCAATACCGCCTGCACGGCATCCACCAACATACTCACCATTACAGTCTCCTCTCCAATTTCTGCATCAATGACGAGCAGGCAGGTCGATTTGGTTGTTTTTGTCGGAGTCATTCCAAACTTAATTCGGGTATCAATGACCGGAAGCACTTGTCCTCTCAGATTGATGACTCCCTTCATATAATCCGGAGAGCGTGGAACTTCGGTAACCGGAGTCATTTCCAGAATCTTATACACTTTTCCGACATGCAGGGCAAAAACTTCGTCACCAAGCCGGAACGAGAGATAAGAAATGTTTTCATTGTCTTTCTTTTCCATAAACTGCTCATTTAAATTTTTCTAAAAACACGTATTTTCACTTCTCAGCACTCACTTATAATGGCATTGGAATCCAGCACCAGAGCAATGGATCCATCCGCCAAGATGGTGGCTGCTGACAAGAATTTATTATCCTGATAAAACTTACCGAGAGGTTTGAGAACGGCCTGAATTTTCCCTTCCACTTTATCTATAGAGAATAGGGCCTGTCCATCACTGTTATTGACCAAAACAGCCTGCATTCTACCGGGCAATTCACCCTCAACAGAAAAACAATCACGAAGATTAAAGAAGGGATACTGGGTTCCTTCGAGCGCTATAATATTGTTGAAAACCGTTTGCACATCTTGCTTATTCACCGAGAAGATCCGTTCAACAACAGCCAGTGGAAATACGAATTTGTTCTCTCCAACAGATACCAGCAATCCGTCAATAATTGACAGCACCATTGGCAAATGAATAGAAATAGTGGTTCCTTTCCCGGGTATAGAATCGATGGTAACACTTCCCCTTATGGAAGCGATATTTTTTTTCACCACATCCATTCCCACACCTCTGCCGGAAATTTCACTCACCTGCTCACAAGTAGAAAACCCGGGCAGAAAAACCAAATCAAAAATCTCCCGGTCTGTCAGGCTGGCATTCTCATCAATTAATCCTTTTGCCACCGCTTTCCGACGAATAACTGAAGCATCCAGTCCACGACCATCATCGGAAACTTCAATCGTTACATTTGCTCCTGAATAGAAAGCCTTCAAAACAACCGTCCCTACTCTTGGTTTCCCTGCCTGTTCCCGCTCTTCCGGCGTTTCAATTCCATGATCTATGCTATTTCGAAGGATATGCAGCAGGGGATCGGTCAATGTTTCAATCATCGACTTGTCCAACTCCGTATCCTCCCCGTTGGCAATAAACACTACTTCCTTTCCCAATTCACTGCTGAGATCTCTGATCATTCTCCGAAAACGCATCGTAAGGGCTTCGATTGGAAGCAGACTTATGCTAAAAGTGCTGTCGCGCAGTTGAGCAGTAAGATTCTGAATAGTGTTCGCTACCAGATTCAATTCAGGAATATTGTTTTGAGAAGATATCAACCCAAGACGTTCCTGAGAAATCACCAATTCACTCACCAGGTTAATTAATTCATCTATTTTTCCGGAAGATACCCTAAGGGAGGAAGTATGAACATTTTTAGATGAAACGGACTCCGTTGTCACATATTCAGAAGATTTTTCATTTTGAGAAGGTTTGATCTCATCCTGAGAAACCAAGGATTTTACAGTTGAAGCACTCAATGGTTTTCCTGTGGAGGCAAGTTTTTTGATCTTTTGTAGAAAATCATCTTCCTCCAATAAATTACGATGAGAAATCAGATCAATATCTATTTCTGAAGCGTCTTCAACAAAGATAAAAACATCACAAATCTCCTGAAAGGAGCTATTTGTAGAGATAATAACATCCCAAAACAGGTAACATTTTGTGGGCTCAACATCCTGAAATGATGGAATTTTATCAGTCCCCGGAAAAGTTGCCATCGACCCCAGAGATGCTAATTCATCCAAAAGATACAGCAGCTTATTACCATTTTCCACCACATCAGAGCCGGGACTAAAATGAATAAAATAAGTAAATATCTCATTCTCCTCTGAATGCAGTTTCCTCTCAAATTCCATCCCAACCTGAGAGGTAATTTTCTTTGCCCCCTCTCCTGCAAATGCCGCGATCTCTTGTTTTAAAGCTTTGATCTGACTATCAGCTTCGACACCTTCACTTTTCTTTTCATCCAACAAAACTCTTAAAAGGTCAACCGATTTTAACGTCAATGAAATCAACTCGTCTGAAACCGCAAGATTCCCGCGCCTGACCAGATCATATATGGTTTCCAGATCGTGGGTAAACTCACTGATTTTTTCAAAACCAAACATCCCTCCACCTCCTTTCAGGGAGTGCATAGCCCGGAAAATTTGCTCCACCAACTCATTCTGCAATGGATTCTTCTCTAATTCAAGAAGAGCCTCTTCCATATCGACAATATGGTCAAACGCCTCCTCCTTAAACCG
>DHQK01000208.1:32056-33613 GCA_002411085.1 Marinilabilia sp. UBA5340 | reverse complement strand
ATTTCAACGGAATCCGAAACTGAAAAACAGAACCCTTACCCGGAAAAGATTTCACCGTAAGTTCCCCCCCCAATAACTCCACCAGTCGCTTAGAAACAGAGAGTCCCAGTCCGAGACCTTTCTGTCCATTATATGATTGCATGGGAACTTTCTCAAAAGGCAGAAATACCCGCTCCAAATATTCATTTGCAATGCCCCGCCCATTATCCTCAACCGAAAAACAAATCCAATTTCCCTTTTTGATGGCCCCAACTTTCACCAGGCCACAATCCGTGAACTTGAGTGCATTCTGTATAATGGCATGCAATATTTGTTGGAGCTTATTGGAATCACTCTGAAACGTTTTATCAAGAAGGTCTCTGTCAATGGAAAAAGACAATTCATTTTTAGTTTTATGGGCTAAAGACGCGAAAGAGAGTTGGAGTTTTTCAAATACAGCAGACAAATCAACCAGTGAATATTGAATTTCCATCTGTCCGGTCTCCAACTTAGAAACGACCAGAATATCATCTATTACAGACAGTAACCGACTTGTGCTCTGAATGATTATATCCAGATACCTGTCCTTTTCTTCAGGATCCAGATAGGATGATTTGAGTAGCTCTGCGAACCCAAGTATCCCATTCATTGGTGTGCACACCTCATGACTAAAATTGGAAAGAAATGTTGATTTCAGGCGATTACTTTTCTCCAACTGCTTTTGAGCCTCCTCCAGTTGCTGTTTTACAACCCTAAGACTCTCCCTTGCCTTTTCATCATCATTAAGGACTTTCGAAGTAGCAATACAATTATTATCATCGGTTTTCCCGAAGTTCCTATTCATCGCCATTTAACTTTCGTTTTCACATGATTCCTGCACCCATTATATCAACAGGAATGCCATCAAAGACAAAAAGCTAAACAACAAATACTTAACGAAGCCGTCACTACGTTACAAAAACAAAAAAGCCACGACATTTCGTATTTTATCCGAAATATCGTGGCGCATACCAAAAAAAACACCTACTACTGATCCCTTTTTATCCCCATTTTTTTCATTCTGGAATCCAGTGTATTTGGGTTTAGCCCCAGAAGTTCAGCAGCCCCCCTTTCGCCCCGAACTTTCCAGGAGGTCAAACGCAAAACCTTTAGAATGTATTTCTTTTCCATTTCTTCCAGCGACTCTATTGGATCGGAATCATCCCCATCTTCCACAATCGTTTTAAAATGATCTCCCACAATCAATTTATGCCCCTGGCTCAATATATGCGCCCTTTCTACAACATTCATCAACTCCCTTACATTTCCGGGCCAGTGGTAAGCCATCAGTTTATTCAGCGTACGGCGGGGAATAGAATTAATCTTCTTTCCGGTTTGTCTGTTTAATCGATTCACAAAGAACTCCACCAAAAGGGGCACATCTTCTATTCTGTCACGCAAAGGTGGAAGTATGACAGGGATTGTATTAATGCGATAAAAAAGATCACTCCTAAATGCTGATTTCTTAACTTCTTGATCAATATTCCTGTTGGTAGCCGAAACCAATCGAAAATCTGTCTTAATTATTTTATTTCCTCC
>DHQK01000208.1:31192-31737 GCA_002411085.1 Marinilabilia sp. UBA5340 | reverse complement strand
CCATGTTTTAAGTTCGTCGCTCCGGAAAAAGCTCCTTTTTCATAACCAAACAATTCACTTTCCACCAATGTCTCCGGAAGTGTAGCACAATTAATACTAACCAGCACCTCATCTCTCCTTTGACTCATTTTATGCACCATTCGGGCAAACAATTCTTTTCCTGTTCCTGTTTCCCCAATCAACAATACAGAAGCATTGGATTTGGCCACAGCATCAATTTCCTTAAGGACTTTCAGAATGGCTTTACTCTTTCCCACAATTTCGCCAGGCTGCACCATGCCAGACAGATCTTCCTTCAGCATTATTTTTTCTTCTTCCAGGGCCTCTTTCAAACTGGCAACTTTGTCCAGTGCTGCATGCAATTTTTCATTTTTCTCTATCAGATCCTGAACCAACAGATTATTTTCCCGACGCAAGAGGTAAGCTTCATGCGCATTGTAAATGGTTTGTTTGATCTCCTCAATACTCCAGGGCTTCAGCACATATCTAAAAATTCCACCGAGGCTTATAGCATCACGCATTGCTTCACTGTCATCATAGGCTGT
>DHQK01000208.1:0-30856 GCA_002411085.1 Marinilabilia sp. UBA5340 | reverse complement strand
ACCTGTAATTCCGGGCATCCGCTGATCGGTAATAAGCACAGAAATCTCAGGATCTTCAATAAGTTTCAGCCCTTCATACGGATCGGAGGCAACCACAATCCCAAACCAGGGCCTCAGGCTCAATCTGAAAGTCAACAAGTTATCGGGCTCATCATCGATATATAATATTTTAATTTTCTTCATTTGTCATTTTGCCTCAAAAGGCCAATCATATTTTTTTCTGAATTATCTTAAGTTTCTTCTGGTTTAGCAAATCAAAAATCTATTCAACCGGCAACGAAACACGAAATGTCGTGCCTTTGCTTGCAGAGCTTTCAAAATTTACTTCTCCCCCATGCATTGATATGATTGAGTGAACAATCGAAAGCCCCATACCGGTCCCCTCATTTACCGTTTTTGTCGTAAAAAAAGGATCAAAAACTTTATTTTTAATTTCATCCGGTATTCCATTTCCATCATCCCTGATAGTAATCAGGATTTGTTTGCCATCATCACTCATGCTCGTTGATATCTCAATGATCCCTTTCCCCGGAATTGACTGAATCGAATTCATTAATAAATTCACAAATACCTGACTCAACTTTCCGGGATAACATTTGATTTTCTGAATCTCTCCAAATTTGCGGTCAATCGTGATGTGATTTTTATACTTATTTCTCAGGATGGTTAAGGCCACCTCAATCAACTCATGAACATCAGCAAAACTTTTCTTTTCCGGATCCATTCGGGAAAAAACGCGAAGTCCTTTAACAATTTCGGACGTTCGCTCCACTCCTGTATGCATGGAAATAATTAACTGCTTCATATCTCGAAAGAGATCCCTCAGTTGTAATGACTTCTCAACATTCTTTAACTCTCCTGCCAAAAACATCTCCTGAAACAACAGATCTATTTCTTTCATCACTACTTCGATTCCCTGAGTGCCGCTACTGATAAAGTTCAGCGGATTGTTGATCTCATGGGCAATCCCTGCAGACACAATTCCCAAAGAAGCCATCTTTTCGGACTGAATCAATTTGTCCTGGGTGCGCTTTAGCTCTTCAAGTGTAGCTGCCAGTTCCTCTTTTTGTCTGGAAAGTGCTTCATTCAAGGTAGACAATTCTTCATTCGAACTCATCAGTTCTTCATTTAACTGATCCAGTTCACGGGTTCTTTCATCTACCAGCCTCTCAAGATTATTACGATGAACCAATAACTCCTCTTCCATTTTCTTTAAGAGAGTAATGTCCTGATAACAGCCTAACACGCCCGTAACCTCATTGCCCGATTTAGAAAAAAGAGGAACTACACTGGCAAGAATATACATTCCGGAAACAGTGCGTGCATTTAGCCAGGTTTTGAAATTCAGTATTGGCCTACCTGTTACGAGTACTTCATGGAATATTTTTTGAAAGAAGATCAATTCTTCAGGATCAAAAAAGGCATCATTCGTTTTACCAATTAATTCCTCCTCTGAATTCAACTTTACATCCTTCAGAAAGACCTCATTTCCTCCCTTGTAAACCAGATCCTTGTCTTTCCAAAAAACCCGGACTGGAATACTGTTAACAACGGTTTCCAGAAACTGCTGAATTTCCAGAACCCGTTTCTGTGCTATTACCCGCTCTGTGTTATCCAGACCAATTAAAATAACGCCTTCAACAACATCTCCATTCCACATGGGGGTCAACAGAAATCGATAAAACTTACTTTCCCCACTTAATTGTATCTCCTTTTCAATATCAACAGATTCTCCTTGCCACACTTGTAAAATAAACTCACCTAAGTCAACCCCCGGTCTCTCGCTGCGAAAAAAATCTGTTGCCTTTTCCCCTATAAAACTGCCCCATTTATTTTTGGAAAAGGCACTTTGGCTGATGACCTTTTCCTGCCGATCAAAAACCCATAGTTCAAAAGGCAGACTATTTACAATGCTGGCCAACAAGGCCTCCCGCTCTGCAAGATTTTTCACAAGAGCTTTATTTTCAGAAACATCTTCCACCATCCCTATCAGTACAGAACCATCCAACTTTTCTTCCCGATATTTTGAAATCGACAATCTTACAAATATTACTTTACCGTCTTTCTTTTTAAACTGAACTTCCTCAACAATAATTCCTGTGGCTGCTTCAGTTTTCCGGAGGATTTCCTTTCTATCAGATACATTCAGATACAAATCAGTTCCAATATCCCTGACATGATGCGTTATATCATCAACAGAATCATAACCG
This sequence comes from Marinilabilia sp. UBA5340, assembly GCA_002411085.1. Classification (GTDB taxonomy): domain Bacteria; phylum Bacteroidota; class Bacteroidia; order Bacteroidales; family Marinilabiliaceae; genus Marinilabilia. Next base: position 28,646 of record DHQK01000208.1, on the reverse strand, counting down.
AGAATTAGAGCCAGTCTCTCGTTCAGGTCAAGAAACTGCCCCCCTCCGGTAGTGAGAAAAATGCCCAATGGAGCATTCTCAAATATTCTTCTAAATCTTCTAAAATTAAAATCCATAAGCAGTAAAAAACTTTATGTGTACAAAAAGTTTTTTGTTACTTTCTCAACAAGAAACTTCCTGCTTTCCTTCAGAAAAATACAATTTCAGTTTTGAACAAAACAAACCCTGGGAAATATTACATCATCATTCCCCTCCGCTGCTCCTTTTGACCGCGACACGGCCAAAAGGAGCAGCGGAGGGGTGGGCATTATAATTAACCCAGGGCGTTGCCCTGGGTTAATTTCTTCCAGGCTTTCAGCCTGATCACATGAAATCTGTTAAAGTAGAATAAAGGATACGAAACCTTCAGCATCGATATTATCTGTTTTCAGAAAAACTATAAACTATGGAGCCATTCAGGCTCCGTTTAGATCCCTTAATTAATCACTCATCTCCCTCATCCGTCAGCTCAATATTCATAAAATAGTCGGCTTGCTCCTGCCACGGAACCAGGGGAGATTCATAAAAATCGATACCCATAGCTTTCATACGATCCCGATGCTGGCCCAGACGGACTCGGTATTCCTCCCACCTTCTGTCTTCGCGCATCGTCCACCCAATCTCTGCAATCCCGGCAATCCGGGGAAACATCAGGTATTCAATATCATCGAGTGTTTCAATGGTTTCAGCCCATAAAGGAGCTTCTACCCCTATGATATCTACCTTTTCTATCCCATCCATCAGCGTCACAGGATCCCAGGTGTAAGCATCATCCACTTCGGAAGGTCCGGCCCAATCGAGTCCGAGGCGACTGTTTTCATCATATTTCATATCGATATAGGCATGTTTGGAAGGGGACATCAATAATTTAGCCCCTTTCTGAACACCAAGAAGCGCATTCTCCTCTTTGGACCAAAATTGCACAACATCCGTTTCATCCAGATCGGCATGGGCCACTTCGTCCCAACCAATGATCTGCTTCCCATGGGATTTGACAATTGCCCGGGCACGATTCATAAAATACTCATAATCTTCCTGCTCCGTGGAATGAGATTCATCACCTCCTACATGAAACCAGGGTCCCGGTGTCATCTCAGCAATTTCGCGAACGACATCATCCACAAACTGATACGTTATTTCTTTGTCAGTGCACAAAGTGCTAAACCCAACACGGGTACCGGTATATAACTCCGGTGCTATACCATCACAATTCAACTCGGGATAGGATGATAGAGCTGCATTGGTATGTCCGGGCATATCAATCTCAGGAACTATGGTAATATGTTGTCCTTTTGCATATTCTACAATTTCCCGATAGTCAGCTTTGGTAAAAAAGCCACCTTCGCCTCCCCCCACTGCAGTACTTCCGCCGTGGGTTGTCAGGTTGGGCCATGATTCAATTTCTATCCTCCAGCCCTGATCATCCGAAAGATGCAAATGTAACGTATTCAATTTATAATACGCCAGATAATCAATTACCCTTTTTACGGTAGATACATCAAAGAAATGTCGGGCTACATCCAGCATCATACCTCTGTACCCGTATTGGGGCCAATCCCGAATTATCCCCGTAGGAATCAAAACAGGCGTCTTAAGCTCACCGGTCTTTTCAATAGCTGCAGGCAACAATTGCCTGATAGTCTGAATTCCATAAAATACACCTTCGGGTGAAGACGCAGTGAGGGTTATTAAACGCTCCTTTATCTCCAGTTCGTAGCCCGATAATGGCAAAGGCTGATTCTCCGCCGGTTTTTTAAGCAGAAGGGTATTGCCAAACCATGCAGCTTCGTTTCCCTCTTCCACGTCGAAATCGACTCCGGTGGCATTCTTAAGTATTGTGGCCAATCGAAGCGCCTCTTTTTTAAATGTTTCATTTCCCTCTTCTACACGAATGGAGAGCCCTTCATCAAGCACAAAAGTGTGATTGGTTGCCACCACCGATTCAGGGCGGGGAATAATGCTGTGTCTTGTCATATCGGTGGGAGGATAAGTTTCCTGACATGAAGCTGTTGTAAGCATCAAAGCGCCCACCAAAAAAGTTGCTAAAACGGAAATCCTGAAATCCATAATCATTTTTCTATTTTTACGGTCTGAAATCAAATCAGTCTAAAAATAAGATATTATGGTGGTATTTCCCAATGCAAAAATAAATCTGGGATTGCACGTCACAGAAAAACGTGCCGACGGATTTCACAATATCGAAACAGTATTTGTTCCGATTCCCGGGTTCAACGACGTTCTTGAAGTTCTGACAAACAATGAAAGCGAAAAGGATATTCTTTCCACCTCGGGAATTCCCACCGATGCTGCCACCGATGACAATCTGGTAATGAAAGCGCTGAAGCTAATTCGTGAAGACTTTGTCATTCCTCCACTAAAAATCCATTTGCACAAAAACATTCCTTCGGGTGCCGGACTGGGAGGAGGATCCTCCGATGCAGCTTTCATGCTTCGATTGCTGAACGACCAGTTTCATTTAAAACTCCGAAGTGACCAACTGGAAACAAAAGCTGCTACCCTGGGAGCCGATTGTGCATTTTTTGTGCGTAACCATCCGGTATTTGCCGAAGGAGTTGGCAATGACTTCAGCCCTATCACCATCAACCTGCAAGGTATGTGGATCATGCTGGTGATTCCCCCCATTCATCTATCCACGCCGGCAGCTTACAAAAATATTACTCCCAGACAACCGGACAAATCTTTGAAAGAAATCCTGAGTGGGGAAACAAGTACCTGGACGGAAAACCTAATCAATGATTTTGAACAAAATGCCTTTCAGACTCATCCTGAGCTGGTGGAAATCAAAAATCGCTTGTACGCCGGAGGAGCTTTATATGCAGCCATGTCGGGTAGTGGATCTGCGATGTTCGGATTGTTTGACACAAAGCCTGAGGTTGAGTGGCAACAGGAATATAGAACCTGGACCGGGAAACTGCAGTAAAAGATTAAAACTGAGTAACTGCTTAAAAATGGAATAAAAAGTTTTCTAACACAGAGAAATAATTGAGTTGCTTATTTCAAATGAATATAGACTATGAGTTTCGATATTGAGCGAATCCACCGATAAAGAGAAGGCACAGAGGTCACAGAGATTAAAATCGCAAAGCGATTTATGGCTCCGTGNNAAAATTTAAACAGTTTCTAAGATTAAGAATGAGAATGAGGAGAAGTATGAGAAGATATCTACCAATTAAGCCAACAGAGCCGGGAATCGGTTCGTAGAAATAATTCAGTTGAAATTATTCAAAAAAAGCCGGCACCACGCCAAAACTATTGCTTAAAAATGGGGAAAACCCCGAACAACAGCAGCCCCCCCTTTTCAACCTTAACCTCAACCCTTGCTCAATATTTTGCCACCAGCGGCATGCGGCGTCCCACTCCAAAGGCTTTACCGGAGACTCTGAGTATCGGAGGTGTTTGAAAGCGTTTGTATTCATTGAAATTTACCAGTCGTACAGCTTTCCGCACCACCTCTTCATCAAAACCTTCTTCAATAATACTTTGGGGAGATCGGTTCAGTTCAATGTACCGGAAGAGCACTTTATCCAACACATCGTAATCGGGAAGAGAATCTGAATCTTTCTGGTCAGGTCGCAACTCTGCAGAAGGTGGTTTAACAATGGTATTTTCGGGAACCATCTCTCCCTCTTTGTTTAGATAACGTGCCAGTTTAAAAACATCCGTTTTGTATACATCTCCCAATACACTCAGGCCTCCGTTCATGTCACCATACAAAGTACCATATCCCACAGCTGCTTCGCTCTTATTGGACGTATTCAACAAAATATGTCCAAACTTATTGGAATAAGCCATCAATAACAATCCCCGGATCCGGGCCTGAATATTTTCTTCGGTAACATCAGCCTCACGTCCCTCAAACACGGGAGACATTGCACTTTCCACACTTTGATATATATCTTTAATGGCAACGGTATGCGTGCCAATTCCCAAATTGGCAGCCAACTGTTCTGCGTCACTAACACTATGGCCGGAACTATACTGAGAAGGCAACAAAATGCCATGTACATTTTCGGAACCAAGTGCTCTGGCTGCCAGTGCAGCTGTCACAGCTGAATCAATCCCCCCCGACAATCCAATAACTGCTTTTTTCAAACCGGATTTTCGAAAGTAGTCCCGAATCCCCAAAATAAGTCCATCATGAATCAACTCTATGGGGTCGGTATCCGTCAAATTATCGGATTCCACCTGGTCTACCTGATTGGTATTCACATCCACCCATGCTTCCTGGAATGTAGGTACTTTATGCGTAATATTTCCTTCGCTGTTGACCATCATCGAACCACCATCAAAAATCAATTCAGTGTGAGCCCCAACCTGATTCACATAAGCGATAGGAATCCTGTAACTGGCGGCTTTATTACAAACCACCTGTTTGCGCACATTTTCCTGATGGTAAGAAAATGGTGAAGCTGCAATATTAACCATGAAATCAGGCTTCAGAGCAGCCAGTTTCTGCATGGGAGATAAAGTATAGAGACTATTCCGGGCAAAAGCAGCCTCCGTGGGCTGATCGTCCCAAAGATCTTCACAGATCGTCAAGGCAATACGTTTCCCCTTGTAGTTGACAACTTTGAAGTTCTGGTTTGCCTGAAAGTAACGGTATTCATCAAAGATGTCGTAATTGGGCAAAAGAGTTTTATGAATGGTCTCTTTGACCACTCCATCTGCCAGAAAATAAGCCGAATTGTGCAACTGCTTACCGCGGGCCTGCGGATTAAGGCTTGGGCCACCCACCACCGCTGCAATACCCTGGCAATGGGAAGCAATATCCTTTATGGCACTGATCGCTCCTTCCACAAACTCCTGTCGTGTGAGAAGATCCAACGGAGGATAGCCACACACCGCCAGTTCCGAAAAAGCCACCAGATCAACACCACGCTCTTTGGCCTCTTTGATATGGGCTATTATTTTGTTACTGTTCTCTTGAAAATTCCCAATATGGTAATTTAATTGTACCAGAGCCAGTTTCATAAAGTTCTGTTTTAAAAATTTCACTTGGGATTGAGAAACTTCATAAGTTTCCTCAAACTAAAAAATGAAGCCGATCTCAAAAACGAGCCTGTTGAGGGTTGTTTTGTCGTCGAAATAAGGTTCATCAGTAATATCGGTAAACCCATTGTGATATACCACACCAAACATCAGGGCGTTTGTTCCGCCGATAGAATATTCCAGTCCCGCTCCCAGGTGGTATCCCAAATCAAACAGCCGAACCTGATCGCTAATAGTATTATCGTTACCATCCCGGGCTTCAATATTTATTTGGGGAGTTAGTCCAAACCGACCGTAAATATTAGATCTTCTGAAATCATTAGATCGGAGCTTCAGTCCCACAGGAATTTCAATATAGCGCAATTTGTAATCTCTATCACCAACAACCACATCATCCGGCAATACCTCACCTTCCCCCACTTCAATTTCATCGGTATAAGTCAACTTGCCCCCGGTGGTATTAATGGTCAAACCAGTAGAAAAAGCATAATTATCAGCAAAAAAACGATCAAGTACAACACCAAAGTTGTAGCCTCCGGCATTGCCACGGGATTCCACACCATCGATATCCGGCTTCAGCCAAGACAATTGAGGTTCAACAACAAAAGACAATCGAATACTATTGGCCTCCTGGGCTTTCACAGATAAAACCAAAATAAGCAAAAGGCCCAGACTTATCACTATCCTCTTCATAGGGTTTTCGTTTTTCAGGTAAAACAGCGACAAAAATCACTGCTGCAATTCGGTCTAAAATTAATATCTTAGCACATATTATTCCAAAAAAATAAGGGTAAAGATAAACCAAAACAATCACTTTCACCGAAAAGACTGAACAAGTATGAGATTTTTAAAATTCCTGTTTCTTTTATCCATCATAATTTCAGCTGGTTGTCAACACTCCTCCCATACACCGGATGTTTCGCAAGTTGATGTTAATTTTCAGCTGATTCCTTTTTATGAAGACCTGTTTGCCATAAACCCGGACAGCGTGGAGGGAAACCTGGATGAATTAAAACAAAAATATGGCAGCTACCTCAGCGCCTACAGCCAGGGAGTTATTGGAGTGGGGGCACCAAACTCTGATGAATTCCAGGTCAACATGAAGCGTTTTCTTGCCTATCAACCCAACCAGGAGGTATTTGATACCTGCCGAACTGTATTCGCTGACAAAAAGTCCTTAAAAAAAGAGCTGGAACAGGCTTTCCGCTATTACAAATATTACTACCCTCAACGCCAGGTTCCGGATGTTTATTTGCACATCTCCGGATTTAATCAATCAATGGTTGTGGATTCAGGATGGATTTCGGTAAGTGTTGAAAAATATCTGGGAAGCGATTGTATATTTTATCAATGGCTGGAGACTCCGATGTATTTGAGAAACCAAATGACACCTGAGATGGTGGTTCCGGATGTAATGAAAGCTCTGGCCATGACTGAATATGCGTACAATGACTCCATTGATGACCTGATCAGCCAAATGGTTTATCACGGTAAAATACTGCATTTTGTAAAACGCACCATCCCTGAAATTCCCGACACACTGCTTTTTGGTTACTCTCAAAGAGAAATGGAATGGTGCAGGAAAAACGAATCATTTATGTGGGCCAGCATTGTAGAACAAAAACACCTTTTTTCCACCGACCCCATGCTGATTCGTAAATACGTAGGCGAAGGGCCCTTCACCAGCTTCTTTGGGCAGGAATCGCCTGGGCGTACAGGCCGTTTTCTAGGATATCAGCTCATGACATCCTGGATGGAACAACATGACGACGCTTCTTTTCGCGATATGATGCAGAAAACCGACCCTCACCGGATACTTTCCAAAGCTCGCTACCGTCCATGACAATCACCTGATCGTATGCAGAAAACAAAAGAAACAAAAATTGGTCTTCTTCAGTTTGCCCCGGTGTTGGGAGACATCAATACAAACATTCAGAAGATTGATGCAATGTTGCAGGATTGCCATGATGTCGACATCATGGTTTTACCGGAACTCGCATCCTCCGGATATAATTTTGCTTCCCGGGAGGAAGCTTTTAATTGCTCCGAAACACTTCATCAGAGTCGTTTCATTAATTTCCTGACCGAAAAGGCAAGATCAATGAACACCTGGTTTGTATCTGGAATCAACGAGCGAGAAGGCAACCTATTATATAATAGTGCTGTACTCATGGGACCTGACAGGATAGAGGGACTTTACCGTAAAATCCACCTTTTCAACCGGGAGAAACTGTTTTTCGAAACAGGCAACAGGGGAATGCCTGTTTTTGAAACTCCTTTCGGAACCATTGGAATCCTTATTTGCTTTGACTGGATGTTCCCGGAAGCATGGCGCCTGATGGCACTGAAGGGAGCTCAGCTTATTTGTCATCCGTCGAATCTGGTACTACCCTATTGCCAGAACGCCATGCCCGGATATGCATTAACAAACCGGATATTCACAGCCACCACCAACCGTGTGAGCCAGGAAAGAGACCTTACATTTACAGGGCAGTCAGTGCTGGTGAACCCCGAAGGAAAATTCCTGCTAAAGGCCGGCAAAAGAGAAGAAGAGCTACTTACCATTAATATCAATCTGGAGGATGCCAACAACAAACGCATGACCCCCTTCAATGACGCTTTTGATGACAGACAATCAAATCTCTACGAGCTTTCTCTAAAGGAAGATCACCAGACTATGAAAAGAGAAAAGAAAATTCTGCGGAAAAAAATAAAGCGTCAAAAAAATCGATACAATGAAGATGAACTCAAAACCATCGGGCAGGATGCCATGGCACAGCTTGAAGAACTACCAGAATTTCAGCGTGCCAAGACCATATTCATATATTGGTCACTACCCGATGAAGTCCCCACGCACGAATTGATTGAAAAATATCGCAGACAAAAGAAAATAATTCTGCCACGAGTGGTAGGCGATCACCTGGAGCTTCGGGAGTATAGTGGAATTGAATCACTGGAGACCGGCCATTCCTATGGCATTCAGGAACCAACAGGCATGGTATTCACAGATCTGGAATCCATTGATTTGGCTGTAGTTCCGGGACTGGCTTTCACCAAAAACGGAGAACGGCTGGGCAGAGGAGGTGGTTATTACGACCGCACATTGCCATTTCTTGCCAGGGCTTTTAAAGTAGGCGTTGCATTTCCTTTTCAGATAATATCGCGCATTCCCACTGATGATCATGATGAAAGAATGGACAAAGTCATTGCGGCACGCTCAAATTAGCAAAAAACAAAAAAAGCCTGTCTGCAAAATATACAAACAGGCTTTTTTGTCTTTTATAAAACCTTATGCAGGATGAATTGCCTCAGTAGGGCAAACATCAGCACAAGAACCACAATCGGTACACAATTCGGGATCAATTTTATAGATCTCACCTTCAGCGATAGCATCTACAGGACACTCATCAATGCAGGTACCGCAAGCAATACAATCGTCATTAATTACGTATGCCATTTTTCTTTCTTTTTAATGATTAGATGATTTTTCAAAAACAAAATTATCTGCTTTTTCCTTTTAAAAAAAAGAAAGCCGTCTAAATAAGACAATTTGTACATGTTTTAAATAAGAAACCCCCATAATCCACTGATATAATTGCAACTACCCCCAATCCCCCAAAAGCAACAACCCTACAGAAAACCTAAGAATCAACAACATAAGCAACAATTACAGTAAACTCATTATTCCCAAAACAATCTAAAAACAGTAACTCAGATGCAACAAAATCCTCCACAACAAATACTTAATCAAAAATATTAACACAAGCACCCACACAATGGACGAAACTCTCATAATAAAAATTTTTCGTCATTGCATCTCAGAATTAATGCTTATTTCAACGAACTATTGTTTGGATACAAACCACTAAAAAGGCCGGAAACATAAATATTTCCGGCCTGTATTATGAGATAAAAAAATCGGTATTATTCTATTTCTATCATCAAAAAGTTTTTAGAAATCCGTTGTCCCTTTTCAACAAAGATATTTTTAATCTTGCCATCGAAAGGCATGTGAATTTCATTCACCATCTTCATGGCTTCAAGAAGAAGAATTACGTCACCCTCCTTAAGTTTCTGTCCTTTTTTGGATTTAATATCCACCACTGTTCCGGGAATAACAGACTTTATCTCCTTAGGATTGGGCACTTCATATTTCTTGCGCTCCTGAAATTTTCGGGTCAGCCTGGTTTTATATTTCAGACTCAATATCTGAAAATCGACCAGTTCCTGATTATCGTCCTTCATAATTGCACATTTAAAATTCATAATCTCCGGTAAACCCCGGCCAGTCTATGATTTCACAAGTCCGTCTTCTCAAAGCGAAACCGGACTAAAATGGCTGTTACTTACACGCAACGCCTCCTTTATCTGTTAAAATGGAGGAATTCCATGTTTTTTCTCCGGACGATGATCCTCTTTGCTCACCGACACTTCAAGCGCATGCAACAACATTTTACGGGTTTCATCCGGTTCAATTACTGAATCGATGTAACCTTTAGCTGCAGCCACATAAGGATTGGCAAATTTCTCCTTGTACTCCTGCACCTTCAATTGACGCATTTTTTCAGGATCGTCGGCCTCCTCAATTTCTTTCTTAAAGATAATATTAGCAGCTCCCTCAGGTCCCATCACTGCAATTTCGGCTGTAGGCCATGCAAACATAAAGTCGGCATGCAAGTGACGCGAGTTCATGGCAATATAACCACCACCGTAAGCTTTTCTCAGGATTACGGTAATCTTAGGCACAGTAGCTTCTGAATAAGCGTAAAGCACTTTGGCTCCGTGACGAATCACCCCTGCATGTTCCTGATCGATTCCCGGCAGGTAACCAGGCATGTCCTCAAGTGTAATAATAGGAATATTAAAGGCATCGCAATAACGGATAAAACGGGCAGCTTTATCGGAACTGTCGCAATCAAGCACACCGGCAAGCACCAAAGGCTGATTTGCCACAAAACCGACAGTTTCTCCCTCCATACGGCCGAAACCAATAACAATGTTGGCCGCAAAAAGCTCCTGAATTTCAAAAAAGTCAGAATCATCCACAATGGCTTTGATGACATCACGCACATCATAAGGATTCTTAGGATCTGAAGGAATGATATCTTCAACTTTCACCTTACTCTTAGGAGGCTTCGGCGGGAAGGCTTTGGCCTTTTGCTTGTTATTCCATGGAATGAAAGTAATCAGTTTCTTAATCTGATCGAAACATTCCATCTCACTATTGGCAAAGAAGTGAGCATTCCCGGTAATCTCGGCATGCACACGTGCACCACCTAAATCTTCCATAGAGATTTCTTCGCCCAGCACAGTTTTAATAACACTGGGACCGGTGATAAACATCTTACTGATGTTGTCAACGGTAAATACGAAATCTGTAAGGGCCGGTGAATAAACAGCACCTCCGGCACAGGGACCAAGAATTACAGAAATCTGCGGTATCACACCGGAAGCAATGGTATTGCGATAGAAAATCTCACCATATCCTGCCAATGAATTTACACCCTCCTGAATACGAGCACCACCCGAATCATTGATTCCAATAAGGGGGACCCTCATTTTCAGGGCATGGTCCATAATTTTTGTGATTTTCCGGGCATGCATAAGCCCCAAAGAACCACCGGCAACGGTAAAGTCCTGGGCAAAAACACAAACAGGAGCACCATAAATGGTTCCTGTTCCGATAATCACACCATCACCATGTAATTGCTTTTTGTCCATCCCAAAGTCACGGGCTTCGTGCTCGACAAAAAGGTCATACTCGGTAAAAGAATCCTGGTCCAGCAAGGCCAGTATACGTTCACGGGCTGTCATCTTGCCCATTGCAGTCTGTTTTTCAATGGCTTTCTCGCCACCTCCCTGCTGTACTTTTTCTCTCCTTTTCCGAAGGTCAAGGATGTACTTTTTTAATGACATACACAAAAAATTTTGGTTAATCACCTATCAGTCAAGATTCAATAAATAAATCTGCTGAAAAAATCAGGGTGCATAATTACTAATTTTACATTAAAGTGATGCACGAATATTTGAATATTTTAACTCACAAACACCCAAACACCTGAAAAACAACAACTAAAATTTAGACCTTCAAATAAGATGTAAAAGCCAGAAACAGAATTTTCGGGAAAAGTTGAGCTTCAGGGTATCAATAAAACTATCATCTACGGCTTATTTGGGTGCCCGGTAATAAAGCAATACACCAATGGCGGCAAAAACAATATTGGGCAGCCAGGTGGCCATCACGGGCGATAAATTGCCATTGATGGCAAAAGTCGTGGAGATAGTCATAAACAAAATATACGAAAAACTAAGGGCAATGCCAACCCCTATATGAACCCCCATTCCTCCACGGGTTTTACGAGAAGCCAGTGAAACCCCGATGAGCGTGAGAATAAATGCAGAAAAAGGAGAAGCAATTCGTCGGTGCTTTTCTATCAGGTAAGGCTCAATATTACCAACACCACGCTCTCGTTGTTCATCAATATAATCTTCAAGCTGGGGATTGCTCATGGTTTCAAAAAACTTTCGCTCCTCCTTAAAGTCGGCAGGCTTCATATTCACCAGTGTATCCATCTTTTCACCTTTGGTAATAACCATTCCGCCATCCTCCGTAAAATCACGACGAATGTAATCTTCAAAGATCCATTTACCATCTGTACTGTCGTAGGAAACCTTTTCGGCAGTAATTTTAAACTTCAGATCTTTCCCTTCAATTTTTTCCAGACTAAAATCATCTCCACGTTCGCGAAAAGAAGAATACCGACGCATATAAATAAACAAACCGGGTTCTATCTGCATGTGAATATTGCTCATCCCCGTCTCTTTGATCTCCTTCACATAAATATTCTCAAACTCAATGCGCACTTTGTTAGCAGGGGGAATAATGTATCCTCCCATTACATAAGAAAATGCTGTGAGAATGGCAGCGCCCAGGAAATAAGGATACAACAAGCGTTTAAAGCTTACTCCGCTTGAAAGAATGGCAATAATTTCAGTATCATAAGCCATCTTGGAGGTAAAAAAGATTACCGCAATAAAAACAAACAGCGGTGTAAACAAGTTAGCGAAGTAAGGGATAAAGTTGAAATAATAGTCAAAAACGATGGCATTCAACGGGGCATCGGTCTCCAGAAAGTCATCAATCTTTTCGGCCAAATCAAAAACCACTGAAATACTCAGGATCAAAAGAATGGCAAAAAAGAAAGTTCCCAGGAACTTTTTTAGTATGTAAAAATCAATCTTTTTCAAAACTATTCTGTTTATCAGTCACCTCATAAATATTCCTGTATTACAACACTTCTTGTTATCCATACAGGTATTCGGATCTTGATGTTTAATAAAAAAGAAAACCAACCGGCATCAAGCATCTGCCCCCAAGCATATAAAAAAAGGTTTTACCCAAACATCAACCTCCGAAATCAAAACTCTTCTCCCTAACCTCCTACCTGACATTACAAAGGAACAAAAAATCATAACAATTGCTACAAACGCCTTGCCAGTTGTTTTACCATTTGATCTTTCCACCCACTAAAAGTTCCTTCCTGAATCTGCCGGCGAGCCTCTCCTACGAGCCACAAATAAAAAGATAAATTATGGATAGAAGCCACCTGAGGCCCCAGCATTTCACGAGAAACAAAAAGATGACGCAAGTAGGCCTTGGAATACAACAAATCAAAAGAACAATGACCATCAGCATCAATGGGCGAAAAATCTTTTTTCCACTTTTCATTTTTAATATTGATGATCCCCTGGCTGGTAAACAACATTCCATTTCGCCCGTTGCGGGTTGGCATTACACAATCAAACATATCCACTCCCCGGCTGATGGCTTCCAGAATATTTACCGGTGTCCCCACTCCCATAAGATAACGGGGCTTATCCTGTGGTAAAATTTCATTTACCACCTCAATCATTTGATACATAACCTCTTCCGGCTCACCCACGGCCAAACCACCAATAGCATTACCATCCCGTTCAAAAGAGGCAATATACTCGGCTGATTTTCGGCGCAACTCGGGGTACCCCGCCCCCTGCACTATCGGGAAGAAGGTCTGATTGTATCCGTATTTCGGCTCCGTAGAATCAAAACGATCAATTCCACGTTGGAGCCATTTATGTGTAAGCTCCATCGACTGTAATGCATACTTGTAATCAGCATCTCCGGGGGGGCATTCATCAAAAGCCATGATGATATCGGCACCTATAGTTCGTTGTATATCCACAACATTTTCAGGAGTAAACAAATGCTTGGATCCATCAAGATGAGAACGAAATTCAGCTCCCTTGTGAGACAGCTTGCGTCTGTCGCTCAACGAAAACACCTGAAAACCACCGCTATCAGTCAGGATAGGCTTATCCCAGGCATTGAAGCGATGTAACCCACCAGCCTGTTCCAACACATCAAGACCAGGACGCAGGTACAAATGATAAGTATTTCCCAGAATAATATGAGCTTTCACCTCTTCTTTCAGATCATTAGCATGAATTCCTTTAACACTCCCCACGGTACCCACTGGCATAAAAATCGGAGTTGGAATATTTCCATGATCTGTATTAATTTCACCTGCTCTTGCGGCAGTTTGACGATCAGTATTTTCAAGTTTAAATTGCATTGTTTTCGGCTAACATCAAAATTCAAAAAATGTACAATCCATTGTTCTGTAAATAACAAAACAGGGTTGCAAAGATACAAGTATTGACCGTTTTTACGTTCATACATTGTAACCTAAGGAAAAAAATCGCACTTTTGCCCGGCAATTATCAAATATCATGAATATTCCCAACACCACTGAAACGGTTCTTTTGTCACTCATGCTCTTTGTCTGGTTGTGGCAATTCATTTTTTTATTGCGGCGTATTCTGCCCGTGGCAAGATTCAGAAAAAAAGCTACAGGAGATATTGAGTTCCCCCCGGTTTCTGTTGTGATCAGTGCCAGAAATGAAGAAGAAAACCTGGAAGCTTTCCTTCCTGAAGTACTCACACAGGATTATCCGGACTATCAGGTAGTGGTCGTAAACGATGGATCAGAAGACGATACAGACATGGTGCTTGCTCGCATTAAAGCAAAGTATCCACACCTTTACTATACACGCATAGCTCCTGATAAGAAGTTTTATCACGGTAAGAAACTACCTTTATCCATCGGCATCAAAGCTGCCAAACATGACATTCTGGTATTAACGGATGCGGACTGCCGCCCGGCATCCGACCAATGGTTAAAAGAAATGGTTGCCCCTATGAAAGCGGAAAACAAAGAGCTTGTCATCGGAATCGGCAATTACAAAAAAGAAAAAGGACTGAACAACCTTTGGCTACGCTATGACACCTTCACCATTGCGCTGCAATACCTTGGGTTTGCCATTGCAGGAAAAGCATACATGGCAACCGGACGCAACATGGCTTATACCAAACAACTTTTCCGGAATACCAATGGCTTTAAAAATCACATCTATGTAGCATCGGGTGATGATGACCTTTTTGTACAGGAAGCAGCAACACCAACCAATACAACGGTATCTGTTGCCCCGGAAGCACATACCATTAGTACACCACCGGGCACCTTTAAAAAATGGAAAGCACAGAAACAAAGGCACCTGTCTGCATCTGCACACTACAAAAAATCAGTAAAAGCATCCCTTTTTGCTGAGCCACTCACCAGGGAATTATTCTGGGGACTTACTGTTTATTTTATATTTTTTCCTAATTTTGCGGTACTGGTATTGCCTTTTTCATTATTATTGTTTTTATTCAAATTGATAATCTGGAAAAAGGCATCAGATAAAACCGGAATGGGAAAAATATTTTGGGGGTTATTTCTGTTTGATGTTATCCAACCCATCATCATCGCCTCCAATCATTTCGGAAATCTGACTGGGTCAAAAAAAAGGAAATGGAAATAAATCCGAACTTATCAGACAAGGCAAGGTACGACCTTGAGTTGGTTGAAAAAGCAGTGGAAGGCGATCAAAAGGCTTATGCCGAACTAATGGCCCGGTACCGGGACGCCATATATTTCATGCTGCTCAAAATGATCAACAATAAGACGGATGCCGAAGACCTCACCATCGAAGCATTCGGTAAAGCATTCAAAAATCTCAGCCAATATTCTCCCAATTACGCTTTCAGTACCTGGCTTTTTAAAATTGCATCAAACAACTGCATTGATTACCTGCGCAAAAAACGCAACAATCATGTCAGCATAGATGGCGGTTACTCTTCGGAAGAAAAGGAAACAGAGCCGCAGGTACATCTGAAGGACGAAACACCTGATCCGGAGGAATATATGATACGAGAGCAGAAAGTTGTGCTAATGCGGACCGTAGTAAAAAAACTTAAACCCCGCTACCGGACACTTATTGAGTTGCGCTACTTCAAAGAATATTCGTATGAAGAAATTTCAGAAGAACTGGATCTTCCGTTGGGAACTGTAAAAGCTCAACTTTTCCGGGCCAGAGAATTACTTTTCAATACCTTGAAAAACTCCGAAGTTAAAAAACACTAATCCCCTTTTTTTCAAAGAAAAACCGATGCTCATCGTTCATGGACATTCTCTTTAAATATTTCCCGAATCTTACCTCATTACAAAAAGAGCAATTTACCGCTCTTAAAACAATCTACACTGACTGGAACAGCAAAATCAATGTAATTTCGCGTAAAGACATGGACAGCTTTTACATCCACCATGTTCTGCATTCGCTGGCCATCGCCCGTTTCATTAATTTTGTTCCTGGAACCCGAGTGATTGATGTCGGAACCGGAGGTGGTTTTCCGGGAATTCCTCTGAGCATATTCTTTCCGGAAGTAAATTTCACGCTTCTGGACTCTATCGCAAAAAAAATAAAGGTGGTCGATGCAGTGGCTGAAGGCATTGATTTAAAAAACGTAAAAACAATTCACTCCCGGTCAGAGGAGTTTAATGGTAAATTTGATTTTATTGTAAGCAGAGCGGTCACCAATCTTCCCGACTTTGTGAAACAAACCAGACACCTCATTCAACACAAACCCGCAAACGCCATCCCCAACGGCATTTTATACCTGAAAGGAGGAGACCTCACAGAAGAAACAGCCCCCTTTAAAAAGAAGATTTTTATCACCGAACTCAGTCAGTGGTTTGAAGAATCATTCTTCGAAACAAAGAAACTTGTTCACCTGCCAATGTAAAAATTGACCTTCAAAGTTTTGGGAGACAAAAAAAACTTGTATTTTTGCAGTCCGAATTTCAGAAAAAGAAGGCATAAATAAACTCATAGTCACCACAAAGCCTACATCAAGGCTTACAGAGGTAAGGGAAGTTCCCGGATTTCGAAACATTGTGACTAAAAAAACACAGAAAAATGAAAAGGACATTTCAACCATCAAACCGAAAGAGAAGAAACAAGCATGGTTTCAGGTCAAGAATGGCGACTGCCAACGGACGTCGCGTATTGGCTTCACGTCGCGCTAAAGGTCGCAAAAGACTGAGCGTTAGCAGCGAGAAAAGACACAAAGCATAATCAATGGCCCGGGCAATAATTTTATGCCTGCATTAGACCATTAGATATGCCGCGCAATTCCATCGAGTTGCACTGAACATTGGCAAAACCACATTATTTCTGTACAAATAGCAGAAAAAAGAAAAGATAACAAGGATTCAAGACGAGTCCTTGTTTTTTTATGCAGAAATCTCTCACATTAGTTTCAGGTCGGAAAGGGAGCAATATATTTTCGGAATAAATTTTGTGCTTCAGGAAAAATAAGACTGTGGGCCCGCTTCATTTTGCTCTTCAGTTTGGTGATTTTATGTTATTTTTGATGCGTTATATTAAAAACTAAAGAACATGTCCTTTTTCAAAACAATACTCAGCAAGCCTTTCGCCAAACATCTGGGCATCGTCATTGCCAGTGGTATTATAATAATTATCCTTACTTTTTGGGGACTCAAGTTGTATACCCGACATGGAAAAGGTTTCCCGGCCCCCGACTTTACAGGGCTCACAGAACAGCAATTCAAGCACATGATTCAGGAAAACGAATTAAGATATGCCATCATTGATTCCGTTTACATTGAAGATGCACCTCCCGGAGTAGTTATCGAACAAACACCGGACGCTGGAAGCATGGTAAAGAAAAACCGGAATATTTTCTTCACCATCAACTCCTGGACACCCGAAAAGGTTCAGGTTCCTGATGTGATCGACTACAGCATCCGAAATGCAAGAGTGATGTTAGAATCCTTTGGCCTTGAAGTGGGCGAGCTGATCTACGTTCCATCCGAATATACCAATCTCGTTTTGGGACAACATTACAAAGGGAAACCAATTGAACCGGGAACCCCGATGGAAAGAGGAGCTGTAATCGACCTGCTTGTTGGCCAGGGACTGAGCAACCGCACCACAGCTGTTCCAGACCTCACAGGGCTTCATTTCGAAGAAGCCAAGCAAATAAGTCAGGATCTTTCACTAAATATTGGAGCCCAGATTTATGATTCAACCGTTGTATCCAGAGAAGATACCCTGAATGCTTTTGTCTGGCAACAAAAACCGGCCGGAGACAGGGATCATCGCCTGAGACTGGGATCATCCATTGATATATGGCTAACCACCGATTCCTCCTACATTATGCCTGATACTGCCAGCGTGGATGTTTCAGAAATTATTGATGAGGATTTACCTTCATCACAGGAAGAGGATATTGATGAAGAGGAATTCTTTTAAATCCCTGTCTGACATCACAACAACAAATCAATAGTTCGCTTTTGATAACAAACAGAACATAGCGCTCTGAATAATGAAATCACTATAGCATGGAAAAAGAAAAACCGGAATTTGACGAATCAGAGGAACTGGAAGAGCTTATTGAAGAGGAAGGGACTACCGGATCGAACAATGAACTATACGAACATTACCGTTTTGTAGCAGATGCCGGGCAGAATCTTCTGCGTGTAGACAAATTTCTGGTCAACCGAATAGAGAATGCCTCCAGAAATAAGATACAGGATGCAGCAGCTGCAGGAAGCGTGCTTGCCAACGGTCAACCGGTAAAAGTCAACTACAAGGTGAAACCAGGAGATGTTATTACCATCGAAATGACCTGGCCACCCCGGGAAATTGAGATTATCCCTGAAGATATCCCCCTCAATATCGTCTACGAAGACGACGCCCTGATCGTAATAAACAAAAATCCGGGCATGGTAGTACATCCAGGATTTGGAAATTACACCGGAACACTGGTCAATGCGTTGGCCTGGCACCTCAAAGACCACCCTTTGTTTCAGGGGAACGACCCCCGTCCGGGGCTGGTACATCGCATAGACAAGGACACCTCAGGCCTGTTGGTTATTGCCAAAACAGAAGAAGCAAAAACTCATCTGGCCCGCCAGTTCTTTTTCAAAACCACAGAACGCACCTATCAGGCGATAGTCTGGGGCAGTATGAAAGAAGACGAGGGCACAATCACAGGAAATATCGGACGAAGTGTACGCGACAGAAAACAAATGACGGTATTTGCAGATGAATCTCAGGGCAAACCTGCAGTCACCCATTTCAAAGTACTGGAGCGTCTGGGCTATGTCACCCTCGTGCAGTGTAATCTGGAAACCGGCCGGACACACCAGATTCGTGTGCACCTGAAACATATCGGACATACGCTCTTCAATGATGAACGCTATGGCGGAAATCAAATACTGAAGGGAACCACATTTACCAAATATAAGCAATTTGTGAAAAATTGCTTCGCGCTTCTCCCGCGTCAGGCCCTGCATGCCAAGACTCTGGGATTCGAGCACCCTACATCCGGTGAATTTATGCAATTTGACTCCGCGCTCCCCGACGACATGGTACAAACCATAGAGAAATGGAGAAATTATATTGCTGGGAGAGAAGAAGATTAAAGAGGAACTTCTGACTGCCCGGAGAGAGAACATAAAAGCTCTCCTGATAGACAAAGCATTGATAAAAGGAATGAACACGACAAGGATTTAGCTAAAAGAAACCTATATTACCCGGCAGGAAAGCTTTATTTTCCTCAGGAAAGTAATTAAACCCAATCTTGGCAACATGTCTGAGACATGGTTGAATAAAAATAAAGAACCCATTCAATCTAATAATGATCCGACTTCAATAAAAGCCCGACAACATGAAGAATATTGGTATTATATATGGCGGTTATTCCTCCGAAGTGGTGGTAAGCAAAAAAAGTGCAGAGGGTATCAGATCATTTCTGGATTCTTCGAAATACCATATCATCCCTGTGCTCATCACTGAAGGAAAGTGGGTGGCTGAACCAAGTGGTGAAGTATGTCCCATCGACAAAAATGATTTCACCTTTACGTATAAGGGTCAAAAAAATCATTTCGATTGCCTTTACATCACCATCCATGGCACTCCGGGGGAGGACGGTTTGCTGCAGGGATATCTGAAGATGCTGAAAATTCCACATACCACATGCGATGTGTTGCCATCCGCCCTTACTTTCAATAAATTTACCTGCAATACTTACCTCAAAGGCTTTGGGGTTGCCGTAGCCGACTCTATTCTGATTCGTAAAGGACGTGAATTCAACCCTGAAGATATTCGCGAAAAACTGGGAATCCCGTGTTTTGTAAAACCCAATGCCGGCGGATCCAGCTTTGGAATCTCCAAAGTAAAAACACCCGAAGAACTAACGCCAGCCATAGAAAAAGCTTTCGAAGAAAGCAATGAAGTACTCGTGGAAAGCCTGATGGAAGGAACAGAAGTGACCTGTGGTATATACAAAACCCTGCAACGTGATGTTGTTATGCCATTAACTGAAGTCATTAGTAAAAATGAGTTTTTTGATTTTGAAGCCAAATACAATGCAGAGAAAGCCATTGAAATTACACCGGCACGCATCTCCGAAGAATTGACAGACAAAATACAAAAAATCACTTCTCTTATTTATGACATTCTCAATTGCAAAGGAATAGTACGTACAGACTTCATCATTACCAAAGAGAAAATATTTCTGTTGGAAGTAAACACCACTCCCGGAATGACTCCCACCAGCTTTATTCCTCAACAGGCAGAGGCTATGGGAATGAACATGAGAGATGTGATGACAGAAATTATTGAGGATGCTATAGCCAGAACGCAATAATGAGAAATCGAAGATTTTTATAAAAAAAATCGGGCGTATCTAAAACATTAAAGATACACCCGGATAAGAACAGCCCGAAGGCTTCATTTGATAAGGATCCTGCTGCTTACTTTCTGATTGCATAGCTACTTGAGTTTTTACCTGAGACCAAACTTACATAATAGGTACCTGAAGGAAGTGATGAGACATCAAATTTTCCAGAGTAAGTAAGCTCCTTAGGCAAAGCAGATTCAAACAGTACATTCCCGCTTTCATCTTCAACTTTCATACTGTAAGCATCATAGTCTTTGTTGAGATAGCTCACAAAGATGAAATCGTTTTTGGCCCATACTTTAGCTGCCATTTCTTCAGCGTCTTTGTCAGCCACTTTTTTAACCAATTTTCCGTTGGCCACAGTAAATTCATCTTTCAGGAAAGTTTTTCCGCTACCTTTCAAAACTGCAACATATTTTCCATCGCTCAGCTTTGAAAAATCGAACAACTTATTGAATTGAGCACTGCTTCCAACTTTACCACTGGAGTATACAAATTCTCCTTTTTCGGTTTTAATCTCTACTGAAAAATCAACCATTTCCTCGCTCAGTGCAGAAACAAGTGCATAATTTGTATCCAGATAAGGATAAACAGTGATTTTCCCTTTGGCCATTGCAGTAGAACCTACTGAAACCATCAATGTTGCCAATGCAACTACAGATAAGAACTTTTTTGTCTTCATAATTGAAAAATTTTAAGTGAAACATTCTTTTTTGTGTCTTTCTTTAAGATCACAATGCAAACATAAACCTGTTTTTCACCCCCACCAAATTTTACGACCCAAAAGTCCTTTATTTTACAAAACCTTAACTACACCCCTATTTTCAGGGGCATTATTAAACATTTTACAAGCTAATATTCACATTCGATTAAGTTTTAACAGACTTATTCATCCAATGAAAGCTTTTTTGACAATACCCCCCTTTTGCACGGCTATTAGTAACAAATTATTAAAATCCTCCCGCAAAAGAACTTTTACAAAATTGTTTTGTTAGATACAAGACCTCACTGACAACAACTGCTGTTACCCACTAAAATCGGGGGTCGTTAAAAAAAATGAGATCAAAAAGAAACGCTGTAAAGACAAAACGACAGCATGATTTTGTTAACAAAAATTTTGGGAAGCTCAACTGACATCAAACCAAATAACATCCTCATAGTCAAATGAAAAACAACCTCATCAGATAAAAAAATTTGTCAAAAGCCAAAAAACAAAGGGTCCTGTTAAAAAAGGGACATCAACTGAAGCAATAATAATATTTCAAATATTTGTTAATTCAACTTTTAAAGTATAAAAAATTACACCATGGAAAGAAACAATTCGAAAGTTAAATTTGCAGGAAACCCGGTTACCTTAATCGGTTCGGAACCTAAAACAGAGCAAAGTGCACCAGAGTTTACCGTTCTTGGCAATGATTTAAAACCTGTAAAGCTGACAGATTTTGACGGCAAAGTAAAAGTCATTGCGGTATACCCGTCCATCGACACCAGTGTTTGCGCAGCACAAAACCGACGTTTCAACCAGGAGGCAGATAAGCTGGATGACGTGGTAGTACTTTCTATCTCCTGCGATCTTCCTTTTGCACAAAAACGATTCTGCGCTGCAGAAGGGCTCAACAATATTGTTACCCTCTCCGATCATAAAGATGTGGATTTTGGCACTAAGTATGGTTTTCTGATGGAGGAGTTCAGACTCCTGGCCAGGGGAACGGTCATTATTGGAAAAGACAATAAAATTAAATATGTGGAGTACGTACCGGAGGTCACCGAAGAGCCTGATTATGACAAGGCAATGGAAGTGATCAGAAAACTTATTTAAGCAAATTTTGAGAACAGAATAAGAAGCTATATTTTAAAACATATTTTCAATACTAAATTAACACAACAAAAGGCTGCCTCAAAAGTCCAAATTAGATGTAACCCTGAGCTTTCCGAAGAATCTTTTGCCTTGAAAAACAAATACTTCGACAACACTCAGCATAATACACCGTTGGAGTATAATACTTTTGAGACAGCCTTTTGTTTATCATAGAAAATCCTCATAAGCATTGTAGATACCGGATTCCGGGGGTTGTCCTGCTCCATCTGTGCTTTCCAGTTGAGGCCAGTTCCCGAAATACCGAATTGGCATGTTTCATAAACGCCATGGTGGACTAACAAAAGCGGGATAACACGCTATTCTTCCGAATAATTCTCGAGTGGCTCGCATGTACATACCAGATTTCGGTCACCCCAGGCATCATCCACACGTGCCACCGAAGGCCAGAACTTATTTTCTTTAACCCATCCCAGCGGGAAGGCGGCTTTTTCACGACCATAAGGGCGCTCCCAGGCATCGGTCACCACAACACGGTCGGGATGTGGTGCATTTTTCAGCACATTGTCGTCTTTATCTGCAATTCCGGCCTCCACTTCTTTTATCTCAGCATAAATAGCCTTCAGGGCATCCACAAAACGATCCAGTTCTTCTTTCGATTCACTCTCGGTAGGCTCAATCATAAGCGTTCCATGAACAGGGAATGACACAGTGGGGGCATGATACCCATAATCAATGAGGCGTTTGGCAATATCTATTTCACTGATGCCTGTAGCAGCTTTGAGTTTCCGGCATTCGAGAATCATTTCATGGCCTACTTTACCACTCTCACCGGTATATAAAATTCCATAATCATCTTTCAGTTCCACCGCCAGATAATTGGCATTGAGAATGGCCATTTTTGTGGCCCTGGTCAACCCCTCCGCACCCATCATTTTGATGTAACCATAAGTGATAGGTAATACGCCCGGACTCCCCCATGGTGCTGCAGCAACGGCAGAAATTCCATCCCGCAGGTTATCGATAACAGTATGACCGGGTAAAAAGTCTTTCAGATGAGCTGCCACGGCAATAGGGCCAACTCCGGGCCCCCCTCCTCCGTGCGGAATAGAAAATGTTTTATGGAGATTGAGGTGACAGACATCCGCCCCAATTATTCCGGGGCTGGTAATGCCCACCTGAGCATTCATATTCGCTCCATCCATATAAACCTGTCCTCCATGCTGGTGAATAATCTCACACACTTCCAGTATTGAAGATTCGAACACCCCATGCGTGGACGGGTAAGTCACCATGATACAGGACAGTTCGCTGGTGTACTTTTCAGCTTTGGTTCTCAAGTCCTCCACATCAATATTCCCCAGATCATCGCACTTAACAACCACTACCTTCATACCGGCCATAACAGCACTTGCCGGATTGGTTCCATGAGCCGATGACGGGATCAGGGCAACATTGCGGTGCCCCTGATTACGACTCTCATGGTAAGTTCTGATCACCATAAGGCCTGCGTATTCTCCTGCTGCGCCAGAATTGGGTTGTAAACTCACATCGGCAAGTCCGGTGATCTCAGCAAGATCGGATCGCAGTTCATTCATTAACTCATGATATCCACGCGCCTGATCCACCGGCACAAAGGGATGAATAGATGTAAAGCCGGGCAGTGTTAACGCAAACAATTCCGAAGCGGCATTCAGTTTCATGGTACATGACCCAAGAGAAATCATAGAATGAGCCAGCGAGATATCTTTTCGCTCCAATCGTTTGATGTAGCGCATCATCTCAGTTTCTGACCGGTACTTATTAAAAACCTCCTGATCAAGAAAGGTACTCTTCCGGATCAACTTTTCGTCCAGCAGCTCTAAGCCTGCAAAATCCTCAATATTTACACTGGTTTCGTCCACCATACCGGTAACAATATCCACCAGTTCCTGCACATCACTTTCCGAGGTAGTTTCGTCCAGACTAACACCTATTAAAGTCTCATCTTCGAAATAACGCAGGTTTATTTTTTTGCTGAGCAATTTCTCTCTCAAATCACCTACGGTCAAACCTTTAGGCAATCCCAGCACCAATGTATCAAAATAGTTCTTATTATAGGCCTTAAACCCTTTGCTAACCAGTGATCGCTGCAGCTGAACCGTTAGCCCGTGAATGCGACCGGCAATCTCTTTCAACCCTTCTGCACCATGCCAAACCCCGTAGAACCCGGCCATAATAGCCAGTAGTGCCTGGGCAGTGCAAATATTGGAAGTAGCCCTTTCTCTTTTGATATGTTGTTCTCTTGTCTGGAGAGCCATACGCAAGGCAGGTTGACCGGTAGCATCTTTTGACACTCCGATAATACGCCCGGGCATTGATCGCTTGAATTCTTCAGAAGTAGCAAAAAAAGCAGCATGAGGGCCACCATAATAAAGAGGCACACCAAAACGCTGTGTGGAGCCAAAAACAATATCTGCGCCCCATTCTCCTGGAGGCACAATCAGTGCCAGGGCCATCAGGTCGGCAGCAACAGCCACTTTACCCCCATTTTCATGAACACTGGCGGCGAAACCCTGATAATCTCTGATTTCTCCACGGGCATCGGGATATTGCACTATAGCTCCAAAATGACGCGCTGCATCAAAGGACACCTTCTCCACATCTGCAAAATGAAGGTCTATGCCCAGCGGAATTGCCCGGGTTTCCAGCACCGCTTTTGTCTGTGGCCAGATCTGTTCATCTACCAGGCAGGAGGTCACCCCCGATTTCACCTGCGTTTTGCTTCTTGTATTGAACATCATGATCATTGCTTCCGCGGCGGCGGTGGCTTCATCCAGCAATGAAGCATTGGCCAGAGGCAAAGCCGTCAACTCCGAAACCATCGTCTGAAAGTTAAGCAATGCCTCCAGACGACCCTGTGAAATCTCGGCCTGATAGGGAGTATAGGAAGTGTACCAGACCGGATTCTCTAACACGTTTCGTATTATAACCGGAGGGGTGGAAGTATTGTAATATCCCATTCCGATATAAGTCTTGAAAAGCTTATTTCTGGAGCCAATTCCATTAATACGTTGCAAATACTCCTGCTCGGACAAAGCAGGTGACAAATTCAGCTCTTTATTCATTCGGATACCATCAGGAACTGCCTGATTGATCAGGTCATCAAGTGATGAAGCCCCAACACGCTCAAGCATCAGGTCTGTTTCGCGGGCATCAGGCCCTATGTGTCGGTCTGCAAATTGACTCATATCGAACTATTTGGATAAAATATTAACTTTCAAAAAATGGCTCAGAAATAAGGTTATAAAAGAACTAATAATTTCCAATTCCCACCAATGATTTTTATCAAAAGTCGACCAGGCAGAATCGCCCCTCCAAATTCCTAAAAAGTAGTAATTTTAAACTCCTGTTTTTATAATATCAATATGAAAAAAATCCCACCCTTTTGCCAAACAACGATGTATAGGTCGGTTTATGCAAATCGCACCTGGCTCACGCCATATCTTCTACTGCTTAAAAAAGCCATTAACAACAGGGGGATAAGTATGCTATTAACCTTCCTCCTATTGGGTTCGCTAGCTTTTCCTCAGGAAAAAAACATCAGGATTATTGTAGAATCATTGCCGGGAAGCACGCCTACTGAAGACACTATTTTTGTATGCGGCAACTTCAACAACTGGCGAATTAATGACCCCGCGTACCGCCTGCAAAGACAGCCCGACGGAAAACTATTTGTAATCATTCCGCAAAACCATGATACCATAGAATATAAATTTTCGAGAGGCGCCTGGATGAAGATGGAGACCAATTACAATAACGCTTATCTTCCCAACCGGCAGCTGACAGAAGAAATAAAAGAACCGGTATTGGTAAAGATTGCGAACTGGCAGGATATTGGAGGTCAAAGATCGCTCCCTTTATATGTCCTAATTTTATCTGCGGCTATCCTCAACGGATTTTTCCTGGTCTTTCTGATAAAGCGCAAAGGACAAAAATATGATCGGGAAAAAAGTTCCGTAGCAATTGCCTGGTCTTTCTTTCTGATTTCAATATTGCTTGGAGCAGTATTTTTTGAATTCGCCAATCCCGTGTGGAAATTCAGACTGATGCTGGGATTTGAGCCATTCCTCTTTGCGGCAGCTCCTCTTTCTCTGAGGTTTTTTAAGTCCTTTCATAACACAAAGAACCAACCACTCATCTTTATTCATTGGATTCCGGCACTCCTGGTCTTTCTTTTTAACATCTTCCGGCTGTCTGGAATTTGGAGGGCTCAGTGGCTGCAAGCCCAGGTAATAGGCGATTTTTTTATACCAGACATTCTTTTCCTCTTCGCAGGTAGTATGGTCTTTACTGTGTATATTTTAAGTCTAGTCTCCAGGATATTCGGTAATAAAAGGGAAATAACTCCAAAAAACGACAACCAACATTCTTCGGTATTTTCCTCTGATATTCCAGGCATTAATATTACCAGCCTCTTTAAAACCAACCAGCGCCGGTCTGAGGAATTATCATTCTTAAAACTGGGAACGGTCATTAACCTTTTGGCTGTGGCATCGGGAATAATTCTTTTCATTCTTAATTCATCAGAGGAACTTTTTATTCAGAGCTATCAGGACATTCCTTTCTCCATTGCATCTCTGCAACTGTTCGTTATCTTCTATTATGTCTATTTCAATGAATCTCTTTTTCTACCCCCAAAAAGCCTCCATGAAAATGAACCAAACCTGAAGTTGGCCGGAAAAATTCTTAATTTCATGCAAACGGAAAAACCCTACCTGGATACAGAGCTGACTTTAGCTGGATTTGCAGAAAGAATGGAAATAAAACCTCACAGCATCTCCAAAGCGATCAACGATTGTTTCAACAAAAACTTTCGGGATTTTCTGAACGAATTCAGGGTAAATGAGTTCATCAGGAAAATGAATACAGGAGGCGCCCAAAACCGTACTTTTTTATATCTGGCCCATGAAGCAGGATTCAATTCCAAATCCACTTTCAACCTGGCCTTCAAAAAAGTCACAGGTTTGTCTCCCAGGGAATATTTTAACAAACAAGAATAATTCACTAACTCACAAACATTTAATGTTCCTAAAAAACAAATCCAAACTTTACAAAATGTCCTAAAACCCGAAATCAGTCGATTTACACTTCCCTTTTTTCAATATTCGCCTATACTATAGAATTTACGTCCCTCCTTACAAAATCCCTTCAGTAAGTAGGGAAAGAGTATTAACAAATTCAAAACTCCAGGTAAAATGAAAAAAATCTTTACAATGCTTGGCATCGGTTTGCTGATGCTTTCGTACGGGACGGCCTCACAGGCTCAGAATGATGTAATGCTTCAGGCTTTTTACTGGGATGTTCCGGTAGATGCCGCAAACAACAACGGTCACTGGTGGGACAATCTTTACAACAAAGCCAATGATTTAAAAGAAATCGGAATTACCGGTATCTGGATTCCCTCACCCGCTAAAGGGAATTGGGGAATTAATGATATGGGATACGGAATCTACGACCATTATGATCTGGGAAATTACAACCAGAAAGGATCTGTTGAAACAAGATTTGGAAGTCGTCAGGAACTACAGAGTATGATTTCTGCCATGCATGACACCAGCGACGGAAAGCCCAAAGTGGAAGTCTATGCGGATATTATTTTGAATCACATGTATTCTTCAGATGAAGATGCAGAAATAAACCCGGCAGTCAAACAATATGTTTTTGACGAAGCTTACCGCAACGGACAACAATATGTACCCTATCCTACCAACGAAATCACATGGGTTATTGAAAATGCACAGGCCGGTGACTATTACATTAAATTCAAAGGTTTTTATCTGGATTATGCAGCCTCCTACCAGGAACGCGCATACGACATCCAGATAGACTACAATAACACCGGATTTGGAAGCTCTTTCTCCTGGGAAAGTGAACCCAACAACGGCAACGGGGAGACCAATACCTTCCCTGCATCAGGAGAAACGGTGAGGGCCTTTATCAATTCAGAAGGAGACATTGATGAATTTAAAGTCTCTGCTCCGGGAGGGAAAGATATTGTCATAAAACTCACTGCCCGCAGGCAAACAGGAGAAGAATGGCTATGGGCTGATCAGACACATGGTTTTTATCCTTTTGAAATATGGTATAACGGTCAAAACCTTGCCGATAATGAGTTAAAAGCTCTCACCAACACAGGTATCTCATACGTTAATCACACCGGTCAGGGTGAAGCCAATCTCGTATGGGATTACTCCTATTTTCACCCTGTGGATGAGAACGACTGGCTTGGCGACTGGGGCTCAGGAGATGAACTCATCACCAACACCAAAGGTTTTGGCAATGATTTAAATACCTTTGATCCCAGAGTGCAAAACAGAATGAATGACTGGGGAGAATGGCTCACCAATGAAATTCACTTTGACGGATACCGGCTTGATTTTGTCCGCGGCTTTCAGGAAGCTTATGTGGCCGACTGGATCAACAATCTTCCTTTGTTAGACAACCAGCAACGTTTCATTGTGGGTGAATATTGGGGGTCAGCATCAAGCATCCAAAGTTGGGTAAATAACGTAGCCTCCAACGGAGGTGATGCAGATGCCTTTGATTTTCCTTTAAAATCGACCTTGACCAGCTTGTGCAATGGCGATGCTACATTTGATATGAACTGGCTCA
>DHQK01000129.1:106411-106709 GCA_002411085.1 Marinilabilia sp. UBA5340 | reverse complement strand
TAACTGACTACTTGATTAAACACAAAAAAAGGCCGGCGAAAATCGTCGGCCTTTTTTGTGGTACCACCTGGAATCGAACCAGGGACACACGGATTTTCAGTCCGTTGCTCTACCAACTGAGCTATGGTACCCTTTGTTATTTTTGCTTCTTTCAATTGGTGCAAAAATAACCAAAAACCCAATCAATCAATAACCCTTTTCTTTTTTTGGAAACAATCCAAACAAGTTTGAAATATTTCCTTTTTACTATGAAGGTCAGCCCAATCAAAACTAACCTGTGGTACCACCTGGAATCGAA
>DHQK01000129.1:30949-106126 GCA_002411085.1 Marinilabilia sp. UBA5340 | reverse complement strand
TACCAACTGAGCTATGGTACCCGCTCAAAAGCGGTTGCAAATATACGGAAAGATTTGTTTTAACAAAATCAAATCCGGGAAATTAATTGTGGCTTTTCTTCTTTTTGGGATGATATTCCCTGATGTTTAGTTATTTTTGCGGTCGATTTTTTTTCTTAAAAACCAACATTTTTTTTTGAGATTTGCACGAAGTCTTGAACAATCACCAAGGTATGGTGGTACGAATTTCTGCAAACGGAATAGCAAAAACGGAACATGGATTTATTTACGCATACACTTCCCAATGGAATCCGGCTCATCCATCACAGGGTAGCTTCACCGGTAGGACATTGCGGACTCATCATTAACACGGGCTCTAGAGACGAAGCTGAGAGCGAACACGGGATGGCCCATTTTATTGAACACGTAATTTTCAAAGGCACCCAAAAACGCAAAACATGGCACATTCTCAGCAGGCTGGATGATGTAGGAGGAGAACTCAATGCTTATACTTCTAAAGAAGAAACAGCCATCTATTCCTCCTTTTTGATTCAGGATTTTGACAGGGCCGTGGAACTGCTTCACGACATCACCTTCCACTCCGTTTTTCCGGAGAAAGAAATCAATAAAGAAAAAGAGGTGATCATAGACGAGATTAACTCATACAAAGACAATCCTGCCGAACTTATCATTGACGACTTTGAAGAACTGGTTTTTGATGATGGGCCCATGGGGCATAATATTCTGGGGACTGCAGAGTCAATTAAAAAGTTTTCACGAGAAGACATTCTCCGGTTTATCGCCAACAATTACCATACCGACCAAATGGTGCTCTGCATGGTGGGAGATATGGATCCGGGGCGTTTTCTGAAAACGGCCAACAAATATTTCGGCATAGAAGAACCAAATTTCAGAAGTCACAAACGTCCGGCTCCTCCAAAGTATAAGCCCTCTGAATTACGAAAAGAGCTTGATACCTTCCAGAGTCATATTTCGATTGGAAACATTGCTTATGATTTGGAAAACCCCAAAAGATTGGGACTTTCACTACTCAACAATCTGTTAGGAGGCCCCGGCATGAACAGTCGTCTCAACATGGCTCTTAGAGAAAAGAACGGGATTGCTTACAATATTGAGTCCATCTATTCGCCCTATTACGGCACAGGCGTTTTCAGCATCTACTTTGGTACCGACAGCCAAAATATCGACCGCAGCCTGCGCATTGCCCGCAAGGAACTTGCCCGTCTCCGAAACAACAAGCTGGGGCAGATGCAGCTTCAGCGGGCACGGCGACAGCTAAAAGGACAAATAACCATCTCTTCAGAAAACAAAGAGAATCTGATGTTAAATATCGGAAAGAGCTTTCTGCTCTACAACAAAGTCGACGCGCTGTCCGACATTTATAGAAAAATTGATAATTTGACGGCAATGAACCTGATGGAAATTGCCAACGAAGTGTTTGACGAAAAACAACTCTCATACCTCATCTATGAGCAATCATAACCACCATACAGGCAACAAAAATTTTGACCTGGAAAAATACATTGAAGCACACACAACACCGGAAGATCAACTCTTGAGTGAACTCCGGCGCCAAACGCATCTGAAAGTGCTGCGTCCCCGTATGGTTTCCGGCCCCATTCAGGGACAATTGCTCACAATGATCTGCCAGATGATCCGGCCAAGAGCGGTGCTTGAAATAGGCACTTTCACTGGCTATTCTGCTATATGCATGGCTCGCGGGATTGATCAGGAAGGACATCTGGATACCATTGAACGAGACGACGAGTTGGAGGATTTCATCAGACCATGGTTTCAGAAGGCCAATCTCGAAGAAAAAATTACCCTTCACATTGGTAATGCACTTCAGGTGATTCAACAAATCGACAAAAAATACGACCTCGTATTTATGGATGGCGATAAACGGGAATACCCGGAATATTATGAGACCATTATCGAAAAAATAAATCCCGGCGGTTTTATTCTTGCTGACAATATCCTTTGGAACGGAAAAGTAATCGAAGAACCAGACCCCGGCGATACCTACACCCTTGGCATTCTTCGCTTTAACAACATGGTAAAAGAGGATCATCGGGTAGAACAGGTAATCTTGCCTATTCGTGACGGCCTGATGATGATCCGTGTAAAGCCCTGAACCTTTCCCCTGGTTTCGTGTTTGATTCTACAAAACCAAACAACTACATCATGCAAAAAACAGCCATCATATACGGATCTTCAGTAGGCAACACTCGCTTTGTAGCGGAAAAAGTACATGCTGTTTTCCCTGAAGCTGACCTCATTCCGGCCGAAACGGCAAATTTGGAAGAACTCAACCAATACCAATTCATGATTCTGGGGACTTCCACCTGGGGAGTCGGGCAACTACAGGACGACTTCGAAACTTTTGTAGAAAAGTTCGTTACCATGGATTTTTCAGATAAAACCATTGCCCTTTTCGGGCTGGGCGATCAGCAAACCTATCCCGACACGTTTTGCGATGGCATGGGAAAACTATATGAAATCCTCGAAGATAAAAACCCCAGATTTATTGGTCAGTGGCCGGGAGATGATTACGATTTCAGTGAATCAAAAGCTTTTCGTGACGGTATGTTCGTAGGATTACCGCTGGATGAAGACAATGAACCCGATTTAACTGACGGACGCATTGCTATATGGAGTGAGGATTTGAAAGAAGCACTACAATAATTCGAAAATCTTCATTACTATTCGGCTCCGCGGTCTTCCACGCGAAGTCGATCCAGATCTTTTTTCTCAAACAGGGTGGGGTAATCGTCCATAAACTGATCCATCACCACGCGCATTACCGACTCCCGGATAAAGCGGGCTTTATTCTTTACTTTGTATCTTTTGCAGTAAACCTCAAAGGCTTCAAGCTCCTTGTCATTAAGCAAAATAGTTGCTTTATGCTTGCGCCTGAATGCCTCTTCACGCTTTAAATAAGTATTTTCAGAATCTTTGGCTTTTTTGGCCATATCAGCTTTTTTCTTTTTCGGATGTGTGCAAAAATAAATAAAAATAAGGTATTTACACAGAAACAGAACCCTGTATTTATGCAATAATTAAATCAGAGACTACATTCCTCCTAAACCGTTCTATATACTGATACAGTCAGAAAACAAAATCATGCCCGGTATTCCCTGTTGCTTTTCAAGGATAAGAGCCACAAACTGTCATTACTGTATCAATCCCGATTCCTGTCCAACGACCAATACCTCCATTGATATTCGTTTCAATACGATTCCCGTTGAAAGCAAAAGGATTTTCGATGTTGACCCTATCGACAAATAAGCTTTTTAAAATACGGTACGAAACAGAATCAACAGTCCCTGCAATAACATCCACACTATCTCGCAAATCGTACTCATACCGGTCGTAACCAGCATAAAAAGCCTCGTCCGCATTCAACTGATAAAGACCAAACTCGGTAGACCTTAACAATCTCACTCGCCGGGGACTGGCATCTGTGGATCGGATAACCGTCAACGGATCATACGCCGGATGAAAATCCTCACCCTCCAGCCGGCTCCGCACCCTGGAAAACAGATATTGCTCCCTGTTTGCAGGCGTATCAATCCTCACCTCAAGATGACCGGTAGTATCCGTAT
Organism: Marinilabilia sp. UBA5340; assembly: GCA_002411085.1. Taxonomy (GTDB): domain Bacteria; phylum Bacteroidota; class Bacteroidia; order Bacteroidales; family Marinilabiliaceae; genus Marinilabilia. Next base: position 102,521 of record DHQK01000129.1, on the reverse strand, counting down.
TTTGCGTAAATCCAGCATCAACCACCGAAGGAGGTGCCGGAATCGTCGTTACAGCGGTCAACTCTCTTCCCTTTACCTCGACCTTCAAATAATATCTTGCTCCGGTTTGGCCACGAATGCTCACTGTTTTGTAGACAAAAGGTGGGAAAAATCTGTCTTCCCTAAACAGGGTGAGCACCTCTTCTTCACCCAATGAAGAGGTCAGAGATATTTTACCATAATTGAGAAAGGTATTTCGGATAGAAACAGAATCGTACCGGGTGAGATAAGGAGAACTCAGAGTTAGAAAAACATGGGCCGGTTTTCCGGTTTCTATATAGCCATCTACCACAACCTTCTGCGCATACTCAGGCTGTTCAAGCTCCACCTCTTTGGTGCAACTCATTAGCAGAAAAAACAACAATGGCATATAAACAAACAGCTTCATTTTTCTAAAATTTAAAACGCCAACTAATGGAAGGCATCACAGGAAATAACGAAACCTGTGCGGCATTAATGGTAATATCATAATTACTCTCTCCCTGAAAAACCCTGAAAAAAACGAAGTACGGATTGGCCCGATTATAAACATTAGTAATCGAAAAATCAACTACGGACTCCTGAAACAGCTCACTTGAAAGTCTCAGACTGGCAGAAACATCTAAGCGATGATAGGGTGGGAGCCGAAAATTGTTATACCCGTCATAATCATTCATGATGCCTTCCATCATCCACATGCGACCGGAGGGCAATGTCATATTATTTCCGGTGGCATAAATCCAACTGGAATTCAGCGTCCACCGGGTATTTAACTTAAAGGAGGCCAACAGGGTCAGGTCATGCGTGCGGTCGAATTTATCTGGAAACCATGCCCCCTCAAAAATTTCAGGAAAAGAACGCTCTGACCGGGAAAGCGTGTAATTCAAACTTCCTTGTAACCGACCTCTGGTTTTACTCCCTGATACTTCAACACCAAAGGCTCTACCTTCTCCATGATAAAAATGGTCTTCGAAATACATATCACCCCCCTCCCTGTTCACATTAAATACCAATTGATTTTTCAAAGTTCTGGCAAAAACTCCTGAGGCAACCTCATATCCCGGAAAAAATTTACTGTACTCGAAAGACCATAAATTTCCCTCCTGAGGTGGTAACTGAGGGGATGACATCATCCAAATATCATTGGGCAGAGGCATCGTACTCAAAGCCGCCAGATGAAGCATCTGCACATTACGTGACCAGGCAAATCTGTATTCTCCACCCTTCTCAGAGTTATAAAAAAACGAAAGAGATGGGACAATAAAAAAATGGTTGTCAACAACTTCGTTGGATCCGGCTTCGGTCAGGATTCCGTTATTTTCATACCTGTAGGGGCCCAGGTAAAAGTAGGAATACGCTCTAACACCTGCTTTAAACTTCACACGTGGTGATACTTTCCAGGTATCTTCCACAAAAACACTAACATCAGCATTTCTAAATTCATCACTTGCGGTGGATATTTCATCTTGCAGCTCCATTTCCAATTCCTGAGGCATGGTCTGATACCAGGTGGCATCCATTCCCGTTCGAAAAACATGTTTTGCCCATTCTCCAGTGGCAGAAAATCCGACAGCATACTTATCATAGGTACTTCTAAATATTAAATCATTGTTGATGATCTCCCCGTCAAAATCGGACCATGTTCCGGTATAAGATACCACCGAAGAAAAAAGCCAATGATCTCCACGTCGATGACGCCATTCCAGGGCTATTGCCCTGTTTCCGTAGTTACTGCCCGCATCATATCCTACACCTGCATCATCAATAGTAAAATCATCATTCCCAAGATACCAACTTAAAGCAAAAGCATTTTTTTCATTAGGGCGATAAAGCATCTTTCCGTTAAAATCATAAAATCGGTAAAAACTTTTCTCAAAATAATTGTCTTCCTGATTGACCACCATGCCTGTCATCTCCCGATAAAGTTCGAGATGACTCCTTCTGAAACCGGTAACAAGCCCTAATTTTCCGTTTTTGCTACGCTGAGAAAGTGCCAGGTTGGTAGCAATATTCCCAACCGATCCACTCAAAAACTCTGCCTCTCCCAGTGGATTGCGGGAAGTTACAAGAATGGACGACGAAAGCCCGCCGCGAAGAAAAGCTGGATTGTGACCTTTAAAAATATCAGCATCACTCACTACCAACGGGTTAAAAATGGAGAACAATCCCATAAGATGTACCGGGTTCATCAACTCCATATTATCCAGCAATACCCGGTTTTGTCCGGGACCACCTCCCCTTACATAGACACCTCCTATCCCCTCACTTACCGATTGGACTCCCGGCATCTGCTGCAATGTGCGTACAATATCGGGCTCACCCATAAACCCCGGCAACCGCTCCATGTCAAGTCTCGATATCTTTCCCTGACCCGGAAGGACACTATTCAGCACTGTTCTTTTGGAGCCAACAACCTGCACCTCTTCTTTCAGAAGATCTTTTCTCTCCAACCGAATGGTTTTCTCTTCAACATCAATATCCTCCACAACGAGTTTTCTGGTATTGAAGGAGGCATGGCTGATAGTCAAAACCATCTCATCCCTGCCATTGGGAATACAAAGCTGAAAGTATCCGGTTGAATCGGAAACCACCCCTAAAGCATCGATTGCTTCCCATACATGTGCTCCCCACACGGGCAAACCGGTAGAATCATCTACCAGCCGGCCCCGAAAGCAATGCGTTTGAGCCTCTGAAACATTAAATGCAAAGCCCCAGCACAGAAGAATAATTCCTGACTTTAAAAACCTACGATACAAGTTATTGCATTTTTTAACACACAAATAATAAAAGAAAGGAGACCACATGGTTGCAGTCTCCTTCTGTTTTATCTTAATCTGGAGTTCGATTAAAATTCAATGTTATTCAACATCATAATTCTCTTCAGCTCCGTTTATCATCTCCTCGACACTCTCAATGAGCTCAACGAAATCGTCTTCTCCAAAAAACGAATCATCCATATAGGAGCCATCTGAAAATTTCATACGCAAATCAACATCCCAAAAAGAGTCACCAAAGTAATCCTCATAAACATAGGCATAAGCCTCTCCCGTTGCTATCACCTCATTACTATCATGGTATTTCAACTTCAGGCTCATATTTTCATTCAGGATATCAGCACTTTTCTCAGCATACTCCTGATCACTTTCAATGGCTCCAATATTAACATAATCTTTAGCCAGTCCTTTCCAGTTCACTGTACCTTCCAACTTCAGGTTATCAATGGCAATCCAGGCGTTTGAAGAATTCAACACATCCTGATTACCCAGATCCTGGCCTTCAACATCCTCCATAACCTCATCATAATTGAAAGACCCGCTATTGGAGAAATGAGAAGATAAAATATTCTCCTGATTGTAAGAAAAGGCCTGATCAATTTCGATTTTTGAAGAACTTCTGGATACAGAAGTCGTCAGATTATACTTCTCCAGTGTCCAGCTTTCCGAAATGGAAGTGGGAATTCCGTCGTCATCATAAGATGCAGCAAAGCTAAAAGAGATCAGTGTCTCTCCATCAACCGTAAGCCCAACATCCAAAGTGGCAGGTAACTCATCACTAACCTCTGCCAGATCCGGATTGGTTACAGTGACATAAGTAAAATTAGTCAGGGACAATGTGGCATTATTCACATCACTACCCTCTGTAGGAAAATGATAAGTGATCTCATCGTCGCTGGCTTCCTCATCCCAGGTATTCTGGGTAGCATTGTAGGTATAAATCCCTGCATCTTCATTAAACAACTGACTCAATGATGATCCATCAACCATCGTCGATTTCAGGTCAAAAGCAGCAGACACGCCATCGCCTAAAACCACCACAGGTTGCATTACTCCTGCCAAAGCATAATCCTGCTCATTGGTAGCCTCCATTAAATCCATCAGATCAAGAATGGCATTCACTGAATTCAATTCACTCATAGCCTCCATTTGTTCGACTACATTTAACCCACTCTGTTCAAGATTGGCTTTATGCTCTTCGGGAGTCAAACTGCTAAAGTTATCACCTCCCTTGTCGTCATCTTTACAACCGGCTAAAACTGCCAGGGCTGTCACAAAAAATAAAAAACTTCTGATTTTCATACAGTTAATGATTAAAGTTTATTAAAACATTCTTGTATTCTATTTATACGCAAAAATAGCTCAAATTGTTGTATATTTTCCTTCCTGCATCAAAGCAATCAAGGATTGCATCAGAAACAATAAAAAACCAAAACACTAAATACTGATAATCTCCACCATACAAACAACATTTCATCTTTCATTAGTATAAGTTTGATTATAAAGATCTAATAGCCTGCCCCGATCTATCGGGGGAACTCGTCCCGAAGTTTCGGGACTCGTTTCATCATCCAAATAACTTTGGTAGTCACACCCCAGCGAACCAAATAGTTTACAACGCTATTTTAGAAACACAAAAACCGCAATGCCTGAAAACAAACAGTTGCGGTTTTTGTGATCCCGGGAGGACTCGAACCCCCACCATAGGAACCGGAATCCTACGTTCTATCCAGTTAAACTACGGGACCTTTTTGGTGCGGCAAAGATAGTTTTTTTTATGATCGGCTCAAAATGAAAAGCTTTTTCTCGTCAGAGAAAAAGCTTTTAGTCTTATTCAACGAAAAGGAACTACATTGATTTCCAGTGTGCCCATGCAACCGAAAAGAAACCGCTAAAATCTCACGAAATTAGCCATTGTGAAAATTGAGTTTTTTCTCAGCACACCATATACCCCTCTCTTTTCATATAAAAAACAATCCATCCCCCAATTTTCAATAACTACTCCACACATAAAGGTTCAAAACCCAAGTATATTTACACTTCTAAAAGCATTAGAAAAAAATAACAACACAGCCCCTTTTGCTATTTTAGCCAGAAAAACGACAAACAAAAGAACCATGAAACATCCCGTATTTTTAATATTGACGATCAGCTTTTTATTTTCTGCACATCCCCATGCTCAAACAAAAAGCATCCCCAGAGACACCACCTTCACTCCCTATTCTGCCTACAACAAGATTAAACATGTTTATCCTATAGCCCAAATTGCAAAAGAACAGCTTCCAGCAGGAGTTATGGAGCATCGGGACATTGTTTACACCACCCTCGAAAACACCCCTTATGGAAAAAGGGACTTGCACCTTGACCTTTTCCGTCCGGAAGGAAGGAAGAAATTACCTGCGTTGATCATGGTTCATGGTGGAGGTTGGAGTTCGGGCGATAAATCCATGGAAATCCCCCTTGCCCAACAAATAGCTGCCCGGGGCTACGTCACAATTACTGTCGAATACCAACTATCTCCAGAGGCCCTTTACCCCTCTGCCGTTCATAATATAAAAGCAGCCTTGAGATGGATAAGAGCACATGCGGGAGAATACGACATCCAACCTGACAAGATTGCCATATCGGGTAGTTCTGCAGGTGGGCAACTGGCAGCTTTGGTCGGTCTGACCCCCAACATGGAAAAATTTGAAGGGACTCAGGGATACAACAACTACCCTACCAACATACAAGCCATCCTTGTAATTGACGGACCAGTGAATTTCCTTGCTCCTCTTTCACTCAAAAATCCGCGCAAAGACAATTCAGCTGATGTGGTATGGCTGAATGGTTTTTTTCATGAGAAACCCGAAACATGGAAAGAGGCATCCCCCATTTTCTACGCTGACGAAAAGGCGCCTCCAATGCTGTTTATTAACAGTGGTTATCCCAGGTTTCATGCCGGACAGGACGAATTAAGAGGCATCCTGAACAGACACAACATCTACAATGAAGTACACTCCTTCACTGTGAAAGTGCATCCTTTCTGGCTATTTCACCCCTGGTTTGACGAGACTGTAATACTTATAAGCAATTTTCTGGACAATACATTAAAAAACTAAGAGCACAATGACATTATTTAAACATCTGTTTTTTCTGGGCAGTTTTCTTTTTCTACTGAACAATAACGCCTGTGCTTATGAAACGACCATCACTGTATCAAAAGACGGCTCTGGCGATTTCTCCACTATCCAGGAAGCCATATACAACACCAAGGCTTTTCCTGACCAAAGAATCACCATATTCGTAAAAAATGGCATTTACAATGAGAAAGTTACTATCCCGGCTTTCAATACCAACCTTTCAATAATAGGAGAAAGCAAGGAAAAAACCATTATTACCTGGAATGATCATTTCAGCAAAATAGACAAAGGCCGCAACAGCACCTTCTACACCTATTCTTTCAAGGTGGAGGCCAATGATTTTTATGCTGAAAATCTGACCATCCAAAACACCTCAGGACCAGTAGGGCAAGCTGTGGCATTACACATAACAGGCAACCGGGTTGCCTTCCACAATTGCAATATTCTGGGGCATCAGGATACCTTGTATTGTTCAGGAGAGAACAGCAAAAATTACTTTTACCAATGCCGCATCGAAGGTACCACTGACTTCATATTTGGTGAAGCCACCATTCTTTTTGAAGCATGCCGGATTCACAGTCTGGCCGATTCTTACATCACAGCGGCAAGCACGCCAAAGGACAAAAAGTTCGGAATGGTTTTTCTGAACTGCCAACTAACTGCAGCCGCCGATGTCTCCAAAGTATTGCTCGGACGTCCCTGGCGAGATTATGCACGAGTGGCTTTCCTTCATTGTCAAATGGGGGCACACATTCTCCCTCAGGGCTGGGCCAACTGGAGCGGAACCAATCGCTCCAAAACAGCCTGTTATGTCGAATACCAAAACACCGGAAAAGGAGCTCTCAATGAAAAAAGAGTACCCTGGAGCCATCAGCTTACAAAAGAAGAAGCTGCCGAATATTCATCAGACAATATTCTGGGTCCGGACTGCAACGATCTCATTCCTGTCTCAGAATGGACACAAATACGGAAATGATGCCGGATAAAAAATGACCGGTGCCACTCACTTATAATTGTCTGAAACTTTTTGTATTTTCGCAGCTTTGACGAACAAAAGCAAGAAACTACATCTAACTGCACCATGGAATACAATTTTAAAGAGATTGAGCAGAAGTGGCAAAAACACTGGAAAGAAAATAAAACCTATAAGGTAGAGGTTGATAACAGCCGCCCCAAGTACTACGTTCTGGACATGTTTCCCTATCCTTCAGGCGCCGGCCTGCACGTGGGACATCCTCTGGGATATATTGCATCCGACATCTTCAGCCGTTACAAACGTTCCAATGGATTCAATGTCCTTCATCCCATGGGATACGATGCTTACGGCCTTCCGGCAGAACAATATGCCATCCAGACCGGACAACACCCTGCCATTACCACTGAAAAGAACATTAGCAGATACCGTGAGCAGTTAGACAAGATCGGCTTTTCGTATGACTGGAACCGGGAAGTAAAAACCTGTGACCCCGGATATTACAAATGGACACAGTGGGCTTTCATTCAGATGTTTCATCATTACTATGACAACAATGCTGAAAAAGCGTTACCCATCAGCAAACTGACCGAACATTTTGAAGCCAATGGAACCAACGGCATCAATGCTGCCTGCTCCGAAGTACTTTCATTTACCGCAGATGAATGGAATGCCAGGAATGAGAAAGAACAGCAGGAGACACTGCTCAATTATCGCATTGCTTATCTGGCTGACACCATGGTGAACTGGTGTCCTGAGCTGGGGACCGTTCTGGCCAACGACGAGGTAAAGGAAGGTGTTTCTTTACGTGGCGGACATCCGGTGGAACAAAAAGTGATGCGTCAATGGGCGTTAAGAGTTTCTGCTTATGCCGAAAGACTATTGACTGGCCTGGATAACATTGACTGGTCTGAATCACTCAAAGAAATACAGAAAAACTGGATAGGCCGCTCTGAAGGGGCTGAAATGGTTTTCCCGGTAAAAGACTCGGATGTCCAGATGAAAATTTTTACCACCCGTGCCGATACTGTTTTCGGAGTAACTTTCATGGTGCTTGCTCCCGAAAGTGAATTGGTGAATCAGGTGGTTACCCCCGAGCAAAAAGAAAAGGTAGATCAATACATTGCCGATGCTAAAAAACGCACTGAGCGTGAACGCATGGCCGAAGTCAAAAAAATGACGGGAGCATTCACCGGAGCTTATGCTATAAACCCTCTTACCAACGAAGAGGTGCCCATCTGGGTGAGCGACTATGTATTAGCAGGCTATGGAACAGGAGCTATCATGGCGGTTCCCGCCCATGACAGTCGCGACTTTGCTTTTGCCCGTACTTTTGATTTACCCATTATTCAGGTAGTAGTACCACACGGCGAAAAACCCGGTGATACAAGCCAGTGGGAAGATTCGATTGACTCCAAAGAGGGCACCATGATAAATTCAGGCTTCATCGAAGGACTCAACGTACCCGAAGCCATTGAGAAAACCAAAGAATTTATCAGAGAAAAAGGAATCGGTGAAGTAAAAGTCAACTACCGTCTTCGTGATGCCATTTTCAGCCGTCAACGCTACTGGGGAGAGCCATTCCCGGTTTACTACAAAGATGACATGCCCTATACGCTGGATCCTTCCAAATTACCTTTGGAGTTACCCGAAGTAGACAAATATCTTCCCACAGAGCAGGGAGAACCACCTTTGGGACGCGCAAAAAACTGGAAAACAGAAGAGGGCTACCCACTAGAGTTGAATACCATGCCCGGATTTGCAGGTTCATCAGCCTACTATCTGCGTTACATGGATCCGCACAACAACGAAATGCTTGTCAGCCCCGAAGCCAATAATTACTGGCAGGATGTTGACCTTTACATTGGCGGCACAGAACACGCTACCGGCCATCTCATTTATTCCCGTTTCTGGAATAAGTTTCTGTTCGATTTGGGAACCGTTTGTAAAGACGAACCATTCCAAAAACTTGTCAACCAGGGAATGATACAGGGACGATCCAACTTCGTTTACCGGATCAAAGGCTCCAACAAATTTGTCTCCTACAACCTGAAAAAAGAGTATGATGTCACCCCCATTCATGTGGATGTAAACATTGTACACAACGATATACTGAACATCGAAGCGTTCAAAAACTGGAATCCGGAATACAAAAATGCCGAATTCATTCTGGAAGAAGGCGACAAATATGTATGTGGATGGGCAGTTGAGAAAATGTCCAAATCCATGTTCAACGTAGTAAATCCGGATGACATCATCGAACAGTATGGGGCCGATACACTCCGGCTTTATGAAATGTTCCTGGGCCCGTTGGAGCAATCCAAACCATGGGATACCAATGGAATTGACGGAGTGCACAAATTCCTCAGAAAAACCTGGCGCCTTTTCGCTGACCGTGACGGTTCCCTTCAGGTTTCGGATGAAAAAGCCACCAAAGAGGAATTGAAAGTATTGCACCGCACCATTGCCAAAATTTCTGATGACATTGAGCGATTCTCGTTCAACACCTGTGTAAGCGCCTTCATGATATGCGTGAACGAATTGAGCGACCTAAAATGTCACAAACGCACAATACTTGAACCTTTAACCATCCTGCTCGCTCCCTTTGCACCCCATGTGGCTGAAGAACTTTGGAGTTCACTGAAGAACAATGGCTCTGTGGTAGATGCTGCATGGCCTAAAGCTGATGAGCAATACATGAAGGATGACAGTGTGGTTTACCCGGTTTCCTTCAACGGGAAAATGCGTTTTAAGCTCGAAATGCCTGCCGATGCAAGCAAAGAAGAGATTGAAAAAGCAGCACTGGCCCACGAAACAGCAGCCAAATGGACGGAAGGAAAAACAGTCAGGAAGATCATTGTTGTCCCCGGAAAAATAATTAATATTGTTGTAGGGTAATCGTTCCTTTTGCAAGTATCGCAAGATCTTCAAATTATTTTTAACCTGACTTTTTTATTGTTAAGGTTAAAGAACTGCCCCGGAAAAGACTTTTCCGGCGGCATTCTTTATAAAATACAAATATGAAACGAGACTATCTCTGGAGAGAAATAAAATCCTATTTAATAATAACAGCAGGCTTAGCTTTAGGCGCCATTGGCTGGACCGGGTTTATTATCCCCAGTGAAATAGTAGGAGGTGGTCTTACAGGAATTTCAAGTATTCTGTTTTTTCTGTTCGACATTGACGTGGGAATGAGTAGCCTGCTGATCAACGTGGGCTTATTACTTCTGGCCATGAAGACCATTGGGGCTTCCTTCGGTGTGAAATCCATATACAGTGTAGTGGTTTTTGCCGGCTTCCTCTCTTTTTTCAGCAATATTTTCACAGAACCTCTGGTTTCGGAGCGGATGATGGCTGCAGTATCCGGAGGGATCATGAGCGGCATTGGAGGTGGCCTTATATTCTCCAATGGGGGCAGTGCAGGTGGAACAGACATCATTGCCCGCATTATCAATAAATACCGCAACATCAGCATGGGCCGATTGTTATTGGCCATGGATGCGGTCATTATTGTATCTGCTTACCCTATCTTTAAATCCATTGAGACCATGGTCTACGGTTTTATGACTATGGCGGTAATAGCTTATACTATCGATCTGGTTATATCGGGTAATACCCAGACAGTACAGTTCTTTATTTTTTCACGAAAACACAAAGAGCTGGCCGAGCAAATCGTCTACACCGGAAAAAAAGGACTCACCATTATCCCGGCCGTGGGAGGCTATACCGGAGAAGAAATAAAAATACTGATGGTTTATGCACGAAAAAAAGAATCTTCCATTCTCTTTCGTATTATTAAGAGCGTTGACCCGGAAGCATTTATTACCATGGGTAATGTAATGGGTATATTTGGGGAGGGTTACGACCGCCTCAAAATACGGGAAAAAAGGAAGAAAACCATCAGCGAAATTGAAGCTGATTTATGATCTGAGCAAAAGACCGGAAAAGGCATTATTTTTGAGATGCCGAATATCTGCAAACGGATCGGAGTGCCGACCTAAAAAAACGAATATCCAATGCAAAAGAAATACATCGCAGGAATCATCATTTTAGTCCTATTGGTATTCTCAACCTTTTGGTGCTATCGCCATTTTAGCGGATTAAAAACACCTGACACCACCCAACTCGAGGACAGTCTGAACCTGGTGACGACTCCTCCTCCGCCCCCGGAAACACTTTACGGACTCGAAAAGGATTCCTTTATCATTGAGAAAGGCCGTGTAAAATATGCCCAAAATCTGGCTTCACTTCTGTCTGCCTACAATGTGGATTATTCAATTATTCACAATCTGGCCATAGCCTCCAAAGACGTTTTTGATGTCAGGCGAATAAAAACAGGCAATGATTACACCATCTTTTCCTCAAAAAAAGACTCACTTCTGGTCCCTCAGTGGTTTGTTTACGAAATTGACCCGATAGAATATGTGGTAATGTCTTTAACAGGAGACACACTCATCTACCGGGATCAAAAAAAAGTTGAAACCCGAAGAAAAACGGCTACTGGCATTATCCAATCATCACTTTGGAATACCATAAATGAGAATGATCTAAACCCCAACCTGGCCCTTGATCTTTCTGACATTTTTGCATGGACGGTAGACTTCTTTGGCATTGAAAAAGGAGACCACTTTACAGTTATTTACGACGAAGAATATGTGGACAGTGTTTCCATCGGAATAGGTGTTATTCACGCAGCCCTGTTTAATCATCGCAACTATCCTTATTATGCATTCCGATATGAACAGGACAGCATTATGAGCTTCTTTGATGAAAAAGGGGCCAGTCTTAGAAAAGCTTTCCTGAAAGCACCTCTAAAATTCTCACGCATCAGCAGCAGGTTCAGTCATAGCAGATTGCATCCTGTATTAAAAATACGCCGTCCCCACCATGGTATTGACTATGCGGCCCCAACTGGGACGCCAGTTTACGCTTTGGGTGATGGCAGAATTACGCACCGGGCATGGGATCCCAAGGGGGGAGGAAACTACATCAAGATAAAGCACAACAGTGTATATCGTACAGTCTACATGCACCTATCCGGATTTGCCAAAGGCATCAAAAAAGGCATGAAAGTCTCCCAGGGCCAGCTAATTGGCTATGTAGGCAAATCAGGACTTGCCACCGGGCCCCATCTCGACTTCCGAATCTATAAAAACAATAGCCCGATAGATCCTCTAAAAGTGGAAGCCCCTCCGGTAGATCCAATCCACGAGGAACGACTTTCAGAATATCTGAGGTATATAGAACCCTGGAAAAAAGAACTTGACGCTGTTAAAGCCAAAGCATTTAACACGGAAAACGCACTTATTGATTCTCTAAAAGTTGCTGAATAACCCGGGGAAAGTGTTCATATTCCAACAGATGAACTTTCTGAGCGAGTGTTTCAGGAGTATCACCCTTTTCAACAGCACATTTACCCTGAAAAATAATATCGCCCTCATCATATTTTTCATTTACATAATGAATGGTGATGCCTGACTCCTTTTCATCATTATCAATAACTGCCTGATGCACCCGATCACCATACATTCCTTTTCCTCCATATTGAGGCAGTAAAGCAGGATGAATATTTATGATTTTATCCGGAAAGGCTTTTACCATTTTTTCAGGTATCAACCAGAGAAAACCAGCCAAAACGATTAAATCCGGATCGGATTTTTTCAGAAGGGATAAAACCTCATCGGTCTCAAGAAACATCTTGCGATCAAAGACAAAAGTTCTTATATTAAGGTTTTTAGCTCTTTCGAGTACGCCAGCATTCGACCGATTGGACAAAATATACGAAATCTCCACATCCGGATTGTCACGAAAAAAAAGAGCAATATTTTCAGCATTGGAACCCGATCCCGAAGCAAAAAGAACAATATTCTTCATTATCAAATTTTTATCTTGTAAAAAAATACTACTTTTGCCCTGCCAAAATTAGAAAAAAGAGGCCTGAAAACTAATTTCCTTGAAGGAATATTTGATTTATTTTGGGCAAATCTTTTTCTTTGCACAGTTGTTTTAAAACCAAAATTTCAATTATTAACTTAAAATTTAAAGCTATGTCAGACATTGCATCAAGAGTTAAGGCAATTATTGTAGACAAGTTGGGAGTTGACGAAACAGAAGTAACTAACGAAGCCAGTTTCACCAACGACCTGGGTGCTGACTCTCTTGACACTGTAGAGCTGATCATGGAGTTCGAAAAAGAATTCAACATCGCAATTCCTGATGATCAGGCAGAGAACATCGGTACAGTGGGTGACGCCATTGCTTACATTGAAGAGAACGCAAAGTAATCAGTCAAAAAAGTAGAGTTATACTTTAAAAGCAGTTATGGAGTTAAAAAGAGTAGTAGTTACAGGGCTCGGCGCCTTTACCCCGATTGGAAAAACCATCGATGAGTATTGGAACAACCTGGTTCAAGGAGTAAGTGGTGCTGCACCCATTACTCGATTTGACGCCACCCATTTCAAAACACAATTTGCTTGCGAGGTAAAAGACTACAAACCTGCCGATTACTTCGATCGTAAGGAAGCAAGAAAATTGGATATGTTTGCTCAGTTTGCAATGATTGCAGCTGAGCAGGCATACCAGGATGCCGGTATCGATCTCCAGACCATAGACCAGGATATGGCAGGCGTCATCTGGGGAGCAGGTATTGGTGGCATCATCACCTTCCTCGACGAAACCCGTGGGTTCGTTAAGAATAACGAAGTACCCCGCTTCAATCCTTTCTTCATCCCCAAAATGATTTCGGACATTGCGGCCGGACACATTTCAATGAAGTATGGACTAAGGGGTCCCAATTTCGGGACAGTATCGGCGTGTGCTTCCTCAACGCATGCTATTGGCAGTGCGTTTGATCTAATCCGTTTGGGAAAAGCCAAAATGTTTATCACTGGTGGATCCGAAGCAGCTATTAACGAAGCAGGAGTTGGTGGTTTTAATGCTATGCAGGCAATTTCAACACGTAACGATGATCCGGCCACTGCCTCTCGTCCGTTCGACAAAGGCCGCGACGGCTTTGTTATGGGTGAAGGTGCTGGTGCCCTGGTAATAGAAGAATATGAACATGCCGTGCAACGCGGTGCAAAAATCTATTGCGAACTGGCAGGTAGCGGAATGACCGCGGATGCCCATCACCTGACCGCTCCACATCCGGAAGGTTTAGGTGCTCAAAAAGTAATGGAAAATGCACTGAAAGATGGAAATATCAAACCCGAAGAGGTTGATTACATCAACGTTCATGGTACTTCCACCCCTTTGGGAGACATCGCTGAACCACTTGCCATTCAGAAGGTATTTGGAGATCACGCGTACAAGCTGAACATCAGCTCCACAAAATCAATGACCGGTCACCTTCTGGGTGCTGCCGGAGCCATTGAATCCATTGCCTCTATTCTGGCAATGAAAAACAGCATTGTTCCTCCGACCATTAATCTTTTTGACCTGGATCCGGAAATTGATGAAAAACTCAATTTAACAGCCAATAAGGCCCAGGAAAAGAAAATTAAAGTGGCCATGTCGAACACATTCGGCTTTGGTGGTCACAATGCATGTGTGGTATTCAAAGCATTAGATTAAGTTGTGTTTATACCGCTTTTCAAATCGATAAAACTTTTTTCCCGCAAAGGAAGAAAGTTTTATCGATTTATAAATTCTACTACCGGAATTCGTCCCGGGAAAACAGCCTTATACCAACAAGCGCTGATCCATAAATCTGCGCTGAGACGAAAACATTCCAACGAACCATTCAATAACGAAAGACTTGAATATTTGGGAGATGCCATTCTCGGAGCCATTGTGGCCCAGGAATTGTATAATCTCTATCCATCGGAAGATGAGGGATTTCTCACAAAAACCAGGTCCCGAATTGTCAGCCGCACCAATCTCAACCAGATTGCACAAGACATGGGCCTAAAGAAGTGGATCAGGTTTCATCCGCCCGGAGATATATCACAAACCCACATTCTCGGAGATGCTCTGGAGGCAATAATAGGTGCCGTATTTCTTGATAAGGGATATGGAAGTGCCCGAAAATTTGTACGCAACCGCATACTGGCCCAATACCTGGATCTTAAACAAATTGTGGAAAACGACACCAATTATAAATCTATTTTAATTGAATGGGGGCAGAAAAATAAATGTCCCGTTCACTTCATCACTGAAGAATATCCTGAATCCAAAGAAAACACTCCGGTATTCATTGCAAGGGCCATCATTCGTGATCAAGTCTCCGGAGAAGGGAAAGGCAGTTCAAAAAAAGAAGCAGAACAAAAAGCTGCCAGTGAAGCTCTGGAAAATGTAGAAACGCAAGACTACGCAAATTAACGTCACCCATACATTTAAAAAAACCTTTATTAACTGAAAATCAAGACATAGAGTTAATTAATGTTAATCAAAAGGAAAATCCGGAACAACCCGTTATTTTTGTAATATGAGCAGGAAATTCATTTGGGTATTGACCGTTATCATAGCGTTCACACTTTCAGGGCTAATTTATATTCAAACCCTGTGGATTAAAAACGCCACCAAAATTAAGGAAGAACATTTTGACCAGACAGTCCGTCAAACGATGGATCAGGTCATTTCACGCCTTGAAATCAATGAAACCAGCAAACTGGGGGCTCAACTCAAACTCAACCCCATCAACAAACTCCCGGAAAACCTGAGGAAAGAAAATAAATATTTTTCCGGGAAAAAAAACACCCTCCAGACAGAAGAAATTCCGCAATTATTGGATATTACCTTTGACTTTTTTATCCAGGGATCTAAAATGAATACCGAGTTCTCTACCTCAAGAAAGGACTCAATCGTTTTCTCTTACAGAGAAACAACTCCAATGATTTTCAATAAATCTGAGACAACAGATCCACTGTCAACTTACTTTAACAACATGCAAATTCAGCTCAGAAATAAAATGGACGAGCAACGAACCAGGCTTCTCAAAGACCTTTTCGATGATCAACCCATTGGTCAGCGTGTAGACAGAGAGCTGGTGGATGCATTTTTACTCAAAGAATTTGAGGACAGGGGAATAAAGTTACCTTATGAATTTTCGATTGTAGACTCCAGGGGAAACAGGGTTATCTCCACAGCTGGTTTTGAGGAAGAAGAGGCCAACTTTATATATCAAAAATATCTTTTCCCAAACGACCTCCACCCCAAAGCAAACCATATACAGCTCTACTTTCCCGAGCGCCCAAATTATATCATGGATTCCATGGGAATGGTTTTACCCAGTGCGGTATTTACCCTTATCATGGTTTTGGCATCTATCCTTACAATTGTTATCATTGTAAAGCAGAAACGTCTGGATGAAATCAAAAATGATTTCATCAATAATATGACCCATGAATTTAAGACACCCATCTCTACCATATCTCTTGCATCACAAATGTTAAAAGATGCTTCAGTGGCGAAAAGCCCTAATAGTCTGAAACATATATCGGGTGTTATCCAGGATGAAAGCAAAAGACTCGGTTTTCAGGTTGAAAAAGTCCTGCAAATGGCTATCTTTGAAAAAGGAAGTGCCAGCCTGAAGATTAAAAAAGTAAACATCAATGAGCTGATTGGGAAAGTAACCAACAACTTTAAGCTGAAGGTAGAAAACAAAGAGGGTCAGATCATTGAAAAACTGGATGCCAAAAATCCAACGGCTTATGTGGATGAAGTCCATTTCACCAATGTCATCCACAATTTGTTGGACAATGCCTTGAAATACCGAAGGGGCAAACCCATATTTCATGTAAAAACATGGAACCGTCCGAAAGGTGGCATCGTAATATCAATACAAGATAACGGCCTGGGTATTTCAAAAGACAATTTAAAGCGTATCTTTGAAAAGTTTTACCGGGTACCCACCGGCAATATACATAATGTAAAAGGTTTTGGACTGGGTCTGGCCTACGTCAAAAAAATCGTAGAAGACCACGGAGGAACCATAAACGTTGAAAGTGAACTGAATTCAGGCACTAAATTTGAAATATTTTTACCTTTTAAAAGTACCAAGGAATGGAAAAAGAATATAAAATTCTCCTGACCGAAGACGATGAGAACTTAGGTATGCTGCTTCGTGAATATCTCGAGGCCAAAGGCTACGAAACCGACCTGATGCCCGATGGGGAGCAGGGTTATGATGCATTCATGAACAAAAAATACGATGTCTGTATTTTTGATGTGATGATGCCCAAAAAAGACGGCTTTACACTGGCCAAGGAAATACGAATGGTCAACACCGATGTGCCCATTATCTTCCTCACCGCAAAATCGATGAAAGAAGATATCTTCCAAGGCTTTAAGATTGGTGCCGACGATTACATTGCCAAGCCTTTCAGCATGGAAGAGCTGTTGTTCCGCATCGAAGCCATTTTGCGCCGCACCAAAGGCGGACTGGCCAACCAGGAAGTTTTCCAGTTGGGGAAATACAAATTCGACACGCAAAAACAACAGTTGATCGACGGTGACAAAGTAGTAAAATTGACTACCAAGGAATCTGAATTGCTGAAATTGCTTTGCAACAATGCCAACAAAGTATTGGAGCGCAACTTCGCATTAAAGACCATCTGGGTAGATGACAATTACTTTAACGCCCGAAGCATGGACGTTTATATCACCAAACTGAGAAAACACCTCAAAGATGAGCCTGCCGTGGAAATCATTAACGTTCACGGAAAAGGATATAAACTCGTTCTTTAAGTCTTCTTTGGTTAGGATATTTCAAAAGAATAACCGGTTCGGTACAAATTAAGTATTACGGACCGGGTATTTTTGTTGTGGCCTGAAAAAATATTAAAACAAAAAAACGGATCGATATATCAATCCGTTTTTTTGTTTTTTGTAACTGCTTGTATTATTAATCCAGTTTCAACACAGAAAGAAAAGCTTTTTGGGGCACTTCCACATTCCCTACCTGCTTCATCCGTTTTTTTCCTTTCTTTTGTTTCTCCAACAACTTGCGTTTCCTTGAAATATCGCCTCCGTAGCACTTAGCTGTCACATCTTTCCGCAGTGCTTTCACTGTTTCCCGGGCAATAATCTTGGCACCGATAGCCGCCTGGATAGCTACATCAAATTGCTGACGAGGGATTAGCTCTTTCAGTTTTTCACACATTCTGCGCCCAAAAGGATAAGCATTATCGAAATGCGTAAGTGTCGAAAGGGCATCAACGGGCTCACCATTCAACAGAACATCAAGCCGAACCAGTTTAGATGTACGATAGCCGGTGGTATAGTAATCAAACGAAGCGTAGCCTTTGGAAATACTTTTGAGTTTATCATAAAAATCAAAAACAATTTCAGCAAGCGGCATATCGTAACTCAACTCCACACGATCGGCCGTAAGATAGTGTTGATTGACTAACTCTCCGCGCTTATTAAGACACAGACTCATTATGGGGCCAATAAAGTCAGCCTGGGTTATTATCTGAGCACGAATAAAAGGTTCTTCCACATGATCAATAACCGTCGGCTCGGGAAGTCCTGAGGGGTTATGCACTTCCAGAACTTCATCCTGCTTGGTAAACACCTTGTAAGGTACGTTTGGAACAGTGGTAATCACATCCATATCAAACTCCCGGTCAAGCCGTTCCTGAACGATCTCCATGTGCAGCATCCCCAAAAAGCCACACCGAAACCCAAATCCAAGAGCTACAGATGATTCGGGCTGAAAAGTGAGAGATGCATCATTAAGCTGTAGTTTTTCAATAGCCACACGCAAATCTTCGTAATCGTCAGTATCGATGGGATAAACACCTGCAAAAACCATAGGCTTCACCTCCTCAAAACCGGAAATAGCTTTGGAGCATGGTCTATCCACGTGGGTAATGGTATCTCCTACTTTAACTTCCTTGCTGGTTTTTATTCCTGAAATGATATACCCCACATCACCGGTTTTCAGGACATCCCTTGGAATCATTCCCAGTTTCAGAACCCCTATTTCATCCGCTTCGTATTGTTTTCCGGTGTTGACAAACTTTACTTTATCTCCTTTGCGAATTTCCCCGTTGACAACTTTAAAGTAAGCAATAATACCTCGGAAGCTATTAAATACCGAGTCGAAGATAAGGGCCTGCAAAGGGCCTTTGGGATCACCTACAGGCGGGGCTATTCGCTCAACAATGGCTTCCAGTATTTCATCAGCCCCCATTCCGGTTTTTCCACTGGCACGGATAATTTCACTTCGGTCGCACCCAATAAGATCAATTATCTGATCCTCAACCTCCTCTGGCATAGCACTATCCATGTCCATTTTATTGAGAACAGGTATAATAGTCAAATCGTGATCAACGGCCTGATAGAGATTACTGATGGTCTGGGCCTGAATTCCCTGAGTGGCATCCACAATAAGCAAAGCCCCCTCGCATGCAGCAATAGATCGTGAAACCTCGTAAGAGAAATCCACGTGCCCCGGGGTGTCAATTAAATTCAATGTGAATACCTGATCATCCTTGGGATATTGCATCTGAATAGCATGACTCTTAATGGTTATGCCCCGCTCCCGCTCCAAATCCATGCTGTCAAGCGTTTGCTCGAGCAACTCCCTGTCCGAAACGGTTTTAGTTCTCTGCAGCAGTCTGTCAGCCAACGTACTCTTTCCGTGATCGATATGGGCAATGATGCAAAAGTTCCTTATATGGTCCATATATGAGAAAATATTTATCAACAATAAAACAAAAGCCTTCGCTTTTAATGCAAAGATAACAGCCTCTTCGATAAAAAACTACTATCCCAATTTCAGGCTGCAAAGATATTCAAATATTACAGCTAAACCTCATATAAAAGAGACTAAGATAGCGGCTAAATTTCAAGCTGCATTATTCACAAAAGAGCTATAACTCAATCTCCCATCTTCTGTTCAACATACATATTCAGCTACTCACCAAAGATTCCGGGGCATTGGAAAAATAAAAGCAGGTAACCTCTTGAAAATGGCGCTAAAATAGGTTAAAATAGCAGTTTTGTAAAAACAGCCTTTTATGTACAAAATTATAGTCACCGGATGTGCCGGATTTATAGGATCTCATGTAACGGAATCACTACTGAAACAAGGGCATAAAGTACTTGGAATTGACAACTTTGACCCCTTTTACCCTCCGGAAATAAAGCAATCTAATCTATCCGGATTCATTGAACATCCAAAATTCTCTTTTTTTGAAAACGACCTTACCAATGAGGAAACTACAGAGAAGATTTTTTCTGAAGGTGCAGATATCGTGATCCATCTCGCGGGAAAAGCAGGTGTGCGTCCCAGCATACAGGCTCCACAAAGCTACATTGAACACAACATAACAGCTACCCGTGTGGTCTTAAGTTCTATGGAAAAATACGGAATTAAAAAAATGGCTTTTGCCAGTTCTTCATCGGTGTATGGCAACAATCCCAACACTCCGTGGCACGAAGAGCTGAATGTGGATAATCCTATTTCGCCCTATGCATTCTCAAAGAAAGCCTGTGAACTAATCAATCATACCTGGCACCACCTTTACCATATTGACATCGTAAACATGCGTTTTTTTACGGTATTTGGCCCTCGCCAACGACCGGACCTGGCCATTCATAAGTTCACAAAAATGATGTTTGAAGGAACTCCGCTCACGCTCTTTGGTGATGGTTCCACCTCCCGCGATTATACTTTTATCAGCGATACCGTATTTGGTATATGCAAGACCATGGAATACCTGATGTCTCATAATAATGTATTCGAAACCATCAACCTGGGCAACAACCATCCTGTTTCATTAAGTCAGTTGGTGGAAAAGATTGCTCAGGCTACAGAAACTACTCCCAGGATTGAACGCCTGCCTATGCAACCCGGCGATGTTAACATCACCTTTGCCAGTATTGATAAGGCAGAAAAACTATTGGGTTACAAACCCGGAGTCAGCCTGGAAGAAGGGTTAAAATCATTTGTAGAGTGGTATAAAAATAGAGAATGGTGAATGGTGAATAGTGAATAGAGCATAGTTAACTGGGATTAGAAAGACTCACAAAAATTATAAAAGCAAAAAGGGTGCTAAAAAGCACCCTTAAAATATTCCACAGACTTAGGTCTGATTTTTTTTACATCATGCCCGGCATGCCTCCCCCCATTCCGGGATTAGGCATAGGAGCGGGTTCATCTTCCTTTTCCTCTACCAGAACACATTCGGTAGTCAGGAACATGCCAGCAATTGAAGCCGCATTCTCAAGAGCCACACGGGTAACTTTGGCAGGGTCAATAACGCCTGATTCAAAGAAATCCTGATACTCATCAATACGGGCATTGTAGCCATAGGCATCTTTACCCTCTTTTACTTTCTGAACGATTACAGCACCTTCTTTACCAGCGTTAGCTACAATCTGACGTAAAGGCTCTTCAATGGCACGTTTTACGATCTCTACACCGGTAGTCTGATCTTCGTTGTCACCTTTCAGGTTCTCAAGATCAGCAATAGCACGGATATAAGCAACACCACCACCGGGAACGATTCCTTCTTCAACTGCTGCACGGGTAGCACTCAGGGCATCATCCACACGGTCTTTCTTCTCTTTCATTTCCACTTCGGAAGCAGCACCCACGTAGAGTACAGCAACACCTCCGGCCAATTTAGCCAGACGCTCCTGAAGCTTCTCTTTGTCATAATCTGAGGTAGTATTGGCAATCTGAGCTTTAATTTGCTGAGCACGCTGCTCAATGGCATCTTTATCACCAAGACCATTTACGACTGTCGTATTCTCTTTGTCAATGGTTACTTTCTCAGCCTGTCCCAACATCTCGATGGTAGCATTTTCCAGCTTCAGACCAGTTTCTTCAGATATCACGGTACCACCAGTCAGAACAGCGATATCCTGTAACATCTCCTTGCGACGATCACCAAACCCGGGAGCTTTAACAGCAGCAACCTTCAGTGAACCTCTCAGACGGTTCACAACCAACGTAGCCAGTGCTTCACCATCCACATCTTCAGAAATAATCAACAGAGGACGACCTGACTGAGCTGTTTGCTCCAATACGGGGAGAAGATCCTTCATAGTACTGATTTTCTTGTCATGAATCAGAATATAAGGATTCTCCAGTTCTGCCTGCATTTTTTCAGTGTTGGTCACAAAGTAAGGGGAGATATAACCACGATCGAACTGCATACCTTCAACAACCTCTACAGTTGTTTCAATACCCTTAGCTTCTTCAACAGTAATCACTCCTTCGTGTCCTACTTTTTCCATTGCCTCGGCAATCAGGCGACCGATTTCCTCATCATTATTGGCAGAAATGCGGGCTACCTGCTCAATTTTACTGTTATCCTCACCTACAACTTTTGCCTGGCTACGGATATTTTCCACCACTTTAGCTACAGCGAGATCAATTCCACGCTTCAATTCCATTGGATTAGCTCCGGCAGTCACATTCTTAAGTCCAACTTTAACAATGGACTGCGCCAGAACGGTAGCTGTTGTAGTTCCATCACCAGCATCGTCACCGGTTTTAGAAGCCACCTCTTTCACCATTTGAGCACCAAGGTTAGCATAAGGTTCTGAAAGCTCAATCTCTTTTGCCACAGAAACACCATCCTTGGTAATCTGAGGTGCACCAAACTTTTTATCGATCACCACATTACGACCTTTGGGGCCTAATGTAACTTTCACAGCATTGGCAAGCTGATCAATTCCCTTCTGCAATCTTTCGCGGGCATCAATATCAAATTTTATTTCTTTAGCCATATTCTTAAGAATTTTAATGTTTTAAGTTTAAAGTTACGCGATGTAAAGAATGTCGGATTGTGAGATGAGTAAATAATCCTCACCGTCGATATTCAGTTCGGTTCCGGCATATTTTCCGTACAATACCACATCACCGGCTTTCACTTCCATGGGCTCATCCTTTTTGTCGGCCCCGGTCAGCACCACTTCCCCTTTCAAGGGCTTTTCTTTGGCTGAATCAGGAATGATAATTCCACTTGAAGTTTTTTCTTCGGCTGCCTGTGGTTTTACCAAAACCTTACCGGCAAGAATTTTTCCTTTCAATGTTGACATTTCTATTTCATTTAGACGTTAAACAAATTAATTATTCCGTCACCATTTTATTCACAAATTATGCCAAATGCCTGACAACTCCATTTGTCCCGAAAAAACAGACATTTTTGCACGAATACCATGATCAGAAAGAACACTTGTCATTTGGATAAATAGCTGCAACTACAGGAGATCACAGCTAAAGGTATCCAATCCGGTTTTAAGAATCAACACATTAGCCAACCAGAGGCCGAAAAAAAAGCAAAAAAAAGAGTGTCAGCACTTGCTGACACTCTGTCATTTTTTTTTAATGTATAACTTCTTACAAGCTATCACCGGCGGCTTCTTCGGTAGCAGCATCTTCACCACCTACACCAAAATCCGGCAATTCCTGAGAAGGCATATTCATATTTTGAATTTCTTCATCAATTGCAGATCCCGACTGCATCTCACCTCGTGGCAGTACCATTACGGAAACAAAGGCAAGAACCAGCAAACCACTAGCCAATGTCCAAGTGGCTTTTTCGAGGAAGTCGGCCGTTTTACGAACTCCCATTACCTGATTTGAGGCCGAAAAATTAGAGGCCAGGCCACCACCTTTGGAATTCTGAACTAGTACGATCAAAACCAACAAAATACTGACCAGAATTACCAAAACTGAAACAAACTGATACATATCTTTCTTAATTACTGATTATTAATAAGATCTTCCATTTCTTTTATACGACGTGCAAAGTAAACACTTTTTTCGGGATATTTCAAACGCAAACGCTCGAATATCTCTACTGCTTTCTGATATCTTTCCTGCTTGATATGAATGTTGGCCAGGGTTTCTGTCATCAAATCTTCACTCTCGACAACACTCCCGGCAGAAAAATCCTTATTGGTATCGTCCCTGGCTTTCCCCGGAACAATCCTTTTCTGATGACCTCCACTGCTCAGGAAGTTATCTATAAGATCCATCTTACCGGGCTTCTTCCTCTCAGAAGGCTCCGTCACTGACTTCTCCTCTTCGGACTCAAGAGTCCGGTACTTCAGCAAATCCAGCCACTCCGAAAAAGAATGGCTCTGTCTGAAATCTACCGGCTCAGAAGGCACTTCTTCTTCCAGCGAATACCCCGCGGTAAAGATCTCCTTCTCATAATCGAGCGCTCCGGCCTGAGGAAACACGAAATCTTCTTTCTCCTCAACTTCTTCCTTCTGCTGATAACCTTTTTCGTTGTCATCTGCTCGCGACAAGGAAAAATCTACAAGATCACCACTCGATGTGGTGAACGAATCATCCACCTCAAAATAATTGGCTTCGGCTCCTACGATACGTTGCAAATGTTCTCCGGGACAATCATCTTGGGGGGTTCGCTCCTTTTCGTCCGGCTTTTTCCATGTGGGATCACTTTTTCCAGCAGTTTCAGATTCTTCTGAAAATGAACTTTCCCTCTCCCCGTTCCCGTCTACTGATAACTCCTCCTGATCGTCGGGTGCCGACAAAGGCGTAAAAACATCATTAATGAGAAAAAACAGCTTGGAACGATCAGGAATAAAAGCTGCCGAGAGTTTGAGCTCACTGTTATACCGAATATGATCCAGCTGGTGCAGGTTTTTCACCCATAACATACGTCCGGCCTGAAAGAAGGGATAAGTATCCAGTGCCTCCTTCAGGGAGTCTAAAGATTTCTCGTCCAGCTTTTCAGGATGGGATAAATAATCAATCAAACGCATGCGGGCCATAAAAAATCATTTTACCAGTCGGCGAAAGCTTTGTTAAAAATATTTTCGGTCAGTTCCTCTACGATTTCTGCAACCAGTTCTCCTTCAATGGCAGTAATATTTTGCTCACTGGGAAAGTCGCGATACGACGAAAATGAAGACTCCCAGCTTTTCTCGGGGTCTTTGAAATTTTCGTACCTTACATTCATCCGCACTGTCAGGCGTGTTTCGGTAGACACAGCATCCGCCTGAATTGCCAGGGGTTCAGTATCGTAACCGGTTATCTCGCCTGAAAAATCCACATCTCCGGTTCCTTCGGCAAGCGTGAGTCTTGACCCGTTGATAATCCTGTCTTTTAACTCTTCTGTAAAAGTCTGACTCAATGTAGGGTTTACATAAGCTGCCCGGTTTTCAAATAACTGCACCGAAGCTGTATTTACATTTTCCGGAATAGAGGCTCCATCAAAAGTAACCTGAATTGCACACCCCTGCAATCCCAGCAAAAGGATTACGGCAAAAGAGGCCGATATTTGTTTCATTCGTCCGTTCATATTATTATCCATCGATATTATGTTCTTTAATTTTGCGATACAAAGTGCGTTCCGAAATCCCCAGATCTTTGGCGGCATTTTTTCGTCTACCACCATGTTTTTCCAAGGCTTTTTGTATGAGCTCAACCTCTTTATCTTCAAGTGAAAGGGACTCCTCCACAAACTCTTCGGTATCTTCAATGTGATGTTCTTCCGATGATTGCGGCTGATTATTGCTATTGTATGGCACCATAGCCCCCTGATTGACCAGTGGAGCTGCTCGATGCAATTCCTCGCCGGTTTCCTGATACAGATTCTGAATAATCTCTGCATTTTCACCGTTCAGACTCACATCATTGCCATGTTGCATAATTTCCAGTACCAGCTTTTTCAGATCATTCATATCCCGCTTCATATCGAACAGCACCTTATACAAAATTTCTCTTTCGGTAGAAAAGTCAGCGCCTCTGGCATTTCCTTTATCACCAACAATGGCAGGCAGGTTATCTCCGGAATGAAAAGGAAGGTACTTTTCCAAATCACGGGCGGTCAGCACCCGCTCTTTTTCAATAATAGAAATCTGCTCGGTTATGTTTTTTAATTGCCTTATATTCCCGGGCCATCGGTACCGCTCCAGCATTTCACGGGCACTCTCATCCAGCTTAACAGCCGGCATTCTGTAACGATCGGCAAAATCGGAGGCAAATTTACGAAACAAGAGGTAGATATCTTCTGCTCTGTTGCGCAAAGGAGGAATAATTATAGGTACAGAATTGAGACGATAAAACAAGTCTTCTCTAAATTGTCCTTCCTGAATAGCCTTCTCCAGGTTTACGTTAGTTGCAGCCACCACCCGGACATTGGTTTTGAGTATACGAGAGGATCCCACACGCATAAACTCTCCTGTTTCGAGTACACGCAGGAGCCTTACCTGGGTGGCCAGTGGTAACTCTCCAATTTCATCAAGAAATATTGTTCCATCATTGGCCTCCTCAAAGTAACCTTTTCGGTCTGAATAAGCTCCGGTAAAAGCACCTTTCTCATGACCAAACAACTCTGAATCAATAGTTCCTTCAGGAATGGCACCACAATTTACAGCCACATAAGCTCCATGTTTCCGGATACTATGCTGATGTATGATTTGTGGAAAAGATTCCTTACCCGTTCCACTTTCACCGGTAATAAGAACCGACAAATCGGTAGGGGCCACCTGAACAGCCACATCTATAGCCCTGTTGAGCGCTTCGGAGTTACCGATAATTCCAAACCTTTGCTTGATTTGCTGTATATTGACCATATCCAACTGCTATTTTTTCAGTACCAACTGACAAAGTTACAATTCTTCCTCTGTTTTTCCATTTGGAATTTAGGGAAAATAGAGATTTCCGGAACAAAATAGTAATTTTACCAACACCCAAATACCCATTTAAAGCATAAAAAATGGGATCAAAAATTTCAAAAAAACACAACGAATCTGACACACGTGAAAATAAGCTCATCAAAAACCCAGCCTAAGGCTTTTTCAAGAAGCCGATCTCACTTTGCGGATTGAAAACTGCTGAGGTAACAAAAATGGCCGGGATAGTCATCAGAAAGTTCTTAATTTTGTAATTCAACACAAAATACAATGACCTGAACAGCCTTTCACCATTCAAAAAAAGATGCATAATAACCTTAAACATCAAACTATGAAAAAATAGCAGAAATAAATAATTTCGATCAAAAACGCAGAATAATTAACAGACGAATGAAGTGGCGTTGTCCAAAAAGTATAAAGCACTAAAGAAGTGTCATGTTGAGCGAAGTCGAAACATCTGTCTTTCAAACAAACAGATTCTTCGGCAAACTCAGAATGACATAAAAACTGGGCTTTTTGGACAGCCTGGTTCTCCCAGAACTTCGGAAACCAATGAATTAATTAAATAATTTACTGATGAAACGAGCATGATATTTTTTAAATATAAATATGAAAAAAGAATATGTTTAAAAAATATTATGTGAGAGCGAAGCGGTTCCGTTCGTTCTCAAATTTTTAATTAGATTTTTATCAGATAATTACAAAATTTTAAACGAATGAAAAAAAACGATATTTTAGGAATCATTCCGGCAAGATATGCTTCCACCCGATTCCCCGGAAAACCACTGGCTGATATAGGGGGTATATCAATGATTCAGCGGGTAGTGACACAAGCCGCTAAAGTATTGAGTTACGTAGTTGTTGCCACCGACGACCATAGGATATTTGATGCGGTAAAAGCCTTTGGAGGGAACGTAGTCATGACTTCGGAGAACCACCAAAGCGGTACTGATCGTTGTGCTGAAGCCCTAAATACTGTTGAAAAAGAACAGGAAAAAACATTCAAAGTGGTTGTTAACATTCAGGGTGACGAACCGTTTGTACAAACCGAACAAATAGAAAAACTGACATCGTGCTTTTACAATGCCGA
The DNA here is from genome assembly GCA_002411085.1 of Marinilabilia sp. UBA5340. Lineage (GTDB taxonomy): Bacteria > Bacteroidota > Bacteroidia > Bacteroidales > Marinilabiliaceae > Marinilabilia. Next base: position 74,972 of record DHQK01000129.1, on the reverse strand, counting down.
CACAGAAATTGCAACCTTGGTAAAACCACTAAAAAACAATGATGAACTTTTCGATCCCAACAAACCAAAGGTGGTGCTGAACAAACATTCTCAGGCACTCTATTTCAGCCGATCTCCCATTCCATATTACAGAAATGCAGATCGCAAAGAATGGCATCTGCTGCACCCCTATTTTATTCACATAGGACTTTACGCCTACCGTTCCGATATTTTGCGCGAAATCACCCTGCTGAAGCCCGGCGCTCTGGAACAGGCAGAATCGTTGGAGCAACTACGCTGGCTCGAAAACGGTTACATCATATCTACCCGGAAAACTGAATTTGAAAGCTGGTCGGTAGACACCCCTGAAGATATCGAAAGGCTGAAAAAAAACGGTGTTTTCTAATTGTTGAAAAAAACCTGTCCCTTTAATGCAATTTCCTTATCTTGCATTAACCTGAAATGATCAGGCTAAAACCCATAATATGAAAAATATCCCCTTAATAGAGAAAGACAGTTGGCTTGCTCCTTATCAGGGATTCATTGAAGCCACCCGTTCTGATTACAATGACATCATTGAAGAGCTGAATGATTCCCATAACGGAATTGAAAATTTCGCTGGCAAGCATCTGTTTTTCGGTTTGCATCCCTATAGTAACGGCTGGGTTTTCCGCGAATGGGCTCCCCATGCAAAAGCCGTATACCTCATCGGTGATTTCTGTGACTGGAAACCTCACAAAACATATCGGCTCCAACAAAGAGACCATGGTATCTGGGAAATTTTTGTACCTCCCAACACTTTCAAACACAGAGATCATTATAAGCTTTTTGTAGAATGGGAATTTGGATCAGGGTTTCGGATACCTGCTTACGCAGAGCGGGTGATTCAGGATCCCCAGACACTTTTGTTTAGTGCCCAGGTGTGGCAGCCTAAAGAACCCTATCAATGGACTGACCGGAAGTTTCTTCCGCAATTCAGACACCCTCTCATTTATGAAGCCCATGTAGGCATGGCACAGGAAGGCGAAAAAGTAGGTTCCTTTCAGGAATTCACCCAAACGGTTCTTCCTCGGATCAAAGAAGCGGGTTACAATATGATTCAGCTCATGGCCATCCAGGAACATCCCTATTATGGAAGCTTTGGATATCATGTCTCAAACTTTTTTGCAGCCAGTAGCCGCTTTGGAACCCCCGAAGACTTGAAAAACCTGATTAACAAAGCGCACGAGATGGGACTGGCTGTAATAATGGACATCGTACATTCGCATGCCGTAAAAAATGAAGAGGAAGGATTGAGCCGTTTTGATGGCACACTGGATCAGTATTTTTATCCGGGCGACAGAGGCTTTCATTCAGCCTGGGATTCCCGCTGCTTTGACTATGGGAAACGGGAAGTTCTGGCATTTCTGCTTTCCAACTGCCGCTACTGGATTGAAGAATTTCACTTCGACGGTTTTCGGTTTGATGGTGTAACCAGTATGCTTTATACGCATCACGGACTGGAAAAAGCATTTACCAGCTACAACGACTATTTCGATGGAAGTCAGGACAAGAATGCGCTGGTTTACCTGATGCTGGCAAATCATCTGATTCATAAAATCAAACCCAATGCGGTCACCATTGCAGAGGAAATGAGCGGTTTCCCCGGAGTAGTGAGTCCTCCTGAAGATGGCGGATTGGGATTTAACTTTCGTTTGTCTATGGGAGTTCCGGATTTTTGGATCAAACTGATCAAAGATCAGCCGGACGAGCACTGGAACATGGCTTCCATTTTCCATGAACTGACCCAACACCGGCCAGAGGAACGAACCATATCGTATGCTGAATCACACGACCAGGCATTGGTCGGTGACAAGACCATCATTTTTCGACTGGCCGACAAGGAGATGTACGATTCCATGAGTAAAGATACGCCGAGTTTGATTATCGATCGGGCAATTTCGTTGCATAAGATAATTCGTTTGGCAACCCTTACCACTGCCAACGGGGGTTACCTGAATTTTATGGGAAATGAATTTGGGCATCCCGAATGGATCGACTTCCCCAGAGCAGGCAATAACTGGTCGTACAAATATGCCAGACGACAATGGAGCCTTGCCGATGATGAGAAATTAAAATATGAATGGCTGGCAGCCTTTGACAAGGCAATGGTACATAAAGTCGTCAATGAAAAAATCCTCAGCCCACTGCCAGTCTATCTCAACCTGGCCAATGAGCACGACAAAATACTGGCTTTTAACAGAGGCGATTTCCTGATGGTATTCAATTTTCATCCATCTGCATCATTCCCCGACTATGGAATTCCGACAGCTCCCGGAAAGTATAAGGTATTATTAAATTCTGACAATCCCGAATATGGAGGTTTCGACCGCATTGAAACATCAACTCTTCATTTTACCGAACCGGTAGGCGGAAATCCAAACAACGGGCATCAGCTCAAGCTCTATCTTCCCAACCGCACTGGTCTTATTCTGAAAAAGATCCCGACACCGAGGGTGCACTGAAACAATCCTCAGGATAAAAAGCGCTTTTGACAAACAAATGTATCAACAAAAGATCGCCACTTCAGGCCATGGAGTAATGGTAGAAGTGGCGACAATATTTTCTGGAAATCAGAACCATCTCACAAGCCCAAAGTCTTGTTGATGTGGCAAAAATTCATTTTTAGGAAACATCCGAATTCCAAATTTAAAGGATCCCGGCAAGTTGAGTTTATACTTCATCTCATAATGAACTACTGATCCCTCTTTCTTCACTACATTGAAAGGCTCTTTGTGCAAAATGGGAGGAAACTCTTCTTCCAGAGACTCCACAATAAGCATCTCAAGCCCAACATCAATCCCTTTCAGTTGCTTCAGGTTTAACTTTACATCTACTGTGTAATCATCACCAATACCCAACTCCTGACGAGCAATATCCGGCATATTGACTTCCAGTAACTCAATATCATTCCATCCGGCAGAAACTTTACGTTTCCAGCTGGCAATATCATGTACCAGTGCACAGTCATTCAGACACAATCGCTCGAGACGCTCAAACATAGGATTGTAAAACCGATTCAGGTAGTCATCAATCATACGCCGGGTTGTAAACTGAGGAGCAATATGGGCAATAGAATTCTTGATATACCTGACCCAGCCTGTGGGGATATCGTTCTCATCCACATCATAAAAAAGAGGCACAACTTCATTTTCGAGAATACTGTAAATAGTGGCTGCATCCAGATCATCCTGAAAATCCTGATTCTCGAAGGAACGCCTTTCGGTAAGGCTCCATCCGGCCTCTTCCTCATAGCCTTCGTACCACCAACCATCGAGCACACTAAAATTGAGCACTCCGTTCAGCTCAGCTTTCTGCCCGCTTGTACCAGAGGCCTCCAGAGGCCTTGTAGGGGTATTCAGCCATACATCCACCCCACTCACTAACCGCTTGGCCAGCTCCATGTCATAATTCTCCAGGAATATGATTTTCCCAACAAACTCCGGTTGTTTTGATATTTCCACAATGTGCTTAATCAAATCCTGCCCTCCACTATCAGCAGGATGCGCCTTCCCGGCAAAAATAAACTGCACGGGGCGCTCAAAGTCATTGACAATCTCCGATAATCTTTCCAAATCCCTGAAAAGCAAATGGGCCCGTTTGTAGGTAGCGAAACGCCTTGCAAAGCCTATTGTAAGCGCATCTTCATCCAAAATATCAAGAACTTCAACAATATGTCCGGGTGAGTCATGACGCTTGCTCATGCTTCCTTCAAGCCGTTGACGAATAAAATCCATCAGTTTCTTCCTCAATATGTGCCTGATTTTCCAAATCTCTTTGTCGGGCACATCATAAATCTTTTTCCAGAATTGTTTATCCGATACATCCGAAAGAAAAGCTTCTCCAAATACGCTTTTGTAAAATTCCTGCCATTCGGAAACCGTCCAGGTGCCATAATGCACTCCATTGGTTACATGGCCCACATGTAACTCATCAGGGAAATACCCTTTCCACAATGATTGAAACATCTTTCTGGAAACATCCCCATGCAATGCACTTACTCCATTCATCTCCTGAGAAGATTTGGCAGCAAGTACACTCATTGAAAACTTCTCGTCTCCTCCGGGATGCTCCCGGCCTAAGTCCATAAAGTCATCCCAGGTGATATTCAGTTTGCCGGGAACATGGCGCAGATAGATCCGGAATAAATCCTCATCAAATTTGTCATGACCTGCAGGTACAGGAGTATGAGTAGTAAAAAGCGATGAAGCCCTGACAATCTCCATAGATTCAGCAAAACTGTATTTCTGCTCAACCAGATCCACCAGTCGCTCAACGTTTATCAAAGCGGCATGCCCCTCATTAATGTGGTAAATATCCACATGTGCATTGAGTGCCTTGAGCAACCGGATTCCTCCTATTCCAAGCAGAATCTCCTGTTTAAGCCTGTTCTCCCAGTCACCACCATACAGTTGGTGCGTAATCTGACGATCAGCGGGAGTGTTACGATCCACATCGGTATCCATAAGATAAAGCGGAATGCGTCCCACTTGTGCTTTCCACACCTTGGCCTGAAGGCTGCGACCCGGAAGTTCGATATGGACATATAAAGGATGTCCATCTTTTCCGCGAACCTCTTCCAACGGCAGCTGTGAGAAGTCCTGAGCTTCATAATGGGCTGTTTGTTCGCCATTGATAGAGAGATTTTGGGTAAAATAACCAAACCGGTACAAAAGCCCCACAGCAACCATTTTCACTCCCCTGTCACTGGCTTCTTTCAGATAATCACCAGCAAGAATTCCAAGGCCTCCTGAGTAAATTTTCAGTACGCTATTCAGACCGTACTCCATGCTGAAGTAGGCGAGACGTGGGTTTTCTGTAAAATCCTTATCCATGTATTTCCTGAAACAGGTATAGATCTGGTCCAGTTTGTCTACGAAATACTGATCGGCTGCAAGCTCACTCAATCTGTCATACGAGACTTTGTCCAGTAATTGAACGGGATTTTTACCAACTTTTTCCCATATTTCCGGATCAATATATTCGAAGAGTTCTAACAAAGGATAATTCCAGGCCCACCAAAGATTATGGGTCAACTCATGCAGCACTTTAATGCGCTCAGGCAGGCGCGATTTGACAACCAGCTTTTTCCATCCGGGTAAGGGACTGGTTTCAGGCACATAACGGATGCGCACTTCACGCTTGATTGCCTTGAATTGATCCCGTCGGTTATTCACCTCTTTTAGCGCAATATCGTATGCCTGGTAATAATTTTTTATCAGGGAATCCCATTCCAGCATCAAAGCTAGTTTGCGGGCTCTTTCTCTGTAACCGGAAACTTCATCAGCACCTCTCCGACAGAAATCTTCCACCACATCGGCGATCTGATCCACTACCTGAGAATAGTTATGATCATTGCGGGGAACCACCTCCACTCCTTCCGAAATATTTTTGGAATGACTGGATGACCACAATCCAAACCCGGCCAGAGAGGTTGTCACAGTGGGAACTCCAAAGGCAACACTTTCCTGAGGGGTATATCCCCAAGGCTCGTAATAGGAAGGAAAAACAGTGAGATCCATCCCCATCAACAAATCATAGTAGGGCACATTGAAAATGCCATCATCCCCATTAAGATAACTGGGCACAAATATCAGCTTCACTCTTTCCTGCGCTGAATTGCTGAGATGTATATCCTGAATTTTATTGATGATGGGGTCGTAACCAATATCATTTAGACCGTGTGTTAGAAACGGATTAGGCAATGGTTGGTCAACATTTCCTCCGGCAAGTCTGGACATCAGATCTTTTCTGGGCCCAAAAGTATTAGCGGGAATGAGAACGAAGGCCAGAATTTCACGTTCACCCGTTCCATCTTCATTGAGTTTCTTCAGCACATCCAAAAAAACATCTGCTCCTTTGTTGCGATACTCATACCGTCCGCTATTGGCAATAAACAACGGATCCTTTCCCACTTTGATTCCGAGTAAAGCCTCGGTAACCTGAATCAGTCTCTCCCGGGCTTTTTTTCGTTTCTCCTGGTACTCTTCCGCCACAGGAACAATTTGATTATTGAACCCATTGGGTGTCACCACATCGACATCGCGCGACAAAACTCTGGCACATTCGCGGGCTGTAATATCCGAAACCGTGGTAAAACAATCAACATTACCTGCCGTGGTTTTTTCCATGGAGTGTTTGGATACCACATTCAGTTCTCCAGCTACAGAATCGGGATCCAACTCCTCCAACTGCTCATAGATATTGGCTCCGTGTCCGGCGAGTGATCGTCCGACAACGGTGGCGTGAGTAGTAAAAACAGTTCCTATGCGAAGTAAATTTTGCCTGAGATACAGCGCTCCACTTCCAGTCATCCATTCATTAAAATGAGCCACCACTTTTTCGCTGTCAGGAATGAAAAATTTATAATAGCTTTCAATTACCATTCCTGCAGCATAGCCAAACAAAACGGGCTCTACATAGTCCCACTGACCGGAAAGGCTGTCCAGCTTAAAACTTTCCCAAAAACCGGCCAGAATTTCATTCTTCTTTGCCACAAAAGGACTAAAGTCGACCAACAACACCACAGGTTGACCGGGAATATTCCAGCGACCTGTCTTGACTCTCAGCCCCTCCTGTGCTAAAACATTTTGCCATCCGGGAAACAAGGAAGGATCCGGCAAAAATTCCGGATTCTTATGCGGCCCCCGCCACACATCAGGCCCAACAAATATTACATTATCACGGAACTGATCCACCAAAGTACTGGCTTTAGAAGAAAGCACGGTGTGAATACCACCGGTCTTATTACACACTTCCCAACTTGTCTCAAAAACAAAATCCGGTTTCAGAAAACTATCCATCATACTATGTTTTAAATCAAAAACTTACTTCTTACTCTTCACGTTTGCGGCTGCTTTTGGAGTTTTTTTCTTCTCCGTGGCAGATGAAGTTTTCGGAGCAGGTTTCTTTTTCTTTCTGCTCCGGAGTTTTTGCAACTCCTCTTCCAGTTTTTTTATTTTTTCATCACGGTCTTCCAGAATACCAGCTAAGTTGGCCAATTCTTTTTCTTCTGAGCTAAAGGGAACCGCTGCATTCAATCGGATGGAGAAATCACTCAGAACATTCATGTAATTGATAAATGCCTCATAAGGTGTTTCATAAGGATTAAAATAAGCATGCACATCTCCATCAGAAAAAAACTTGGTACACATGTAATAAAAATGGTCACTACATTGCAGATAGTTCCAGTCCTTCAAAAGTCTGGAATCCGTACACCTGTTCATTTTGGGCAAAAGAGCATATAACTTATCGAAAGCCTCTTGTTGCATCTCATTTCCAAGCCAGGCAGTGAGATCACGTTCTTCATCGGCCCAGGAAATGGGATGTGGAACATTCACCGGAGCAATAACCTGAAGCTCGGAAACCACTTCCGAAGGTGTAGCAAACTTCAGTGACTTATGCCTCAGTATCTCTTTGGGGAGATATTCCAAAAACTCAAAGATCCCGGTCTCTTTGGACTGATGCTCTCCAAATGTCTCATAGTCCATAAAAAGATTGACCACCTCCTCCTTTTTATCCAGCTGATTGACCCAATTGGCAAATTTGCTGCTTGTCAGTGGCCACTCATCCCACTCTTTATTCCCAAAACGAAAAGCTATATCATCACTCAATTTATAGTTTTTGAGCAAAACTTTCAACCGGGGATTGACAGTGTTACAATAGAGAAAATTAGGACTTTTCCAACCCAGAACATGTTTAGCCCCCTCCGTCAACATAGCTTTAAAACCCATGCGGGATACCATATCCCCGATGTGATCGGAATAGATGAGCTCTGTATTTCTGAATACAGCAGGTTTCTGCCCAAAAAGCTCTTCCACCATTTCACTGTGCATATTGACCTGTTGACGAAAAGCATCTTCGTCTTTTAAAGCTACCAGTGAATGAGCATAAGTTTCGGCCAGAAATTCAACCTGACCTGTGGCTGCCAGTGCTCTGAAACTTTCCAGCACTTCCGGAGCATAAAGTTTAAATTGCTCAATGGCCACCCCGGTAATACTGAAAGCTACCTTGAACTTTCCCTTATGTTGCCTGATCAGCTTAAGCAACAAATTATTGGTGGGTAAATAGCAATTAACAGCTATCTTGTTTAGAATAGATTCATTGGTGTAATCATCAAAGTAATAATGATCATTTCCTATATCGAAAAATCGATATCTCCTGAATCTGAATGGCTGGTGAACCTGAAAGTATAGACAAACTGTTTTCATATTTTTGTTCTTTTCTTTTCTGAATTACAATAACCTATTAAAATAGTCATATAATACCTCAGTATTAATAGAATTGCTGCAGAACAGCATCATAGACGGCCTTTACATCAAGTGCCGACTTTTCCCATTTCAACGAGTCCACCTCCTCTTTACCATGTTTCACAAACATTTTGGAAAGTGCCGGATAGTTGAGCACGCCATAAATTGCATCGGCCATGGCATCTACATCCCAAAAGTTGGTTTTGATCGCATAGGTAAGAATCTCTGCCACCCCTGACTGATGAGATATCAATACCGGCACATTGCTTTGCATGGCTTCCAGCGGAGAAATGCCGAATGGTTCGGAAACAGAAGGCATCACATAAAGATCACTCATTGCCAACATACTGAACACCTCTTCTCCCCTAAGAAAACCGGTAAAATGAAACTTGTCCATTATTTTGAGCTGTGCAGCCCTGCGCACCATCCGATGCATCATATCGCCGCTACCAGCCATTACAAAACGCACATTTTGTGTTTTTTGCAAAACACGATGAGCTGCTTCTACAAAATATTCGGGGCCTTTTTGCATGGTAATTCGTCCGAGAAAAGTTACCACTTTTTCATTTGTTCCTTTCTGAAATGCAGGTTTATCATTTTTCTCCAGTGGTTCAACCGCATTGTATACTGTAACCACCTTATCGGCATTGATTCCATATTTTTCTATAACCGTACGACGTGTGAGATTACTTACAGCAATCACTTTGTCGGCAGCCTCCATACCCTTTTTTTCAATATCGAAAACCACAGGATTCACACTTCCCCCGCTCCGATCAAAATCGGTCGCATGCACATGTACCACCAAAGGCTTACCGGTGGCCTCTTTGGCGGCTATTCCTGCGGGATAAGTCAACCAATCGTGCGCGTGAATAAGATCAAAAGCATAGTCCTGGGCAATCACATTGGACACCAGGGCATAATTATGGATTTCCTGCAAAAGATTTGCCCCGTAAGCTCCGGTAAACGGAATCTGTCCAAACTCATCCGTTTGCACATACTGAAAAGCACTCTTTTCACTTTTTGACTTTTGTATCTGGAAATATTCATCCGGATCTGTATATGGCATCATACGGGAACCAACCTCAATGTAATCCAGTTTGCGGCTAAAGTGCTTCAGATTGAGTTTTCGATGCTTTACGGGAACCTTATTGGCTCCAATTAAACTGATTCCATGCTGTTCCTCATCACCAAAAGCTTTTGGCACAACAAACAAAACCTGCAAATCGGAAATATAGGAAAGCCCCCGGGTAAGGCCAAAACAAGCTGTTCCCAGACCACCGGATATATGCGGGGGAAATTCCCACCCAAACATTAATACCCTCATAGGTTACTGTATTTTTCAATTAGATTAATAATATTGAGTACTCCACCAACATTCCATGCCATTGAGACAGCTCCTTTTCCCGCATGTGGAGGATTGCCGTTGAAACATTCCGAGATAGTGCCTACACAATGGTTTCCCATTTCCTCTTCAAAACCCTCCAGCATCCGTTTCACAAATGAGAGACCTCCCTGTTTATGAATATCAAGATAAGCTTCAGCAAAAAAAGATGCCAGCCAAGGGAAAACGGTTCCCTGGTGAAGCGATTGATCACGTTCCTGCTCATTGCCTTCATACACCCCTTTGTATTTTGGATCCTGAGGGGAAAGAGTACGCAACCCTCTGGGGGTCAATAGTTCTTTTTTCACCACATCCACAATAGCCTTACGCTGTTCTATATCCAACGGAGAATAAGGAAGGGCAGCAGCAATAATTTGATTGGGTCGTATGGAGGTATCTTTGTATTCTCCATCCACATAATCAAATAAATACTCCTCGTCCTGATTCCAAAAGGTTTCCAGGAAAGCAGCATTGACCTTTTCGGCAAGCTGGGCATAAGGAGCAGCCAGATCAGGCTCTTTCGCTTCATTTGCCAGAAAAACAAAAAAAGATAACGCGTTATACCACAACGCATTCAACTCAACTGTCAGTCCTGGGCGCCAGGTAACGGGATCCCCGTCCACAATTGCTTCCATCCAGGTGAGGGGAACTCCCTCTTTTTTCGCATACAACAAGCCATTGGGTTCCATTCTCAGGTATTGGGTATTCACCTGAGAATAATGATCCAGTACCGCTTGCATCATCTTTTTATACTTCTTCCAGACCTCGGGAGGGCTACAGTTTGTTTTACACTGCCTCACAGTCCAGAAAAACCAGAGAGGAACATCAATATCAGGACTCGTAAGACTTTCATTCTTTGCCAGATACTTTTCCTCGATCACTTCTGAAATATATTCCAGAATACTTTTATAAACCTCCTTGTCTTCCTGATAGCAGGAGAGTCCAGGCAATGCAAGCAAAGCGTCCCGCTGTCTCTCCTTGTACCAGTGATAACCAGCCATCAGCCGGGTGTTTTTTCCTTTAGACAATAAAAACTGCTGACCTGAGTTCAAAAGGTTATTAATCATGCTATCACGGGGAATTCGCTTACTCTTCTCCCGGGTAAACTTGGCTTTCAACCCTTTCGATTTAATCTGGGAAGTACTGGCTGACATCACGATACTTTCGCCCTTCTTTATTTCAGTTTCAAAGTATCCCGGCACAAACAAATCCTCCTTAAAGGGATATCCCCGGTGCTGTTCCTTTATATACTCCACTCCCAGATACCAGTCGGGAACAGGGATAAATTCTGTTGGCTTACTTGATTGCAAGAACAGTGAAGGAAAGCCTTCATACATTTTTACCGAAATCCCATTATCCACCTCTTTAAAACGGGTGTTTGCGTTCATGTTTTGAAAGGTTAATTCGTGAACATTGCGAAAGGCCAGAAAAGGCTTAAAACGAACTTTCGTGGGAGAATGAGCATCCTCCAGGGTCACTTTGAAAAGCAACTGTTCTTCTTTCTCCACAAGCACCATCTCTGTGGATAAGATAACCCCTCCAACACGGTAAAAACGCTTAGGAATATCATCGATTTCAAGATTTGTCAGATATTTGTGCCCTTTAGGATCATAATGACTACCCTGGTATTTATGAATCCCCAGGTTGAATACCTGTTCATGCTGTTCAACAGAAACATCCAGAGATGACAGTAAAACAAAATGATCTCCGTCCAATTCTTTGAGTGGGCAGACCAAAAGTCCGTGGTATTTTCGTGTATTGCAACCAATAATAGTGGTACTGCAATAGGAACCAGCCCGGTTTGTTCTTAGTATTTCCCGATAAAGAGAATACTCAAGATTCACCAGCCGATCCTTTTCCAGTTGGTAATAGGCCATATATAATAATTTTTAGGTTAGTTTATCAATATCATTATCGTAAATTGCTCTTTCAATTTAGACAGAAAGTCTCCAAAAATCAATGGGATAATTTGGTTTAAAGCACCTTATTACAGGCAACTATTAAAAAATCAAAAAACAGTCGTGATCTATGTCCGGATTCTTCAAAACAGATAAAACAAACCCATTCTGAAACTCTTAAGCATCAGTTTCCGACTTCAGTTGCATTCAAGAACCGACAGAGAATAAGATGTCAGTCCGAATGCAGTTCTTTCAATGCAAATCAGATAAAAAGCACATGAATCGTATAGCAGCCACAACAATTTTCGGAGTGCCTCAATCTCAAAAGAGCAGTCCAAAATTCATCCAGAGCCCGCTTAATGCTAATAGATCCAATAACTAAAGAAAATTTTGCACGAATGAAGAAATACTAAAATGCCCTGTTTTATTTTCTTCCGCAGAAAAAAGAATTCCTTTTTCGATGGTATTAAAGATAAGATTTTTTCTAAGAATTAAAAACAGTTTTTAATCTTTTTTAACTAGCGTGATTTGATTTTAGCTGTCAATACAAAGTGAGAGAATTGAATCATCAATACAAAAAGTAACTCTCTGAACAGAAGCAACTATCATTCAACATCAGCCAACGACATCTGGAAATAATCGTGATCAGAAGAAAGGTTTGCCTCCGGGAATTGAAGTTTTAGATTCCGGATAAGCTCAAGGGATTTTTGAAAAAAAAGAATTTTTTCTTCTTTCATCGCATCTTTGAAGCAGTGATTTCTGGCCCTGACAATTTTTGAAACCTGAGCAACAAAACTCCGCGCTTCCTGTGTAAAAAGAACCTCCACAAACCGTTGCCAGATATAATCAACGGCCTGATCGGATGGATTAAACATCCCGGAATCATAAAACCGGTAATCCCGCAGTTCATCCATCACTATTTCATAAGCCGGAAAATAACTAACACCATCAAACCACTCAACAAGTTTATCGACAGCCAGAAACAAAACCGATTTATTAAGCTGATTACCGTGTGCACCATCTTTCCAGTGTCTGACCGGGCTAACTGTAAACACAATCTTCAAACCCGGATTAAAAACTCTTAAGGCGACAATCAAATCCTTATACACAGACGTGATTTCATCCGGTTCTAACCGATACCGTGAAAAGAAGTCGTTTGGAAATTTATGACAATTGGCAACCACACAGGAGGTATCCGTTCGTTCATAAACAAAAGAAGATCCAAAAGTAACGATCAGCAATCCGCTTTTTTTCAAAAACTGGTGGGTGGATTCAATTGCATGATTTATCTTTTCGCACACCTCAACTTTATCATTCCCGCTGAACATCCCATGAAAATCGAAATGATGCCAGCGATTATTATGGAAAACCAATTCATCCTCTTCGCAGAGTTCTCTTTTCATTGTACGACTCAGCAGTCGCTGTATTGAAAGGGGATTGTAAACCACACCAAAAGGATTGACTAAGGCCCTGATACGGGATTCGACAAACCGGGAACCAATGTTATCAGAAAAACAAGAGCCCAGAAGCAAAACCTCCGAGCTGACATCAACAGAAAAATCAAATTTATCGATTTTGACAATAGTTCTGAAATCAGTCTGCATCAGCATCCAGTTTAATAATATCGGACATCCAGGAATTCAAAAAGAAAAATAAATCATCGGCCACCGGCTCAAAGTGTAATTCATGACGCATATTTCGGGCACCATAAAAACTGGCATTGCCCCCTATTTTATCTGCCAGATCGCGGGTGGTACTAAAGTCAGTCAAACTATCGGCTGAACCATGCGCAAAAAACATAGGAATCACAAACCGGGAAGCTCGTTGCAACACAAAATCATTTGCAGCGTTCAGTTCATTGAAAAGCCGAACAGAAATTTTATGGTGCATTAACTTATCCTCACTACTGGATTTTTGCTTTTCTACATCAGAACTCAGCTGACTGGCTTTGATTCCTGTACCAAAAACCATCTTAGGGAAAAAGTGATTCAGCATTGCTGCAGCTTTACAAACAAAAGCGGATGGAGGATTCACAAGTTTCAGCCAGGGAGAGGTAATTACAGCACCCGCAAAATCCTGCCGTTTGCGGAGCAAATAATTGAGAACGAGACTTCCCCCCATACTGTGTCCGTATAAGAATACAGGTAACTCATCCCAGTTGTGCTTAACCAAACGGATCAGACTACTGATATCATCCAGATAGTTATTTAAGTGGTCAACATGCCCGCGTCGCCCTTCGGAAAGTCCATGCCCTCTGAGATCTACCGAGTAAACCAGAAAGCCTTGTTCACAAAACCTTTTGGCCCACAGGTTATAGCGACCTGAATGTTCCCCAATCCCATGCACAATGCAAACAACGGCATGAGGTCTGCCTTCAGGTGCCCACACACGCCCAATCAGGAAATTCCCGTCTCCTGCCACCAGATTAAACTCCTTACTCTGCATGATACGCTTCTTCTCTTCTGTCAAAACGGGTGCAAACATAGCATTAAACAACATATTGTCAACATTACGGGAAATATTCATAACCTCTAAATTTAGTTATTTTTTGAAAAACAAACAAAAAATAACATACAATTTCCAGACCATTCTCTACCATTTTTAATTCCTGAATATCCGTTTACGATATTCAACTACCAGCGAAATAGTGGCATCCTCAATAAAATTGGACAAAAATAAATCATTATTCCCTCACTCCAAGCTTGGTTATTGCGTCTTGTGCTTCCAGGCATTTAAACCTTTTTCGAAAAAGCCATGAAATAATCAGGCCAAAAAAATATTTCTTGCTTTCACGTACTTAATCATTGCACGGCGATCAGAAATCAAATTTTCATTGCCTCAATCAATTTTTTACTTTTGCCACAATGTGTTTCCCTAACTCCACAATACAGAAATATGCAACAGACAATAACTTTCAAAACCAACAAACGCGAACAATTGGTAGACATCACCAGCGAAGTAGCAAAAACTGTTTCCCGGGCGAAAGTACAAACCGGAATGGTGAATATTTATGTACAGGGAGCTACGGCGGGAATCATGATACAGGAAAACTGGGACGATTCAGTTCAAACAGATGTACTAAACTGGTTGAAAAACATGATTCCTCACGGGGTATGGCAGCATGACGCTCAGGACAACAACGGAGATTCACATTTGAAAGCAGGCTTTACAGGACCTTCAGAAACGATTCCCATAGTTAATGGAGTAATGGGGCTTTCCACCTGGCAGAACATTTTTCTTTGTGAATTTGACGGCCCCCGGAAGGAACGACGCGTGGTGGTAACGATTTCGTCCAGCGAATAGCAGAGAATAAGGTTTTAAGTTTTCCTGGAAACAAAGCTAAGATTCCGTTTAATGCCCTCGTAACCGGATCTGCGTATGGGACTTCCTTTGGAGAGTTCATCGAAAGCTTCCTCGTCCAGCGAGAGCCATTGTCCATCAGTCATTTCTTTAAACTCCTGCCGAAGCTTAAAGTCAGGTACTTTATTGGGTCTGGCTTTCCAGTTCCAGGGACACACATCCTGACAAACATCACAACCAAAGATCCAACCGTCCATTTGTCCGGCAAACTCATCGGAGATCTCCCCTTTATTTTCAATGGTCAGATAAGAGATACATTTATTGGCATCCAGTTTATAGGGAGCAACCAACGCTCCGGTAGGACAAGCATCCAAACAACGGGTACACCCACCACAGGCTTCCTTCAACGGGGAGCCGGAAGGAAGTTCTATATTCAGAATCATTTCGCCAATGAAAACAAAAGAACCCAAACGTGGATGAATAAGGTTGGTGTTTTTCCCCCGCCATCCGAGTCCTGCGCGAACAGCAAGAGATCGTTCAGAAACGGGAGCTGAATCCACAAAAAACCGACCATCTGCATCAGCAGCCACTTCACTTTGTATGTAAGACATCAATTTTTTGAATCGGCCTTTTAATACCTTATGGTAATCACGCCCGTAAGCATATTTGGAAATCTTGAAAGATGCAGCCGTATCCACATCTCGTGCCGGGGTATAGTTTTGAAGCACCACAACAATAGACTTTGCTCCCTCAACCAGGAGGCGTGGGTCTTCTCGTTTCTCAATGTTCCGGCCCATGTAATCCATTCCTGCATGAAAGCCCTGCTGCAGCCACTCTTGATAAAAGACAGATTCTTTATCCAAAAATCCGGCATTTACAAAGCCCACCTCATCAAATCCAAGCTCCAATGCTTTTTGACGAATAAGTTTACCACGATGCTCAGCTATTAAATCCATAGCTAAAGTGACTTACAAAAGTCCTAGTTCCAAAAGTGCTTCCTCGGAAAGCATATCTTTTGACCATGGTGGATCGAAAGTGAGATTCAGTTCTACCTCCTTAACACCCTCAACAGATAACACTTTCTCATACACTTCTTCCGGCAAGGATTCAGCCACAGGGCAGTTGGGTGATGTAAGCGTCATCACGACTCTAACCTTCCCGGCTTCCCGTACCTCTATCTCGTAAATCAGCCCCAGATCGTAAATATTCACCGGTATTTCGGGATCAAAAATACTTTTCAGTACTTTTACAATGTCCGTCTCCACATTCAAAAACTCTGAACTCATAAGCGTCTCTTTTTATCAACCAACAAACTCACATCAGCAGTGGTTCAAAATCAATTATCCCTGCTTGGCTTTAAATGCCAGGGCATAGGCCTTCATCTGTTTCACCATAGCCACAAGCCCATTACTCCGGGTAGGCGACAAGTGTTCTTTCAATCCAATTTCATCAATAAAGAAAAGGTCATTCTCAAGAATCTCATCAGGAGTATGCCCTGAAAGCACACGCAAGAGCAGGGCGACTATCCCCTTTACAATGATGGCATCGCTGTCTCCCTGAAAGTCAATCTTTCCATCCTTCAGCTCGGCGTGCAGCCAAACTTTTGACTGACAACCATCTATCAGATTTTGCTCCTGGCGATAAGCTTCATCAAATGAATCCAATTCATTGCCCAACTCAATCAGCAGCGAATATTTATCCATCCAGTCATCAAAAGCAGAAAATTCTTCTATTACTTCTTCTTGTTTTTCTTTTATGGTCATGGTATTTTTTTTGCAAAGATAGCAACTTCAAAAAATAAGAACACTTCAGCCCAGCATAGTTCCCACACGAATCAGGGCTTCGACAAGATGATCTACCTCTTCTTTAGTATTGTAAAAAGCAAAAGATGCACGCACAGTACCTGGTATTCCAAACCGATCCATCAGAGGTTGTGCACAATGATGCCCCGTGCGAAGGGCAAACCCAAGTTTGTCGAGTAACGTGCCTACATCAAAAGGGTGCGAATTACCGAGGAGAAAAGAAATCACACTGGTATGTTGTGCTGCCTCACCTACAAAACGAATTCCGGAAACTGATTTCATCTTGTCAAGCGCATATTCAAACAATTGGTGCTCATAATTCCATATTTCTTCCAGATGGTTTTGCTTCAGATAATCAATAGCAGCCCCTAATCCAATAATTCCAGCGTAATTGGGTGTTCCGGCCTCAAATTTATAGGGCAAATCATTGAAAGTGGTACCGGAGAATGAAACTTTATCAATCATCTCACCTCCTCCCTGATATGGATTCATTTGTTCAAGCCATTTGCGTTTTCCGTAAAAAACCCCGACACCTGTGGGTGCATACATTTTATGTCCACTGAAAACATAAAAATCACAATCCAACGCCTGAACATCTACCGGTACATGGTGAATAGCCTGAGCACCGTCAATCATCACAGGAATCTCTGCTGCATGAGCGAGGGCGACAATCTCCCGCACAGGATTGATGGTTCCCATAACATTGCTGATATGCGCAACCGAAATCAACCGGGTCTTTTCATTCAGCATCTCGCCCAGTGCCTGCATATCCAGCTCGCCCCCATCAGTTACCGGAACAACTTTTATTGTCACTCCTTTTCGCTGTGCCAACAACTGCCAGGGAACAATATTGCTGTGGTGCTCCATTTCCGTGAGGATTATCTCATCCCCTGGATTGAGAAAAGTTTCCCCAAAGGATGCTGCCAGAAGGTTCACAGACTCGGTTGTACCGCGGGTAAAAATCACCTCATCCGACGAAGGGGCGTTAATAAAGTCTTTCACCTTTTGACGCACGTCTTCAAAAACTTCCGTACAAACATTGCTGAGATGATGTACCCCCCGGTGAATATTACTATTTATGGTACGGTAAACATTGGCTTCTGCTTCAATAACCGACACCGGTTTTTGAGTCGTGGCTGCGTTGTCCAGATAGACCAATGGTTTACCATTCACCTTTTGCCCGAGAATGGGAAAATCGTCTCTTATATTTTGGATATCAAAAGCCATAGTATAAAACAAACAATCCGGTACCTGTCAAAAAAGAGCAGGTACCGGAAAAATAGTTATTATATTTTTATGTTACCCTTTACAGGCAACTCAAATCGGTACCTTTTTGTCCACAAACGACGCACGAATGACATTTGTCCAGTTCCCCGCGAAAACGTTTCTCTACCAACGCACGTATTTGTTCGCGCAAAGGTTCCACCTTGATTTTTTCGATTACTTCATAGGCAAAAGCATACATCAGTAAGATGGTGGATTCCTCTTTATTGATTCCTCTTGTACGCAAATAAAACATAGCATCTTCATCGAGCTGGCCGACCGTTGCACCGTGGCTACACTTCACATCATCAGCATAAATTTCCAACTGCGGCCTGGTATTCATTTTAGCATCATTGGTAAGCAGCAGATTGTTATTGGACTGATATGCATTGGTTTTCTGAGCATCCGGACGAACCATTATCTTACCGGTAAATGAACCGGTGGAATGATCATCCAAAACGCCTTTGAACAACTCATCGCTGAAACATTCCGGAACTGCATGATCAATGTAAGAGAAATTATCAACATGTTGGTTTTTATCCAAAAGGTATAGCCCGTAAGCATGCCCTTCAGCATGTTCACCTGCCAGTTTCAGTTCAATATTGTTGCGGGCCACTCCGGCATGCAAGGTAAGATTGTTGGTGGCGAGGTGTGAACGTTCATGTTGCTCAAAATAGAGACCGGCAACCTGCGTGGTAGCATTGTGCTGATTCTGAAGGTTGTAAAAATCCAGACGCGCCTCTTTGCCCACAAAGCCTTCAGTGACACTATTCATCACAAACTTATTGGTTGTAAGTGTATGATCACAAACCATGATTCGTGCTTCACTATTATCTTCCATCACCACCAGGTTGCGCTGGGTGGTCATCAAAGCATCCTCCGACATAAGGATATTCACAATCTGAATGGGTTTCTCAACCACAACCCCCTCAGGCACATGAACAAAAAAACCATCCTGGGCAAACATAGTATTCAAAGCAACTACTCCATCGGACAGATGAGGAGCACGACTTCCATAATATCTGGCCAGGAAATCAGGATCTTCTTCGGCCAGTCTGGCCAGGCTGCCTATCCTCACTCCTTGTGGCAAATCACCGGGATTGTTACGTGTGTAATACCATCCGTTGACCATATAAATGGTAATGGAATCGAGTGTATCCACATCGCAGGAAAAAATGTCCTCCACATTTTCAGTCAGTGTTTCCGGCTTTAAAGAAAAAGTGAAATCTCCGGTAAAGAGGGGTTGAAGATTGGTATATTTGTAGCTTTCTACCTTATTGGAAGGGATGCCCAGCTCCTGAAAAGCATCAAAAGCTTCCTCACGTTGATCGTTGAGTACGGAGAATGACTGTTCTTCAATCTTAGACCTGTTTTCCTCAAACAACTCCACCAGTGAGATGTCCTTTCCAATTATATTTTTAATAAGATTCTCCATTTAATTCAAAATTAAAGGTTCGACTTGCAGGCTGGTTATTTATCGCCAAACTCCTTTTTAATCCAGTCGTAACCGTTGGCCTCCAATTCGTGGGCCAGTTCTTTTCCTCCGGTTTTCACAATGCGTCCGTGATAGAGCACATGCACAAAGTCGGGAACAATATACTCCAACAGTCTCTGGTAATGGGTAATCAGCACAGTGGCATTGTCAGGTCGTTTGAGTTTATTCACCCCATTGGCCACCACCCGCAGCGCATCAATATCCAGCCCAGAATCTGTTTCATCCAAAATGGAAAGCTTAGGTTCAAGCATGGCCATCTGAAAAATCTCATTTTTCTTTTTCTCACCACCACTGAATCCCTCATTCAC
This sequence comes from Marinilabilia sp. UBA5340, assembly GCA_002411085.1. Classification (GTDB taxonomy): domain Bacteria; phylum Bacteroidota; class Bacteroidia; order Bacteroidales; family Marinilabiliaceae; genus Marinilabilia. Next base: position 55,258 of record DHQK01000129.1, on the reverse strand, counting down.
AGATCTGTTGGTCAAGTCAGAATCAATCTCCACCAGATTTTTCTTCTCTCGCATCAATTTCAGAAATTCGCTGGCCGAAAGCGGGTCTTCACCTTTATATTTTCGAAGTTCATTAAGGGAAGTTCGCAAAAAGTTAACCATACTCACACCGGGAATTTCAACCGGATACTGAAAGCTCAGAAAGAGTCCTTCTCGCGCTCTGTCTTCCGGCGCCATTTCCAGGATGTCTTTGCCATTAAATTCTACAGAGCCTTCATTAACTTCGAACATTTCATTACCGGCCAGTACTGAGGCCAGGGTGCTTTTCCCTGATCCGTTAGGGCCCATGATGGCGTGAACTTCGCCTGGTTTAACTTTCAGATCAATCCCCCGGAGGATTTCTTTATTCTCTATTTTGGCATGTAAATTCTTTATCGAAAGCATATATCAAAAACTTATGATGATTAGATGAATGAGTCCGGTTTTCTATACAACCGTTATTTTTATTCTTAGGATTAAATCATTACCCGACACTACCTTCAAGGCTGATTTCGAGCAACTTTTGTGCTTCAACAGCAAACTCCATCGGCAACTTATTGATGACCTCTTTCACATACCCGTTGACAATCAGCCCCACAGCATCCTCGGTATCAATACCCCGCTGATTACAGTAAAATATCTGATCTTCCCCAATTTTTGAGGTAGTGGCCTCATGCTCAACTTTAGCAGTATTGTTATTGATTTCGAGGTATGGAAACGTATGAGCTCCACATTTATCACCCAACAACAAGGAATCGCACTGAGAAAAGTTACGGGCATTCTCGGCACGCTTGGATACCTTTACGAGTCCCCTGTAACTGTTTTGACTTTTGCCTGCGGAGATTCCTTTGGACACCACCAAACTCTTGGTGTTTTTCCCCAGATGAATCATCTTGGTTCCGGTATCGGCCTGCTGATGATTATTTGTAAGCGCGACTGAATAGAACTCACCGGTGGAATGATCTCCCATCATCACACAACTAGGGTACTTCCATGTAATGGCTGATCCGGTCTCCACCTGTGTCCAGGAAATTTTCGAATAATCCCCTTTGCAAAGACCTCTCTTCGTCACAAAGTTATAGATTCCTCCTTTTCCATTCTTATCACCAGGATACCAGTTTTGCACGGTAGAGTACTTCACCTCTGCCCGCTCCATGGCTACAATTTCTACAATGGCGGCATGCAATTGGTTCTCATCCCGCTGGGGAGCGGTACATCCTTCGAGGTAACTCACATAACTGTCGTCTTCCGCCACGATAAGAGTTCTTTCAAACTGTCCGGTATTCATGGCATTGATGCGAAAATAGGTAGACAACTCCACCGGGCTGCGAACTCCCTTGGGAATATATACAAATGAGCCATCAGAAAAGACAGCAGAATTTAATGCAGCAAAATAATTGTCATTAGGAGGCACCACACTTCCCAGATATTGCTTTACCAAATCGGGATATTCGCGAATCGCTTCACTAATGCTACAAAATATTATGCCTTTTTCAGCCAGCGTTTCTTTAAAAGTGGTTTTTACAGACACACTGTCCATTACTGCATCCACTGCAACACCGGCCAGCTGCTTTTGCTCCTCAAGGGGAATTCCCAATTTATCAAAAGTAGCTTTCAGCTCAGGATCCACATCATCCATACTATCCAGCTTTGGTTTACTTTTGGGTGCAGCATAATAAATTATGTCCTGAAAATCTATTTCAGGAATATTCAAATGCGCCCACTCAGGGGTTTTCATCTTGAGCCAGTTGCGATAGGCCTCAAGACGAAACTCAGTCATGAATTCAGGTTCTCCTTTACGTTTGGAAATTTCCCGAACCACGTCTTCGCTTAAACCTTTGGGAAGGGTATCCATTTCAATATCGGTATAAAACCCATATTTATACTCCCCCTTGGTTACTTCTTCCAGTATTTTATCTTGCTCTGTTGACATATCGTAAAAATTCTATCGTTCCGGGGTTTTAAAACAATGACAACCTGTATAGGGTTCAAATCATTAAGTTTTAATAACTATTTCGGATACAAAGGTACCAAACATTTAGATTAAATCTAAATTTACACATCCCTTTTACTTTTCGTATGACTTATTGACACTTATTTAATGTGTTACCTTCAATTCTCCCGGGTAACTTGTATCTTTGCACTAATATAAAGAAACAGACTATGAGCAAAAACATAACACCTCTTTCAGAAGTCGGACTTTTTGGCCTGATTGAACATATAGAAAAAAGCTTTCCCACACGCCACGAAAACACTCTTTGCGGAATTAAAAATGATACCGCTGCTGTTCGTTGCATTGATAAAGAAATGGTATCCTCGCAGAACCTCATGCTGGAAGGAATTCACTTTGATCTTACCTATTATCCCTTAAGACACCTTGGTTACAAGGCAGTAGTAGCAAGCATTTCTGATATTATCGCTGCAGGTTGCCACCCCAGCCACATCAATATGGCACTGGGACTTAGTGGTAAAATGTCGCTACAGGCAGTGGAATTGCTCATGGAAGGTGTAGCAATGGCCTGCAAAAAATATGATCTCGATCTCACGGGCTTCCGTCCTTCCTCATCACTCACCGGTCTTTCAATCGCAACTTCCGCTTATGGATTTGTGCCGGAAAAACTCTCACTCAGCCGAATGGGAGCCAAAGAAAATGACCTTATATGTGTTACAGGTGATCTGGGGGCTGCGTTCCTGGGGCTTCAGTTGCTGGAGCGTGAAAAAAAGGTTATGACAGAAACCGGGCAGGACAATCCGGACTTTTCAGGTTATGATTATCTTTTGGAACGACAGCTAAAACCAGAAGCGCGCATTGAATTGCTTACACAACTTGAAGAAGCTCAAATTGTACCCACCTCCATGAGCCTTATCAGAGAAGGATTGGCACCAGCTTTATTGCGACTATGCAAAGCATCAGAAAAAGGATGTAACATCTACGAAAACAAGATTCCCATAGACCATTCCACATCTGCACTGGCCGAAGAGATGGAAATGAACCCTCTGGTAGCAGCCCTCAACGGCGGAGAAGATTACGAACTATTATTCACCATTTCACTTGAGGATTATCAGAAAACCGAACTGAATGGAAAAAACCTCAAAGATGTATTTGTAATCGGGCACATCACCCCGGAGACCAAAGGCTACACACTGGAAACCAACGCGGGAGAAGAGATCGAGTTAAAGGCCCGGGGATGGGGCAATGATGAGCACAAGGAATAGCCGGTGGATTTCGCTATATTTGTCAATGTTGATCTCCTAAAATAAAATGTATGTACGAATATATTTCCGGAAAAATTGCTCAAATAACTCCGGCCTATGCCATTATTGAGAACAATGGGATAGGCTATTTTCTCAATATCTCGCTCTTCACTTATGAAGCATTGAAAGACAAAAGTGAAGTTCGTCTTTTTGTTCACGAGCATATCAGAGAGGATGCCTATTCACTTTATGGGTTTGCGGAAACCAGAGAACGAGAACTGTTTCAGATGCTGATATCGGTCTCCGGAATTGGTGCCAACACCGCCCGCATGATGCTTTCATCCATGTCACCAGATGAATTGCAGATAGCCATTTCAACGGAAAATGTCAACCAGATCAAAAGCATCAAGGGCATTGGACTTAAAACAGCCCAGCGGCTAATCGTTGAACTAAAAGACAAAATCGGGAAAGCCTCCGATGGACAAAATATACTCATGCCTCAGGACAATACAAAAGCTGAAGAAGCGTTATCTGCTTTAGTGATGTTGGGTTTTTCCAAAGCGCCATCTCAAAAAACCATTGATAAGATACTGAAGGACAACCCCAACAGCAAAGTTGAAGAAATCATCAAACTGGCCCTGAAAATGTTGTAGCCCGGCACCCATTTTCGCAATTTTTCTGAATGCACACAAAATATATCAGACATATACTCATATCCCTTGCCCTCTTTTCGCTCCTGGCCATATCGGGAGCCACTCCCGGCATGGAATCTTCTTCATCCCCTTATCCCCGGAACCGGCAACAACAACCCGACTCCACCGAACAGTTTAATATTAACCGTTTGATACATCCTCAGGAGCTGCCCAAACCTGAGGAAGAAAAATCATCCCCGATCATTCAGCAACCTGAAAACACCTCTTACCGGGCCGAGTATGACTATGTAACCGGGCTTATCAACCTCTATAAAATGGTGGGAAATGTACCGGTAAAACTACCCTATACCATGACAGTGGAAGAGTACCGCAAGCAGGAAATGCGAAAATCTATGCTCAACTACTGGGACAACAACATGGTTCCCGATGAAGAACAGGGCGGAGGCATCCGTTTTGGAGCCGGACAGGCGATGGAGAGCATTTTCGGGAGCGGAACCATCAACATCAGGCCTCAGGGGATTGCGGAGCTGCAAATAGGTGTTAACCACACCCGTATTGACAACCCAACCTTGCAGGAACGCATGCGCAAAACAACCACCTTCGATTTCGAGGAAAAGATACAGATGAACATCACCGGAAACATCGGTGACAAACTTCGCATGGGCATAAACTACAACACCGAAGCTACCTTCGATTTCGAAAACCAAATCAATCTGGAATACACCGGCCACGAAGATGAAATTCTTCAAAAAGTGGAAGCCGGTAATGTCACACTCCCACTTCCGGGAACACTGATTACCGGAAGTCAAAGTCTTTTCGGAGTTAAAACAGAAATGCAGTTTGGACGCCTGACGGTGACTTCCATCTTCTCACAGCAAAAAGGAGAAACCTCCACTATGGATATCCAGGGAGGTGCACAGCAGCAGGATTTTGAAATAAGCGCGGACGAATATGACAAAAACCGCCATTTTTTTCTGGCCCATCATTTTCGTGAGCGCTACAATGAAGCCATGAAAAATCTACCGGTCATTAACTCTCCTTTCAACATTACCAAGATTGAAGTCTGGGTCACCAACCGAAGCAACGACTTTGATGAAGCCAGAAACATTATAGCTTTTGCCGATCTGGCTGAAAGTGCCAACAACCTGACCAACCCGGGTCTTTGGAGTGCACAACCCGGTGCCATTCCCTCCAATGATGCCAATAATCTTTACACCCAAATGAACGGCACCTACTCAGCCGCCCGCGATATCAATCAGGTTTCCACCACTTTTTCTGTCCTTGAATCCCAGGGATTCAGGGGCAGCAGAGAGTATGAAAAAATTGAAAATGCCCGGCTGCTGAACAGTTCGCAATATACTTTGCACAGTAAATTGGGATACATTTCGCTCAACAGCCCCATCGATGACGATGAAGTATTGGCCGTTGCTTATGAGTATACGTATAACGGCCAGGTGTATCAGGTCGGAGAATTCAGCACCGGAGGAATCGAAGCTCCCAACAGCCTCTATCTAAAGCTCCTGAAAGGGACACTCCTCTCCCCCAGCGTAAAAACATGGGATCTGATGATGAAAAACATTTATGCCATTGGGGCTTATCAGGTTAGTCCGGAAGATTTCATCATGGATGTGGTTTATCTGGACGATTCCAAAGGATCTTTCATCAATTACTTTCCAGAAGGCCTTACTCCTGAGGAAGGAGGGATTAACGGTGAACTGTTTATCAGCATCATGAATCTGGATCGGCTCGACAGCAATCAGGAACCCTATCCCGATGGCACCTTTGACTACGTGCCCGGGTATACCATTCTGGCTGATCAGGGACGGGTCGTTTTTCCCGTGGTAGAACCATTTGGGCAACACTTGGAAGAGCAACTCTCCGGAAATCAGGCACTCATTGACAAATATGTTTTCAATGCCCTGTACGACTCAACACTCACCAATGCATCGCAGTTTGCCGAAAAGAATAAATTCAAACTCAAAGGGACTTACAAATCATCAGTAAGCAGCGAAATATCGCTCAATGCCTTTAATATTCCCGAAGGGTCGGTAGTTGTTACTGCCGGAGGTATAAAATTGACCGAAAATCAGGACTACTCCGTCGATTACACCACCGGCCGCATCCGCATCCTCAACGAAGGGCTGCTGGAATCAGGAACTCCCATACAGGTTTCATTGGAGAGCCAGGAGATGTTCAATCTTCAAACCAAAACACTCCTGGGAACTCACCTCAACTACCAGTTTAACAATGACTTTAATGTGGGCGGTACGCTGATGCACCTGCGCGAACGACCTCTCACGCAAAAGGTAACCTTCGGAGATGAGCCTATTGCTAACACTATCTGGGGCCTCAACACCTCTTACTACACAGAATCCAACGGATTAACCTCGCTAATTGACAAGTTGCCGCTGGTGGAAACCACCACTCCTTCATCCATCTCTTTCGAAGGAGAATTTGCACAGCTTATTCCAGGCCATCCCAATGTCATCGACAAAGAAGGAACTTCCTACATTGATGATTTCGAAGGCAGCGAAATCCCCATTGACATCAAGAACTGGACGGCATGGAAACTGGCCAGCACTCCACAGGGCCAACCGGACATGTTCCCAGAGGCAGGCAATATCAACGATCTTTCCTACGGATTCAACAGAGCAAAGCTGGCCTGGTATGTTATTGACCCGTTGTTTTTGAGAAACAACAATCTCACTCCCGGACACCTGCGCCAAAATTCTGACCAGCAATCCAGTCATTTTGTGAGAGAGATCTATGAAAAAGAAATTTTCCCATACCGTGAAAGTGCGTATGGCGAACCCACCAATATTCCTGTACTCAACCTCGCCTATTATCCCGACGAGCGGGGACCATACAACTTTGACGACAATCTGACGCGGGACGGAAAACTGGAAAACCCCGACCAGCGATGGGGAGGTATCATGCGGGAGATTCAGCAAAGCGATTTTGAATCAGCCAACGTAGAGTACATCGAATTTTGGGTGATGGATCCTTTTGTATACAAGGACGGACCCGAGCAGGGAGGTGATTTCTACATCAACCTGGGTAACATCTCGGAAGATATTCTGCGGGATTCCAGAAAGCATTTCGAACAAGGTCTGCCCGGCCCCGAAGATCCTTTTGATGTGGACAGCACTGTATGGGGATATGTTCCCACCAAACAAAGTCTGGTCAACGCTTTCAGCAACGATCCGGCCACCAGATACAGTCAGGACGTAGGACTCAACGGAATGAATTCGGCCACCGAACGTGAATTTTACCGCAACAGTCCACACCCATTCATCAACCTGATTGATAACCTCTACGGATCAGGACAGCTCACTGAAGAAGCCTATCAAAACATTATGGATGACCCGGCCGCAGATGACTACCATTATCATCGCGGCAGTGATTACGATCAGCAGGAAACAGGTATCCTCGACCGGTACAAGAATTTCAACAATCCCGAAGGAAACTCTATCCCCTCGGAATATTCGAATGAAAGCTACAGTACGGCTGCGACTACACTACCCGATGGTGAAGACATCAACAGAGACAACACTCTTAGTGAAACGGAGAGTTATTTCCAGTACCGCATCAGTTTGCGACCTGAAGACATGAATGTGGGGCAAAACTTTATCACAGATGAAATTGAATCCAACGTGACCCTGGCCAACGGCGAGACAAGTTCAGTGAAATGGTATCAATTCAAGGTACCCGTCAATGAACCTGACACCACCATTGGTGAACTGAGTGATCTAAGTTCGGTTCGTTTCATGCGAATGTTTATGCGCAATTTCACAGACACGGTTATTCTGCGTTTTGCTACGATGGATCTGGTACGTTCAGAATGGAGAAAATACTCTGACGACCTTTTTGAAATAGATGATATGGTAGCACCCTCACCCAACACCCAATTCGAGGTTGCAACCGTCAACATTGAAGAAAACGGAACCCGCAAACCTGTTAATTATGTACTGCCTCCGGGCATTGACAGGGTTATTGATCCCGGGAATCCGCAGATCAGACAACTCAATGAACAATCCATTGTCCTAAAAGCCAGCGAGCTACCTGGAAGAGATGCCCGTGCGGTATACAAAACGCTCAACATGGATATGCGCCAATACCGGCGTATCAAAATGGAAGTACATGCCGAGGAGGTTTCCGGTTATGCCCTGGAAGATGATGACATTGTTGCTTTCATCCGTCTGGGAACGGACTTCAAGAACAATTACTATGAATATGAAGTTCCCCTGAAACTAACGCCTGCCGGAACCTATAGCAATAACTCCACCAGTGACCGATATATTGTTTGGCCCGAGGAAAACCGGATTGATTTCCCAATAGAACTGCTTCAGGAAATAAAACTGAATCGAAATGATGCATTGCGATCGGGCGAAGCAGAAGTATCCATTAATGAAAAATTTTACCGTGCCGACCCGGATAATCCCAACAACCACGTAGGAATAAAAGGTAACCCGAGTCTGGCCAATGTAAGATCGATCATGATCGGCATTCGCAACAACACCATTGATATGAAAACCACCGAGGTGTGGTTCAACGAATTGCGTCTTTCTGACTTTGATGAAGAAGGCGGTTGGGCTGCCAATGCCAGAGTAAATGTAAAACTGGCCGATCTGGGTAGTGTCTCTATGGCAGGGAAGGTCAACACCATCGGTTTCGGAAGTATTGAACAGAGTGTCAATGAACGGAGCCAGGAGGATTATTATCAGTACGACATTGCGACCAATCTGGAATTGGGAAAACTGCTGGGCCCTGAATCCAGACTTTCAGCCCCTATGTATGTAAGCGTCAGTGAACAGGTCGCTACACCCGAATACAATCCGCTTGATCCGGACATCACCATGGAGCAGGCCCTGGACAATGCCTCGTCCAAAGCTGAACGAGACAGTATTAAGGAGCTTTCTCAAGACCGCACAAGCCGCAAAAGTATCAACTTCACCAACGTAAGATTGAAACCCAAAGATACCCAACCAAAGATTTACGATATTTCCAACCTCAGTGCTACCTACTCATACAATGAATCGGAGCACAAGGATGTCAATACGGAATACAAAATAGACAAAACTTACCGTGGTATTCTGGCTTACAATTATTCCAGTCAACCAAAAATCGTAGAGCCCTTCAAAGGAGTAAAAGGCAATGGACTTAAACTTATCAGGGACTTTAACTTCTACCTTTTGCCCAGTCAGATCAATTACCGCTGGGAGCTACTTCGGGATTACTCCGAGTCTCAGCTCAGAAATGTAAACAATCCCTCCTTTAAAATTCCTGTGTCGGTACGCAAAGATTTCAACTGGAACAGGTATTTCGAAATGACCTATAACCTCACGCGATCGCTGAAAGTGGATTTTCGAACGACTACCAATGCACGCATTGATGAACCTACAGGTGTAGTAAACAAAGACCGGTACCGGGATGAATATGAAGTATGGAAAGATTCGGTGATGCGCAATATCCTTTCTTATGGCCGCACCACCAACTATCAGCACAACATTAATGCCAGCTACAGACTCCCCATCAATAAATTGCCGCTGCTCGACTGGACATCGGCCAATCTGAACTACGGAGCTCAGTTCAACTGGCAACAGGGCCCCATCACAGAAGACGAATACGAATGGGGAAATACCATTCGCAACAGCAATACCATTCAGGCCAATACTCAGCTTAATTTTACAGGACTTTACAACAAAGTGGATTATCTCAGAAACCTTTCACGCCCTCAGCAGAGGTCCGGAGGAACCCAACAACTGAGATATACCAGTCACAGCCTGAACATTGAAAAAGGAACCCCCATAGAAATTGAGCATAAACTCAACACCCGGGATGTGCAGGTACGCATCTTCGACAGCAACGGTCGCCCGGTACAAGGACAAACCAGTATCATTGACAACAACAAAATAAGTTTTACGGCATCACGGGACATTTCAAATGCCCGCACCCTGATTACCGGTCAACGAAAAACCTCTACTTCCCCCATCAGGATCGTGACCGACAATGTGCTTAAACTGGCCACAGGCATCAAAAACTTATCAATCTCTTACTCCTCGAACAATGGAACCACCCTGCCCGGATATCTGCCGGAACCTGGATTTTTAGGCAATCAGGATGTTCGGGGAGTAAATGCTCCGGGATTACCCTTCCTGATCGGATTTCAGGATCGGGATTTTGCAATGAAAGCTGTGGAGAACAACTGGTTGACGACCGACAGCACACTGAACAGCCCCTACATCATGACACAAACGCAGGATCTGAACATCCGGGCCACCATTGAGCCCATTAAAGATTTGCGCATTGATGTTACAGCAAACCGACGATACTCGAACAATATGAACGAGTATTATCTTTTTAATGGCGACCAGTTCCGAGGTGTTTTTAACACAATGGAATCCGGCAGTTTCTCCATGAGTTTTAACACGCTGGCTACGGCATTCGACAAAGTGGATAAAAAAGGAGATTACAGCTCGCCGGCATACGAACAGTTTCTGGAAAACAGAAATATTATAGCCAGACGATTGGGCAATGAACGATCAGGTTCAGTTTACCCCGAAACAGAATACTACCAAAACAACAATATTGCCGGACTGCCTTACAATCCAAACGGCTATCCTGAACGAGGACATAACGTGGAATCCGGAGTGGATGGCTACAACCTCACCTCCAGAGAGGTGTTGATCCCGGCTTTTCTGGCAGCCTACTCGGGCAAAAGTGCCAACAACATATTCCTGGAAACTTTTCCATCCCTGGCGTATATCAAACCCAACTGGCGCATCAATTACAGTGGTCTGTCCAAAATAGATTTCTTTAAAAAAATTGTAAAATCATTTGATATCAGCCATGCCTATACCTCCACCTATTCCATTGGAAACTACCAGACAAATCTGGAATGGGAAGAAAATGGTGATGGCTTAAGTTTTGTCAGGGATGCACAGGACAATTTCCTGGCTAAATATCTGATCAGCGGAGTGACCATCACCGAACAATTCGCACCATTTTTACAGTTCAACATCACCTGGCCCGGAAATTTCAGTACAAGAGCAGAATACAAAAAAGGGAGAATTCTCAATCTGAGTCTTAATAACAATCAGTTGATAGAGAATTACAATAACGAATGGGTTATTGGAATTGGCTACCGCTTTGATAAAATGGACATGATCCTCGGCAATTCAGGTAACCAAACAAAAGTATCCTCAGACCTTAACCTCAGAGCAGACATTTCTATGCGCGAGAGTTTTTCTATCATTCGAAAAATCCAGGAAGCCTCCAACCAAATGACGGCAGGTCAAAAAATCACCACCCTAAAAATCACTGCTGACTACGTGCTGAGTGATCGGTTCAATGTACAATTGTTCTACGATAGACAGGTAAACAATCCTTATATCTCATCTTCCTACCCTACTTACAACACCAATGTGGGTGTCAGTTTCCGTTTCTCTCTGGCTCAGTAAGCTCAGCAGGGAAACCATCATCTACTATTTGAGGTTAAATATATGCAACCATTCTGTTAGATAATTCCTAAAAAAATATCTAATTTTGAAATTGAATCCATAAATCAACAAAAAGTTATGAACATACCGGAAAACCTAAAATTCACCAAAGACCACGAGTGGGTCAAAATTGACGGCGGCGTGGCCATTGTGGGAATTACAGACTTTGCACAGAGCGAATTGGGAGACATTGTTTTTGTCGAAATCGAAACCGAAGATGAAGACCTGGAAAAAGAAGAGGTATTCGGAACCATCGAAGCCGTAAAAACTGTATCTGACCTTTACATGCCTGTTGCCGGGAAAATCATTGAGGTAAACGAAGAGCTGGAGAACCAGCCTGAACTGGTTAACAAAGAACCTTACGAAGGAGGCTGGATGGTCAAAATTGAAATGGCCGACCCCGACCAGGCAGAGGATCTTTTATCTGCCAGCGACTACAAAAAGCTCATTGAATAAGACACTGAAAGTTAACAAAAAAAGGCGACCGAAATTCGATCGCCTTTTTTGTTGATTTTATATCTGTGGTACTAAAGCGTTCTGGAAACTTCAACCTCTTCGAAGGCTTCTACAATGTCTCCCACTTTAATATCATTGAAATTCTTAATATTCAATCCACATTCGTAACCTGAAGCAACTTCTTTGACATCATCTTTAAAACGCTTCAGAGATCCCAGTTCTCCGGTGTAGATCACAATACCATCTCGAATCACGCGAATCTTAGAGCTACGTTTAACTTTTCCTTCTTTCACCATACAACCGGCGACTGTTCCCACCTTCGAAATCTTAAAGACATCCCTGATTTCAACAGTGGCAGTAATCTGCTCCTTGATCTCGGGAGAAAGCATTCCTTCCATGGCAGAAGTAATCTCTTCAATGGCGTCATAGATAATAGAGTAAAGACGAATATCGATCTCCTCTTTTTCTGCCAGTCGACGTGCAGCCAGTGAAGGACGCACCTGGAATCCGATCACGATGGCATTGGAGGCAGCTGCCAGCATAATATCTGACTCGGAAATCTGACCAACAGCCTTGTGGATTACATTCACCTGAATCTCCTCAGTAGAGAGTTTGATCAGAGAGTCGGCAAGCGCTTCAATGGATCCATCCACGTCCCCTTTCACCACCAGATTTAACTCCTGGAAGTTTCCAATGGCAATACGACGACCAATCTCATCCAGTGTAATATGCTTCTGGGTTCGCAGTCCCTGCTCCCTTTGCAATTGAGAACGCTTGGTTGCAATATCCTTGGCTTCCTTTTCATTCTCCATTACATGGAATTTCTCACCGGCCTGTGGGGCACCATTCAAGCCAAGAACCAATACTGGTTCAGAAGGCCCTGCCTCTTCAATGTTCTGATTTCGCTCATTGAACATGGCCTTCACGTGTCCATAATACTGTCCCGAAAGAATCAGATCTCCGGTACGAAGAGTTCCGGCAGTTACCAGCAGTGTTGCCACATAACCACGACCACGATCCAGTGTAGATTCAATCACCGAACCTACAGCAGGTTTATCTGGATTGGCTTTTAGTTCCAATAAATCAGCCTCAAGCAATACCTTCTCCAGCAATTGTTCAATGTTGATTCCATTTTTGGCACTAATATCCTGCGACTGGTATTTTCCACCCCATTCTTCAACGAGGTAATTCATATTGGCCAGTTCCTCTTTCACCCTGTCAGGATTGGCATTGGGTTTATCAATTTTGTTGATGGCAAAAACGATCGGTACGCCCGCAGCAGAGGCATGGTTGATGGCCTCAATTGTCTGGGGCATCACATTGTCATCGGCTGCCACAATGATGATAGCAATATCAGTTACCTGGGCACCCCTTGCACGCATAGCGGTAAAGGCTTCGTGACCTGGTGTATCCAGGAAAGTTATTTCACGACCGTCGGCCAGCTCTACGTTATATGCACCAATATGCTGGGTAATACCTCCTGCCTCACCGGCAATTACATTGGCTTTACGAATATGGTCAAGCAAAGATGTTTTACCATGGTCAACGTGTCCCATTACCGTAATAATAGGTGGACGGGCTTTCATATCCTCTGGTTTGTCCTCTTCCTCTTCGATTGATTCTGCAGCATCCACACTAATGAATTCCACATTATAGCCATATTCCTCGGCTACCAACGTAATGGTTTCCGCATCAAGACGCTGGTTTATCGAAACAAACAAGCCAAGACTCATACAGGTAGAGATAATTTGTGTCACCTGAACGTCCATCATATTGGCAAGATCATTCGCTGTCAGGAACTCAGTAACTTTAAGCACCTTGCTCTCTTCCGACAATCTTTCCATCTCGTCCTGCTCCTTCTGGGCAGCTGCATCGCGCTTATCGCGACGGTGACGGGATGCTTTAGACTTTCCTTTAGAGGTTAGTCTGGCCAGCGTTTCTTTTATTTGCTTTTGAACATCCTCTTCACTCACTTCGGGACGTGCAGGACGCTTTTTAGCCTTGGTCTTTTTCCGTTTCTCTTTTTTCTCCGGGGTAGCTTTTCCTCCGTTAGCAGCATTTTGTTGTTGCTGCTTTTCGTTGATGTTTACGCGTTCCTTCTCTTTACGAATGCGCTTTCTTTTCTTTTTCTTTTTACGAAGCTCTTCACGATTGTTGTCATTGCTACGCGCATTGGCAGGAAGATCTATCTTTCCAACCACAGTAGGGCCGGACAGCTTTTTCACCTTGGTAGGCATAAAACTATCAGGATCCTTTTTCTCTTCTTTACCTTCGGCTTCAGGCTTAGCCGTTTCAGGAGCCTTTGTTTCAGGTACTTGTTTTTCTTCCGCTTTCTTTTCAGGAGCTTTCTCTTTTTTAGCTTCCGCATTCACCTCAGATGATTTTTTATCCTGAGATGCGGGCTTTTGCTCCTTGCGGGGTTCTTCAGCCTTGGCTTCTTTCTTCGGGGAAGTTTCCGGTTTTTCCTCAAGGTCAATTTTTCCAACCACTTTCAAGTCTTTGTCTGGTTTCTCTACCTCCACCGGAATGTCTACTTTTTGATCGGGAGTTTCCTTTTTCGAATCATCCTTCTTAGGTTGATTTGCTTCAGGTTCCTTCTCTTCAGTCTTCTTTTCTTCCTGCGAAGATTTATCTGTTTTATCTGATGCTTTGACAGACTCTTCAACAGCCTCGGAACCGGTTTTTTGAACCTCGTCCTGCTGCTCTTTAGCCTCCTCTTCAGCTTTTTTCTTTTTCTCAAGGTCGATTTTACCCACGACCTTCACATCCATTTTGTGTTTTGGCGTTGAAACCTCAGCAACTGGCTCCTCCGTTTTTTTCTTTTCCGGTTTTTTAACAGGGACTTCCTCTTCTTCAATGTCCATTTCGTCTTCCGAGGTTTCCCCTTCAATCAGGTCATCAATAGAGACAGACGATTTTTTCCCTTTCTGCTTGCGCTCAACCAGTTTCTCCGACTCTTGTTTCACGGTAAAGTCAGAGCGATATTCCTGTCTCAGAAGATCAACCATCTCCTCCGAAACTTTGGTATTCGGATTGGATTCAATCTGGAATCCTTTTTTATGCAGGAATTCAACAATAGTGCTGATTCCCACATTACATTCTTTTGCTATTTTGCTGAGTCTTTTTCCAACTGCCATATAAGGGACTTTCGTTTTTACAGGTAAAAAAGATTAAAAATCTTTGCCGAACAAAGATAAGCGAATTATTCAAATTCGGCTTTCAGAACATTGATTACCTCCCGAATGGTTTCTTCCTCCAGATCTGTCCTTTTGGTCAGATCCTCCACAGTCAAGTCAAGTACTGATTTGGCGGTGTCGCAACCAATCGCTTTGAGTTCATCAAGTATCCAGCTTTCAATCTCGTCTGAAAATTCATCAAGAGAAACGTCTTCTTCGTCCTCATCCTCTGTTTCTCGGTATACATCTATTTCGTAACCGGTAAGCTGACTGGCCAGACGGATATTTAAGCCGCCTTTTCCTATAGCAAGCGACACTTCCTCTGGCTGAAGATACACATCAGCACGTTTCTCTTCTTCAAATAATTTAATACTCGACACTTTGGCCGGATTCAATGCACGTTGAATAAACAACTGTGTATTGGTGGTAAAATTAATTACATCAATGTTTTCATTGTGTAATTCCCGCACGATGCCATGGATACGCGAGCCTTTCATTCCAACACAGGCACCTACCGGGTCAATACGATCATCATACGATTCTACAGCCACTTTGGCACGCTCACCCGGAGCACGCACAATTTTCTTGATCGTAATCAGACCGTCATATATCTCCGGAACTTCAAATTCAAACAATCGTTCGAGGAAAACAGGAGATGTCCGTGAAAGAATAATCAACGGATTGTTATTCCTCATTTCCACTCGTATTACAACAGCACGTACTGTTTCACCTTTTCTGAAAAAGTCACCGGGAATTTGCTCTGCCCGGGGCAAAATCAACTCATTGCCCTCATCATCCAGGATCAACATTTCTCTTTTCCAGATCTGATAAACCTCTCCGGTAACCACATCACCGATTCTTTCAGTATATTTACTATACAGATGATCCTTTTCCAGCTCCATGATCTGGCCGGCAAGATTCTGTCGCAAAGTCAGAATGGCACGGCGTCCGAACTTATGAAAATCAACTTCATCCACAACTTCTTCTCCCACTTCATAATCTTCGTCAAATTTACGCGCCTCGGTCAGTGAAATCTGAGTATTGGGATCTTCCACTTCTCCATCGGGCACCACTTCCCGATTACGCCAGATCTCAAAATCACCTTTATCGATATTTACGATGACGTCAAAATTATCGTCGCTTCCGAAAATCTTGACCAAAACACTGCGGAATGAGTCTTCGAGTACCCTGACCATGGTAGCACGGTCAATGTTTTTCAGCTCTTTAAATTCCGAAAAAGTGTCTATCAAATTTATATTTTCCATCGCTGTTGTAGTATGTTCGTTCTTTTTTTATCTGCTTAATCCGGTTTGCCGGAATATTTGGTTTCAAACTTACAAAGTCAGAATCTCTTTAACCCGCTTTACATCCTCAAAACTAAACTGATGATGCAAAACCTGCAACTCTTTTTTCTTTTTTCCTTCAGGTTTCACCATTTTTTCTTCTTTAACGACAAAACCATCATCATTCACTTCTTCAAGTATTCCTTTTTGAATCTTCCCCTCTTTATCCATTACTTCTACAGGCCTGTCCAAACATTTGTGATACTGATCCACAACTTTAAACGGCTGCCCTATACCCGGAGAGGAGACTTCTAATTCAAAATCCTCTTGCTCCCGATCGAATGAATGCTCTACCAATCTGGAGATCTCAACACAATACTCAATGGGAACTCCATTTTTACTGTCGATCAAAATCTCAATCCTGTTTCCGGGCTTCACGGTCACTTCCACCGGAAAAAACCCGTCTGCCTCCAGCTTGTCGGCAATCAGGCCCATTATTTGTTTTTTTACTATCATAGACAAGCCATTAATAAAATAGGGGACCCTTGTCCCCTACCCACTTACTGTGAAAACCGGTGCAAAGATAAGGAATGACAAACAAATATGCAAAAACCTTTCCTCCTAAAAATCAAATCATTTTGATATGACACCTAATTTTCGCAACGGTTTTACATTTTTCTCTGGAAACCTTTGGGGAAAATTAAGTAAACGCCGATTTAGAAAATCAATCATTTGAATGAAGCATAAGACAAACATGACAAATTTTACTTAATTGAATCCTTTGGGAATAGAGGGATTTCTCAAATAAGTCTATGCGAATTTTTGGATAGCAAACCATCTCACCACAGAGAAATGACTACAAACATTTTTTTTGACCGGCTGGAATAAAATGTGCTATTTGTACTATTCGATCCGAATGTTTTTCTTTGTATCACAAAACCAGCAAGAAAACATTGAATACACCACAACCATACAACCAGCGAAAAATTGTCAATGACCCGGTACACGGGTTTATCAGCATCCCTGACAACATTCTCTTCGAGCTCATAGAACATCCTTACATTCAGCGTTTGCGCAGAATCAAACAACTGGGGCTTACGTCCCTGGTTTACCCCGGTGCAGTTCACACCCGCTTCCAGCATACGCTTGGAGCCTTTTATCTGATGGGAACAGCCATTACCGTTCTTCGCAACAAAGGCCACCAAATATCGGACGAAGAATCCATCGCAGCACATGCAGCCATCCTCATGCATGATCTGGGACACGGTCCGTTTTCGCATGCATTGGAACAAACCCTCATCGAAAGCCTTGATCACGAAGATATCTCTTTATTACTGATGGAGCGGCTCAACGAGCATTTTAACGGACAATTATCTGCTGCTATTGAAATATTTAAAGGAAATACCGGAAAACTTTTCCTTCACCAGTTGGTATCCAGCCAACTGGACGTGGATCGTCTGGATTACCTGAAAAGAGACAGCTTCTTTTCCGGAGTATCCGAAGGTGTCATCGGATCAGATCGAATCATTAAGATGCTGGAAATAAAAAACAATGAACTGGTAGTTGAAGGCAAAGGCATCTATTCTATCGAAAAATTTCTGGTGGCCCGCCGACTAATGTATTGGCAGGTCTACCTCCACAAAACAGCCCTGGTAGCAGAAAAAATGCTTATCAATGCATTAAAAAGAGCCAGAGAATTATCGCTACTTGGGAAAGAAGTTCCGGCCACTCCTTTTTTGGAAACATTTCTCCGGAATCGATTTTGCAAGAAAGACTTTCTTACCAACCCCAAAATCCTGGATGATTTCACCATTCTGGATGACAACGACATCATGAGCGCACTAAAAATATGGAGAAATCATGATGACCGAGTCCTGGCGTGCCTGTCGGCAAGCATCCTGGATCGAAAACTGTTACGAATTGAAGTTTCAGACACGCCTTTTTCGGATGAACTTATAGAACGTCATAAAGAAGAAAAAAAAGAGCTTTTTGGCCTTTCGACGGAAGAGATGAGTTATTTCGTTTTTACGGACCATGTCTCAAACAGTACCTACAAAACAGGAGGTGAAAACATCAACATTATCTACAAAGACGGAAGTACCAAAGACATTTCGCGGGCTTCAGACATGCTTGACCACACAGCCCTTTCCAAGCCGGTGAGCAAGTATATACTTTGCTATCCCAAATAACAGCCACTAAAATCATAATGCATCAAAAAGTAAAATCTTAAAGGGGAAATACCCAAATCCAGGATTTAAACACCTGCCCGCCCCATTTTATCGACATAAAATATAACAGACCAATGCCGGCATTGAATTTATCATGCATGTTTTTTCATCCTCATTTACAAACCGCTTCATCCGGTCAATTGTTATCTTTAATGATTTAAACAAACGTTTCATCCTTAAATTTGGATCTAAAAAGGTCAGCGATTCAAACATTATTTTACACCAAAGGATATATTTATTAGTTTTGTGCCAAATTTTTCAACATGGAATTTACTGCCCAACAGATTGCTGAACTCATTAACGGGAAAGTGGATGGAGATGCCAATCAGGTTATCCGTGACGTATCCAAAATAGAAGAAGGTCGTCCGGAGACACTGACATTTCTCGCCAATCCCAAGTACGAACAGCACATATATAACACTGAAGCATCGGTAGTTATTGTCAACAACAGTTTCAAGCCAGAGGGTCAGATTAAAGCCACCCTAATAAGAGTTGAAGACGCTTATCAGGCACTGGCCAAACTCCTTCAGCTATACGAAAGTTCTTTGCCCAAAAAGACCGGAATAGAACAACCCTCCTTCATAGATCAGACAGCCACCGTTGGTGAGTTTGCCTATGTCGGTGCATTTGCGTACATCAGCGAAAAAGCAAAAATCGGCAATAATGTACAAATTTGGCCCGGTGCTTTCATTGGCGAAGGAGTTGAAATAGGTGACAACACCATTATTTATGCCGGTGCCAAGATATATAAACATTGTAAAATCGGAAAAACCTGTATTGTCCATGCCGGTGCAGTCATCGGATCGGACGGATTTGGATTTGCCCCGGGCCCTGAGGGAGAATACCAGAAAATCCCCCAGGTTGGAAATGTGGTCATCGAAGACTACGTAGAAATTGGTGCCAATACAACGATTGACAGAGCCACTATGGGTGCAACAATTGTGCGCCGGGGTGCCAAAGTAGATAATCTGGTGCAAATAGCCCATAATGTAGAGGTGGGATCCAATACTGTAATTGCGGCTCAGACAGGCATCGCCGGGAGTACTAAAATAGGAAAAAACTGCATGTTTGGAGGTCAGGTAGGTATAGCCGGACATCTGAAAGTAGCCGATCAGGTTAAGCTGGCTGCTCAGACAGGTGTGGGCAAAAGCATTCCCAAAAAAGGAACGGTAATGATGGGATCTCCTGCCATGGATGCCATGCAGTACAACAAATCTTATGTAATATTCAGGAAGTTGCCTTCCATTTACCAGCAACTTCAGGAAATAGAGAAAAAAGTATCAGGAAAATAGGCCACAGACACATAAACCAAATGTGCCACAAGGCAATTTCGTCTTAATGATAGTTACTATGTCAGAAAAACAAAGAACCATTCAAAAAGCTACTTCGTTAAAAGGCACCGGGCTTCATACCGGAGCGGAAGTTACACTCACACTAAATCCTGCCCCGGCCAACTCGGGGTTTTCTTTTAAACGAACCGACCTTGAAAATACACCAGTTATCCGCGCACTTGCCGACAATGTGGTATTCACTGAAAGAGGAACTGTTCTGGAGGAAAACGATGCGCGCATTAGCACCATCGAACACTGCCTGGCAGCATTGAGAGGAATGGGAATTGACAACTGCATGATTGAAGTGGACGGCCCTGAAGCGCCTATCCTGGATGGCAGTGCTTACCATTTCGTAGAAGCCATAAAAGAGGTGGGCATCGAAGAACAGGAAGAAGACCGGGAATACTTTATCGTCAAAGAAAAAATGGTGGTGGAAGACCCTGAAACAGGGAGTTCTGTTGTTGCGATTCCTGAGGATGGGCAGACTTATCAGGCCATGATTTCTTTCAACAAATCCATGTTGCTCTCCAATCAGTATGCAAACCTGGAAAAACTGGAAGATTTCGAATCAGAAATCAGCAATTGTCGCACGTTTGTTTTTCTGCACGAACTGGAACCTCTTCTTAAAAACAACCTGATCAAAGGAGGTGATCTGGATAATGCAATCATCATCATTGACAAAGAGGTGAAACAGGAAGAGCTTGACAGGCTGGCTGCACTTTTCAACAAACCATCGGTAGAGGTAAAACCCATCGGTATCCTAAACAATCTGGAGCTTCGACACGCCAACGAACCTGCGCGTCACAAACTACTCGATGTGATCGGAGACCTTACACTTGCAGGGATGCCAATTAAGGGTCGAATCATCGCCAACAAGCCGGGACATAAAATCAATGCTGAATTTGCCAAAACCATACGTAAAGAGATCAAAAGGCGGCAGATGAAAGCAGATGCCCCGGAATACGATCCCAACGCGGATCCTGTTTTTGACATCAACGAAATAAAGAAACTCTTACCTCATCGTCCCCCGTTCCTGCTGGTTGACAAGATTATTGACCTTCAGGCAAAAACCATCATCGGGGTGAAAAACGTAACCATGAATGAACCCTTCTTCGTAGGTCATTTCCCCGAAGAGCCTGTTATGCCGGGAGTTCTTCAGGTGGAAGCCATGGCTCAAATCGGAGGGATTCTGGTACTAAGTCAGGTTGATGAACCAAAAAAATACAGCACTTATTTCCTGAAAATTGACAACATCAAATTCCGGAAGAAGGTGGTGCCCGGTGATACGATCGTTTTCAAACTGGAACTAATGACAGAAATAAGAAGAGGAGTTGCCAACATGAAAGGAACAGCCTTTGTTGGAGATTGCATTGTTGCTGAGGGTGAGTTTATGGCCCAAATTGCAAAAAACAAATAAAAGGAAAAGGGGTGGCAACGACTCAATAAAATATTGCCCCTTCATTTACACACAAAACCAAAGACATGAAGCAACCATTAGCATATATCCATCCCGAAGCCAAAATAGCCCCCAACGTAGTCATCGAACCCTTTGCTACTATTGACAAAAATGTGGAGATTGGCGAAGGCACCAGGATAGGATCCAACGTAACAATTCTTGAGGGAGCCCGGATTGGTAAAAACTGTAATATTTTCCCCGGAGCCGTAATTTCAGCGGTACCTCAGGATTTAAAGTTCGAAGGCGAAGACTCATTGGCCATCGTCGGAGACAACACGACAATTCGCGAATTTGTAACCATCAATAGAGGAACAAGTTCTCGCGGAAAAACGGTGGTAGGCAACAACTGTCTGCTCATGGCTTACGTGCACGTAGCACACGATTGTGTAGTAGGCAACAATGTTATTCTTGTCAACAGCGTACAAGTGGCAGGCGAGGTAAAAATTGACGACTGGGCTATTGTGGGCGGTCTTTCGGCCATTCATCAGTTTGTCCACATTGGCAAACACGTGATGGTGGCAGGCGGAACACTGGTAAGCAAAGATGTACCTCCCTATGTAAAAGCAGGACGCGAGCCGGTTTCTTATGCCGGGGTAAATTCTATCGGCCTGAGAAGAAGGAATTTTACAAACGAACAAATCCGGGATATTCAGGATATATATCGGTTCATGTTCCAGAAGGGACTCAATAATACACAAGCCATTGAGCGTATTGAAGCAGAATTAACAGCTTCTGACGAGCGTGATGAAATAATCCTCTTCATCAAAAATTCTCAGCGGGGAATCATCAAAGGATACAATCCTGATAACAGTTCGAATGGATAGACAATATCAATAAAAAAGAAAGGCTGTCTCCACAATGAAGACAGCCTTTTTTGTATCGCGAAAGAGCAAAAACATTAGTCTTTCTCAAAGTCTGACCTCTCTGCTGTCTTCAATGGGTCAGCAGAAATCTCTTTGTACATATTTCGTTGTTTAAACACATCAATCGCAAGATAAACAGCCTCTCTGAAAGAACTTTCATCTGCCTTGTTCTCTCCAGCTATTTCGAAAGCGGTTCCATGATCAGGCGATGTACGAACGATAGGCAGACCACCGGTAAAATTAACCCCTTCAGAAAAAGCAATACTTTTGAACGGAGCAAGTCCCTGATCATGATACATGGCCAGCACTGCATCAAATCGACCTACATCTCCCGAACCAAATAAACCATCTGCAGGGTAAGGTCCCAGTGCCATTATACCTTCTTCACGAGCAACCTCAATGGCTGGTTTAATAATATTAATTTCTTCATTCCCAAGCAAACCATCATCACCTGCATGTGGGTTAACCCCAAGAACGGCAATACGGGGCTTCCTTATGGTAAAATCCACTCGCAGGGTCTTGTCAAGCACCCTTATTTTATCAAGGATCTTTTCCATAGTCAATTGTTCGGCCACCTCTTTTAAAGCAATATGGCCAGTCACCACGCCCACCTTCAACTTAGAGCTCACCATCAACATTATATGTGATTTACTCCCGAACTGATTGGCAAGGTATTCTGTATGTCCGGGAAAACTAAAAGAATCTGAATAGGCAGCACTTTTATTTAGCGGAGCCGTAACCAACACATCTACTGCCCCGTTTTTCAAATCTTCAACGGCTTTTTCCAGGGCTAAGAAGGCAGCCTGTCCCCCGGTTTCGGTAGCCTTACCAAGTTCAACCCGAACATTGTCTTCCAGACAATTAACAATATTCACCCTTTTAGGATGGGCCTCTTCGCCTGATTTAATACTGTTCAAACTGAAGTTAGGTATATTCAATGCCTTTCGATGATAAGCGGCAACTTTGGAAGAACCATAAATAACAGGGGTAAAAAGTTCCAAAACTTTGGCATCGGCAAGAGTTTTAAAAATTATTTCATACCCGATTCCGTTTATGTCTCCCTGTGTTATTGCAACTTTTACTTTCTCTGTGCTCATAGTATCTGATTTTTTCATGGTCACATGCGATACACATGTGATATATATGGAATTTTACGCTTTGCCGTTTCGAAAGAAATCTCTGATCAAAATCTTTTTGAGTTCCCGATGAATTATTAATTCTGTAATAACATCAGGCAAAGATACCTCAGGAAATTGTTGCTGGTAACTTGTCACTTCGCTGTCTGAAACATCTATTCGATAAAGCAAATTGAAAAACCGCTCGCCATTCTCACCCATTAGCCGGTCTACATGTTTTTGCATTTGACCGAACAATTCATGGTAGAAATCGCCGACATTTCCGGAAAAATGAATATCCAAATTAAACTCGGCAAAATCTTTAACAATTTGCTGTGCTGTTTCACGAATCAAATCTTCACGTTTGCCCGCTTTGCGAATATCATCGTTTGTCAGTGAAGGATAATTCATCATTCTGTCTCTCCTTCAGAATCACTGTCATTCAGGAACTTAAACGAATAAAGTATGGCATCAAGTTGCCACATAAGATTTCGTTTTTCCGGTTTTTCGGGAGCATATACATAACCTTCTGTCACTACCACTCTTGCATTTTCCGGATCAATATGAGCAAGGCTCACAAACGGACCTCCCATCACATCTCCTTCAACACGCCACAAACCGCGCATTTCGACCACCTGATGATCACCCAGTTCAAACCGTTTGTAGGTCACCGGCACCCGATCCTCTGTCACCATATAAGACCCTTCTGAAGGCCCGGGAACATTAATTTGCAATACCGAATCCCTTTTGTTCAGAAGATTGGCTTCAGAAAACGAATCAAAGTCGGTATAATCAAAAGAGTAAACAAAAACACCCTGACTGATCAAAGGTGTTTCCTGTGACATCCACAGAAAGTCTTTTCCGGGCTTATTTTCATTGAAACTGGATGGAATAACCATATAGGCTCCCCATTTCTCTTTTAATTCATCTGTCAATTCACGATTACTGTATTTTTTATAATAATTGAGACTACGATCTCTTTCTGCCCGGACAAAAAAACCGGTCAATCTGATTTCTTCAGCATCCACCAGAGAGT